>PLGM01000291.1 GCA_003139795.1 Acidobacteriaceae bacterium | reverse complement strand
GTTGCACCACAGGCAGCTAAGCGTAAGAATGCACGATACCTTCATCTGCCTCCGGTCCTGATTTACGACTCAAGCCGCGATGACGAGACCGCAGGGACCCGACCTGGACTACTTTGTCAGTGTCCCGGTAGATCCTGCGTTGAAAGGCGGAGCGCAGCACTTGGCTCTATATGTCGGCGCTTTGGGGCACTGGATGGCGTCGACCGCGTTGTGAAGGCTGCTAGCCATATTGTCTATCGGCGGGGACGCAATGACGTGAAGTTCGCGATACTTGGGGATGGCGGTTGTCTTGTAGATCTTCAGCGTCTAGCGCATTCCCTCAAGGTTGGACAATATATCGATTTTGTCGGTTGGGTGGGTGATGCGTGGCTTCTCAGGTATCTTTCGACGCCAGATGTGTGTTTGGCGCCAGACCCGCCAGATCCAATCAATCAGCTATCGACCTTCATAAAGATCGCGGAGCATATGTGCTTCGGCACGGCGACTGTGTCGTTCGATTTGTTGGAATCACGGCGCACCGCCGGCCCAACTGGAATTCATGTCGAGAGAGACGACCCCGTTCTTTTCGGCGATGCGATACTAAAGATATTGGACGCTTCTGTACTCCGCGAAGATCTGGGTCAGGTCGCCGCGGAACGGGTACGTACCCCCTTGCATTGGGGGCTATCTCGTAGTGTGCTGCTGGAGGCTTACGAGAGAATGCCATGGAATGGGTTACTCCTCTGTGGTAGAGCGCGAGTTCTTTGAGGATATTGCAAGGGGCCAAACCAGAGAAGGGACACACGTAGATGAGGTTTAATCGAGAGGGGGAATCTATGTCGCTTGGAGCGGTTGCGGGTTAGGAAATCGTAGCGTCATGGGGACCATCGGCCAGATCGGCGCCCATTCAGATTGGGCCTTCGACTCAAGTCGTAATTCATGTACCTGAGTATGCACACGCTGCCATTGTGATGAGTAACGGTTTTGTCTTTAGCCGGCTATGACGTTCTGGAAGGACATCGCCGGCAGGGAAGCGTGTTACCATGCAGTTAACAAACGCACCAAGATCTACGCTAGGAGTGACCTGTGACAGTGGCTTCTTTGGATAGGACGTCTGAAATCAAGCATCGACTTGAAACTCGTGATGCCCGCATCGGCATTGTCGGGATGGGGTATGTGGGCCTCCCGCTCGCTCTCCTTTTTAGCGAAGAACACTTCGTGATTACCGGCTTCGACGTCGATCCCCGCAAAGTGGACACGCTGAATCAGGGTGGATCGTACATTGTGCGTATCCCTGGCACAGAGATCCAATCGGCCCGGGGGAGTGGCTTCTCCGCAACTGCGGATTACGGGCGGATTGCCCAGATGGATGTCGTTATCATCTGCGTGCCAACTCCTTTGAATGAGTATCACGAGCCGGACCTTAGTTACATCACAGGGACAGTAAGGAGCATTGCGCCTCACCTGCAGGAGGGGCAACTCATCATCTTGGAAAGCACAACCTATCCAGGCACCACGGAAGAAGTAGTTGTCCCTCTTTTGGAGCAGGGGAACCCTGCCGGCCTCCGGGTGGCTCGGGATGCCGTGAGCCAGGGCTTTTACGTCGCGTTCTCTCCCGAACGGGAAGATCCGGGCAACGATTCAGTAGCCCGGCGGGATATTCCCAAAGTGGTGGGCGGATGCGGCCCGGCAGCGCTTGAATTGGCATCCGCCGTGTACTCAAGCATTTTCAACCGTACCGTGGCTGTCTCTTCGCCTGCGGCGGCCGAAATGACCAAGCTCTTGGAGAACATTTACCGTTGCGTCAACATCGCCTTGGTGAATGAGCTGAAGCAGCTTTGTATGCGCATGGACATCAACCTTTTTGAAGTGATCGATGCTGCCAAAACGAAGCCCTTTGGCTTTCAGGCTTTTTATCCGGGACCTGGCCTTGGCGGACACTGCATTCCCATCGACCCCTTCTACCTCTCCTGGAAAGCCAAACAGTTTGACTTCCACACACGTTTCATCGAGCTTGCCGGACAGGTTAACCTCGGTATGCCCTACTTTGTGGTCGAGAATATTATCGAAGCAATGAGCCAGCGCGGCAAAGCTCTGCACGGTTCACGAGTCCTGGTGCTTGGACTGGCTTACAAGCGCGACATCGACGACCTCCGGGAGTCACCGTCGCTGACCATCATCGAACTGTTACAAAAGCGCGGGGCGCATGTCGAATACAACGACCCCTTCTTTCCCTCGGTCGGCCACGGGCGCAAGTACGCGCTGAATATGACCAACACGCCGTTGGATAAAATCCCTGAATTCGACTGTGTGGTCATCGTAACCGACCATTCGCAATACGACTTTGCCGACATCGTTTCGAAAGCGCAACTGGTGGTGGACACGCGCAACGCGACCCGCGGGATCGAGGCCGCGAATATCGTGAAGTGTTGAGGGAGATCGGCTTGGCCACGGCGCCGGATGCTCCATCGTCACGGCGCTGCACGCGTCCGGAAAGCGCGTTCATTCCCAATCTTGTTGTCGCATTCAATGCACGCCAAGCAGGGGTCGCTGGTTATCCGAACCAACCGCCGGCCCATCCGCTCCGGAATGGTCATTGCGAACATATTGGGCGGGGTTCCAGAAACTGAGCCGATAGCTGCAGGTTTGATGAATGTTGTAGCCCTTCAAGTGTTTCTCAAGTTCCTGTGTTAAGCCGGGATCCTGAGGCAAAAGAAATCCAACCATTGCCCGTGGAGGACTCGTTTATGCCCTTGCTGCTGGAAAGTACCCATCTCGGTGGGGATGTCGTCGTTGTTGTGCCTACAGTTCTCGGCGATGATCGCGGCTTTTTCATGGAAACCTACCGGAGCGACAACTTCCGCGACCTGGGGTTGCCGACCGAGTGGGTGCAGGACAATCACTCACGTTCGTCGAAGGGGGTGCTCCGCGGCCTTCACTTCCAGTGGGATCCGCCCATGAGCAAGCTGATGCGCGTGACACGCGGCGCGGCTTTCCTTGTCGCCGTGGACATTCGAAAGGGATCGCCCACGCTAGGCAAGTGGTTTGGCATGGAGGTTACGGCGGACAACAAGAAGCAGGTGTACGCTCCGTATGGCTTTGCGCGCGGCTTTTGCGCCCTTACCGACGAGTGCGAGGTACAATACAAGTGCACGGGCATTTATAATTCCGGGGCAGAATCCGGAATCCTCTACAAGGATCCAGAGATAGGCATCGAGTGGCCGATCGAGGATGTGATCGTCTCCGGCAAGGATGCCAAGGCACAGTCGTTGAAAGAGTGGCTGGCGTCCCCTCTCTCCAACAACATTGTTTATCAATCCAAATCAGCGTTTGCTGGGGAAGTGAAGTAAAATGCGCATTCTGATCGCAGGTGGCGCCGGCTACGTCGGTTCCGCATTGATTCCGCATCTTCTGGATCGCGGGTACAAGATAGACGTCGTGGACTTGTTCTGGTTCGGCAATAATCTGCCGAGCGAAGCCGGTATCCTTGAGAAGGACATCTTCGATCTGCAGGTGGCCGATCTCTCCGGGTACGACCAGGTCATCTTCCTGGCCGGCCTCTCGAACGATCCGATGGCCGATTTTTCACCCGCCAAGAATTTCATCTTCAATGCGTCGGCGCCGGCCTATCTGGCCTACATCGCCAAGAAGGCCAAGGTAAGACGATATATCTACGCAAGCTCCTGCTCGGTGTACGGATACACGGAAAACGAGCTTTTCGACGAGAATTGCCCCGTCAACTCGTCGTACCCATACGGCATCTCCAAACTGCAGGGGGAACGCGCGGTCATGCAGATGGTCGATTCGGAGTTCTCCGTCATCGCTCTGCGGAAGGGCACCGTCTCCGGATACAGCCCGCGCATGCGCTATGACCTGATCATCAACACGATGTTCAAATGTGCCATGAAAGAGGGTGTGATCCACGTCAATGATCCCGCGATATGGCGACCCTTCCTCGGGATTGAAGATGCTGCCATGGCCTACACACGCGCCGTCGAAGCCAGTGAGTCCATTAGCGGAATCTATAACATCGCCTCCGGTAATCATACCGTGGGTGAAGTCGCCGATCTCGTGAAGATAGCAGTGGAGGAAGAGTTTGGCAAGAAGATCGCGCTCGACATAAGGCATATCAGGGACGCGCGGAACTACAAGGTTTCGATCGAGCGGGCCAATACGATCCTGAGTTTCCATCCGCATCACAGTGTCAAGTCCATCGTTCGCAACCTGATCAACAACATGGATAAGTGTGGCGACTGGGACAATCCCCAGTACTACAACATCCATGTGTTCAAGGCGCTAGAGAGCCAGGGGCCGGCTGGCATCCATGCGTTGTCCCATGCCGCCGGGGGCACCCGATGAAGGTTGCCGTCCTGGGGGCCAATGGACAACTTGGCAGCGATGTGTGCGCGGCCTTCCGACGGAACGGCGATGAGGTCGTTGCTCTCACTCATGCGGATCTGGAGCTGACTTCGGCTTCCACTGTCGAGGCGGCCCTTTCGGCCTCTATGCCGGAGTTTATCGTGAATACGGCCGCCATGCACCATGTGGAGAAATGTGAGGCCGATCCCGTTGGCGCCCTCCAGGCCAATGCGATCGGGGCGAAGAGCGTTGCCGAGTGGGCGAAACGGGCGGGTTCAACGGTGTCATACGTGAGCACGGATTATGTCTTCGACGGGAAGAAAGGCGCTCCCTACCTGGAAACCGATGTTGCGGCTCCCCTCAACGCCTATGGTATTAGCAAGCTTGCAGGAGAGCATTTTACCTCTGCCATCGCCACGAAGTACTTTGTGCTTCGTGTTTCCGCCATTTACGGCCAGCAGCCATGCCGTGCCAAGGGCGGGTTGAACTTCGTTGAGTTGATGTTGAAGTTATCTCAGGAGCGCGACGAGTTGCGGGTTGTTGACGACGAGTTTATAACGCCGACGCCAACTGTGCAGATCGCCGCACAGCTGGTCGCGCTTAGCCGCTCGAGTAACTACGGCCTTTACCACGGAACGGCCGAGGGCAGTTGTTCGTGGTATGAGTTTGCCAGCGAGATCTTCCGCGTCACCGGCGCGAGAGTTCGCCTGGAGAAGGCTCGTCCTGGGGAATTCCCGGCAAAAGTTCCGCGTCCGAAATACTCCGTCTTGGAGAATCGCGCTCTCAAAACAGCTCGACTGAATGTGTTTACCGATTGGCGGGATGGGTTGAAGGGTTACCTGAATGCCCGCACCGAGGCGGCGGTAGCCGCGTCGTAACGAGGTAGAAAGGCTTGTTTTCAGAATGAACGACAAACATTGCGATGTTGCGATTGTTGGAGCTGGCATTGTCGGGCTCTCTGTCGGCTTGCAACTCGTCCGTAAGAATCCTGGCCTGAAGGTAATCATTCTCGAAAAGGAGAGCGAAGTAGCTTCTCACCAGACGGGACACAACAGCGGTGTCCTGCACTCTGGCTTATATTACAAGCCCGGCTCGCTTAAAGCTCGGCTTTGTGTTGAGGGCAGGGCGGCCATGATTCAATTCTGCGAAGAGCACGCGATTCCACACGAGATTTGTGGCAAGATCATTGTCGCAACCGAAGAGCGCGAGATACCCGGTCTTCACGAACTCCTGCGTCGCGGGCGAGCGAATGGCGTATCAGGCCTTCGAGAGCTTGACGCCGAGCAAATCCGTGAAATCGAGCCGTACGCATCGGGCATACGCGGCATCCACGTACCGACCACAGGCATCACGGACTTCAAGATGGTCTCGGCCAAGTATGCGGAACTCATCAAGCAGGGTGGCGATGAGGTTCTTACCAGTTCCGGCGTCGAGCGCATTGTGCGCGAGGCTGGCGCGATCGTGTTGGAGACTGCTTCCGGCGCCGTGCATGCGCGTTTCGTCGTCAATTGCGCCGGATTGCAGAGTGACCTTGTAGCCAGAATGGCGGGAGCCAGCCTTGGCCTGCGCATCGTGCCGTTCCGCGGCGAATACTATGAGCTAGTGCCCTCCAAGCACTATCTCATCAAGGGCTTGGTGTATCCCGTTGCCGATCCCCGCTTTCCATTCCTGGGCGTGCACTTCACCAGGCGCATCCATGGAGGTGTTGAAGCAGGGCCGAATGCGGTGCTCTCGTTTAAACGCGAGGGGTATACCCGGACATCGTTTGACCTCACTGACGCCCTCTCGACGGCTTTGTTCCCCGGCTTCTGGAAGATGGCCGCGCAGAACTGGAAAAGCGGTGTGGGCGAAATCTACCGTTCCTGGAATAAGCAGGCCTTTACACGCGCACTACAGAAGCTCTTGCCGAGTCTAAGGGAGCAAGACATTCAGCCGGGAGGCTCAGGCGTGCGCGCTCAAGCGTTGGATCGTCATGGAAATCTACTGGACGATTTCCATTTTGTTTATCAGGATCGGATTCTCCACGTTTGCAACGTGCCGTCCCCGGCGGCTACAGCTTCCCTGGTAATCGGCAGGGAGATTGCCTCGACGCTCGACGGGAATGCCGACTTTAAGAAAGTGCAGGTTGCTGTGAAGCATGAGATCCCATCAGCCTGTAGCGAATGAAAAGAAGCGGTTTTCCTGGCAGGTGCAAGGTTCGGTTTCATGCTAACCCCCAACGGGGTCTCCCGGCTCTCCTCATGAACAGTTTACTAATGCGGCGATACGGATGAGTTGGAAGCTGAGAGCCTTGGCTTGCTTACCTAGGCGTCTTTTGTAGCGTTGAGCATGTTCTTGGTTCTCGCGTCTGAATGCGCTCTCATCGCAGGCTTGGCCAATTGCGAACATGTGATAGACGATGCGGGCCAGTTTATGGATCGTTGCGGTGGTTCAGCTTCAGCGAGGGTGTTGTTGGCGCCGCTTTCTACGATTTCAAATGGATCAACTCCTTCTTGATTTCCGCGGCATCGCCGTAGTTGGGATAGGTCTTCAGTACTTGATCGAATTGCTGCCGGGCTAGCGCTGATTGCCCCGTCTTTACGTATGCCATTCCCAGGTGATAGTGAATATCAGGATTGTCGGGCAGCTTATTCTTTTCCTGCAGCTTAAGCGCTTCCTGAAGATTGCTGATGGCCAGCGGGTACACACCTTTCTGGTAATAGATCCATCCTAGAGTGTCGACAACACCAGGGGAATTGGGCAGTCCTCTCCGTGCCGTCTGCGCCAAGGATAACGCGACATCAAAATTCTCGCCTGTGTGCAGCATCACACGGGCAAGGTCATCGGAGGCCACGGGATTCTGGGAATTGAGGGCCAACGCGTTCTGATAGGAGTCTTCCGCTTTCTTCCAATCCGACTTGGACTCATACAGGTTCCCCATCAGGACATAGAGGTTTGGCTGGCGCGCGTTGTCCTTGAGCGATTGCTCGCCAGTGGCGATAGCCTGATCAAATTCTCCCTTCGCGGCAAGCACTTGGCACAGCTGGATCACGGCATCGTAATTGTGCCTGTCGAGCGCAGCGGATTTCTCCAACGCGGCTTCGGCTCCGCTGAGGTCTCTCTTGCTATGAAATAGCACGCCGCCGAGCAAGTTATAGAAGTTGCTATTTGTGGGCGCTTTACCGATTTGTACATTCACGATGGCGATGGCCTTGTCGACTTGTTTCTCCGCGATGTTTGCGTTCACCAGGCCACGCAGAGCGTCTGTCGAATTGGCGTTCCGGTCCAGCGCGTCCTGAAAAGCCTTGGCGGCGTCGCTATACTGCTTCTGAGCGAATCTTAGATTTCCCATTTGCACGTACCCGAACGCACTCTGAGGGGCGGCGGCGATCGACCTGCGAACATCCTGCTCAGCTTCGACATAGTGCTTGCGATTGATATTGGCAAGGGCGCGCAGTGCGTAGCCATCCGGAGATCCGGGTTGCAGCCTGATCATTTGATTGGCAGCGTCTTCAAGAGTATTCATGTCGCCCTGGAGCATCGCGGCGTCGGCAATGGAGCGCTGAGCATCCAGGAAATCGGGATTCACGCGCAAAGCCTCCCGCCATTCGCTCTCGGCGCGCTCCAGATTCCCCTGCCTTTGCAGGGCGACACCAAAAGCGTAGTGGGCCTGGAAGTTGTTAGGGGCATTCTTGACCACAGTCTGCAACGTCTGAGCGGCGTCGTTCACGTCTCCGGCGCTGATTTGCATCTGGCTTCGGTAGACCAGAGCGTCGTCGTCTTTGGGGTTGGTCTTCAGGATTTCATCGTCGAGACTGCGTGCCTCGTCGTATCGCTTGGCCTGAATGAGAAGTTGAATGTAATTCTCTTTTACCTGCAGGTCCTTAGGGCGTTCCAGATAGAGTGCGTGGTATTCGGCAATTGATTTGTCCAGGTCGCCGATAGTGAAATAGAAGTTGCTGAGCGCGAGGAAGCTATCCGGGTTGTGTGGCAGGTCGCGCTTGCCTTGCTTCAGAACCTCCTCCGCGTCAGCTTTCCTGCTCTCGGCCAGGTACAAGCCGGCCAGAGCTTTACGCGGATCGAGAGTGTTTGGATCGATTGCAACCGCGTCGCGGAACTGTTTCTCCGCTTCATCAAAGCGCTTTTGCGATTGATAATAATTGCCCAGCACCAGTCGAGGCTGCATGGCCTTCGGATTCAGCTCGATGACCTTCTTGAAACTTGCCTCTGCCTCATACAAGTCATTCATCTTGAGCTGCAAGAGCGCAACGCTCAGGTAGGGTTCCCAGCGGCCTGGAGCCAGGGCGATCGTTCGTTGCATCTCCGCGATGGCGCCGGGAATCTTGTCTTGGGCAGCCAGGAGACTGGAAGCCAGGGCGTGAACGCCCGGGTCGTCGGGCCGCTTCTTCTGCAGCACATCCGTTTGTTCTTGAGCCTCTTGAAAGTTGCGGACCTGGATCAGCAGGTTTGTCAGCTCGATTCGAGCCCGGTAGTCCTCGGGGCGTAGTTCGACGGTGCGGGTGAGTTCCTGATAGGCGCGGTCCCGCCGCTGCAAGCGCAGAAAACTCTCCGCAAGCTGGAAGTGGGCGTCGGCGTAGCCGGGATCGATCTTGACGGCATTGGTGAACTCGATTGCGGCCTCCTGGTATTGCCCTTTCTCGAAGTAGCGCTGACCGCTCTCAAAGTACTTCTGCTTGCGCACGTTGGGATCGAGCGAGCAGGACGAAAGAAGAGCGGCGATTAGACTCAGGGCCAGGATCGGGCGCCGGTTGGGAAAAAATCTCACCTGAAAACCTCCCGTTGCAGCGTCGTGCGCAACCGTTGCGCCGGCGCGATGCATTGCTGTATATCATAGTAGCAAAACAATTTGAAGCTCCACAAGAAACACTCCGGCGCCGCATCCAGGCACGACTCTTGAGCCAACATCCCTTGTGCGTTTGTGTTTCCTCTGATTCACCTGCGCGGGAAGAGATTGCTTGACCCCCACCCTCTTGACGGGTCAAGAGGGTGCTGAGTATGTTGCAAGTTCTTGCAACATGTCGCAAGAATTATCAATCTTGACACTGTCGGAAATCGGAGTGAAAATAGACATCTCTTGAAGTGTCGAATGCGCAGCGGGGGAAGTATGCCGGTAATCCCCGGAGGTAATAGGTCAAGTGTTTGCAATAGGTTGCAGAAATTATCAGTCTTGACAAGATTGGGCTTCGCGGTAGGATGGAATGAACCTAGCAAGGGACTATGCAAGAGGACCCACCAATATTGAGGGCGAAAGAGGAGGAAACAATGAAGATCAGAGTTGGAGGATTGGCAGCAATCATCGGGTGCGCGGCTTTGTGCCTGACGCTGCCTGCACTCGGACAAAATTCGATCACACTTACTGGAGTGAATGGTTCGACTTCCAGCGATAATGGCGGCAATCTCCTGAGCAGTTCCGAAAGTATTAACCAGTACCCGAATGGCATGGACGTGTATACTGGGATCTATTATTCGACGGTCGATGGCACTGCCATGACCCCGACGATCTGCGACGACTTCAATCACAACGTCAACCTAGGTGAAACCTGGAGCGCCACGGCTGTTAACACCCAGTCATTGAACGCGAACAACATAACGCAATTGGAATTCGGTGGCGGCGCCAATGCCGCTGTGGTTTATTTAGAGGTGGCTACCCTGGTGAGTGAGATATTTACCCTGAACAACAGCACAGGGACCTTTGATGGCCTCAAAGTCTCGGGAACAGACCTTTCCGAGGCGATCTGGGATATCACTACCCCAGGCGGCGTTTCGGGGATTAGCCATAACGCGCAGGTTCTCGTTGCGTATGTAGTGGGCCTCTTTGGCAGCGATACCTCGCAGGCTGCCCTGAATTATTTGCACGGGTTGAATCTTTGGATCCTGACACCATCACCCAATAACGGCCCCCAGGAATTCTGGGCGCCGGGAGGGCCTTCCTATAACGTCCCCGAGGGCGGCTCAGCTTTGCTGTACCTGCTGCTAGCAGGAGCCTCTTGTTTCGGAGCCATGTTCTTCAGCTCTCGAAACCAACTTAGGAACCGCGAAACGGCCTGATCTCCTCTCCTTCTCTCTCTGATGGTCATCCGGACTTGGCGAATCAATCAACGGCGCCAAGTCCGGATGATCGCGTCGAGACCAGTTCGTTGCTCAGCTGTTCCACTGCGAGTCATCCTGAATTCTCCCCAGTCCCTCCACCATCGATAATTTCAGATGCTCGGTATAGCTCTGGCTTCGGGTTATCCAGCCGCGCAAGCTGTGCGGGGTCGGAAGCGCCGAGCGGTTTCCCCAGAACTGCTTGGCCTATCCGCCTTCGGAGCTCCTCCGATTTTTGGTAGCCCCGCAGACTACGCGGCCGTTCTCTGGGTTGTGGTCCCGCGGGCAGCTTGCCAGAGTGCTCGGCACATCGTTCAGCGTGCGGAACCAATGCGAGCTAAGACAATCGCCTAACAGTCACCCGTGGATGTTCTCCACATGCCCGTTCCAGATCGGCCGGCCAGGCCGGGTGTGCGCCAGAGCGACCTTGCGCTCCCCGGCCCAGCCCATTCACCCGGTACAGGTTCGCCACCGTTGAGCCCATCTCGCGCTGCTTGAATACGAAAACGATTTGCTTTTCGCTATATAGGCTCTTCTTCATTCCTCGTGCTCCCGCCTACATTTGAAACAGAATAGGAACATTTTTGGGATCGATTGTGCAAGAGTTTGCAATACCCCCAAATTGAATGCGCTTAAGTCATTGAATCTACAAGCAATAGATGTGGCACTCAAGTTGCATTCACAGGAAGTACAACTTCGCAGAGGTGGTGCCTCTAGTGGCGATCTGCGTCCGACTGCAAGCTGGGCACCACTTTGGGAGGCCGGTTGTCGCCGACGTTCCCATCGTCCTTGCCCAAGCGGTGTCGGCGCATGGTTAGATGTCACCGCAGCTGTTGATGGCTGCGTCTCGGGTTCCGGTCTTGCGGACCGCTTCCTGAATCAGCAGGATGATTTTGCTGGCACCATTCATGATCGTAAAGGCTACTGCGATATGTGGCTCAGAGGGCGAAGCTATAACCGGTTGCAATCAGTCGTGGGAGTTTCCGGAATCGGCTGCGATTGCCGGGAAGAACATCGATAAATTGGCACGCGGTATTTGAATCGTGCTCTTCTGGCTTCTGGACAGTGCCAAGTTCTCG
>PLGM01000223.1 GCA_003139795.1 Acidobacteriaceae bacterium | reverse complement strand
ACTTGTGCAGAGGTTCCCTAGGTCCAAACTCGTCAAGCAAGGCTGGATGCGCTGGTAATCGGGGCGTGGGTGGAAAAAGGAGGGGAGAGACCCAAGGGAACCCTATTGACGGCTGCAATCAACTTACTGGAAGCTCATGCCTCTGGTTCGGTAACTGCACAGGAATGGGGGGCGCTTGCTAAAGCTGTACGAGTTTGCCCCAGTTGTCACTGTCTTCCTCCGTCTTCTTCTTCTTCTTTCTCCTGTACCCGGCTTTCCGGGACTCGGTGATTTGCCTATCTCTCCTCTCAGCGTTCCATGTCGGTGCGCCATCGAATGGCAGACCATCACAGGTGAGTATCCAATAGTTACGCCCGCGCTTGCTCGGCAGCTTTTCTATCCTGATGACTTTTCTGGTGTATTCCAGGCTTTCGAGAATCACCTGTAACTTGTTCCTGTCTACCTTTCCAAAGTGTTGCAGGAACAAGTTGCTGATCTCTTTCGAATGTCCCTTATGTTTCCCGTGGGGATTGCAACGCCCTGCAATCACGGAGAATATTCTGAATTCGTTCTCAGTGAACTCTGCGAATGGCCCTGCTCGAAGTGGCGCGGGAGGTATTCGACCTGCCAGCTCTGGTCCGCGCCGATCTTCTTGCGCTCGACGCCGCAACAGGGGCAAGCCCGCTCCTGCTCACTCAGTTCGTGGACCTGGATGGTTACAGGAAGATTTTCGAAGGTGGCAAGATTCCGCCGCCCCTTGCGCCGCTTCACGCGCCGAAGTTCTTCTTGGGGTTCCGCCTTAGGTGGGAGATCGTCCGGGTTAACCGGTTTGCGGTCCATCTCCTCGGCGAAGTTCAGAAGTCCGCCGCGGCGGACGCCAGTTCGGCAGAGGATTGCAAACGATCAGCGCGCGGACCTTAATACCACTTCTTGTATCGTTCCAGCTCCAGTTGCAACCGCAGATTTTCAACCTGAAGATCGTCGGCCCGCTGCTTCTCCTGGTCGCGCTCATCGATCAGCGCGCGCAGCATTGCTTTCAGCGCTTGGCTGTCATCGGGCGGAGGAACCAGATTGGCTTCGTTGTCCACTTACATATTAGACGTACGTCGAGCGTCGTAAGTTACCTCACGCTATAACTCTTTGCAGGTTATCTTTGTTGGTTCCGGCTGCACGTTCATAGCGCGGCACACGCTTCAGCTTCGACATATCGATCCCATCCAGAATCATCGCCAAGTCGCTCGCACGTAACTCGATCGAACGCTTTCCCGCCTCTAACCGCGGCAGCTTGAATATCCCGCTCTCCAGACGGGGTCCCCAGCGACAGGTCCTCGTCGCTGGGGTGGAAGACGCTTGTACCACAAAATGAATCCGTCCCGATCCCAGGTCAAAATCTTCAACCTGTCACCTCGACGCGAGCGGAAGACGAACAAACTGTCCCCCACAGGGTCCTGGCCAATGACCGTCTTCACGCGCTCCGCGAGACGGTCAAAGCCGCAGTCCGCCGCGGCGGATCAGTCGCCTCCGGTGCCAGCCAGATGCGCGTTCTGTGCGCACCATCCAGCGCACGCAAACTCGGCAGCCCGATCATACCTCGGCCTCCAGTACAGCCAACAACGCACGCAAGTGACTCGCATCGAATCCAGGCTCAACCAAAAGGCTGCGTCTCTTGTTCAGGCGAATCTCAATCGCCGGACTATGTTCTGGCGCCGGTCGTGCCATGGGCCCCATTACTTTCACTTCTACAAACTTCGCCGTTTCGCCTTCGCGAATCCGCTTCTTCCAATCGCAAAAAAGCGAATCCCGCAGACTACGGTCATGACAGAACGCCTTTACAGTCTGACCGCTCTGACTCTGCTCAGAAACCAGTCCACGCCACTTCGTCCACAACTCCGCCCTCAGTTGTCTCATCCCACAAGATTGATGCCTCGCGAAGGCGCAAACAAGAAGGGGTTAAGATCGCGCTCACGATAGATGCGGCAGGCATTCGCCGAAAGCCGGCGTAATTTCGAGAATGCAGGCCCAACAACCAAGCGCTCAACCCGGCTTCCTAGATTCCCAAGCGCGATTTCAAAGAGCGGACGCGGTCGCGGGCCACGGGTATTTGAGTGTGCCGGGCATCTTTGAGGGAGAGGATAACCTTGCCGGCGAACCATGAGTTCACCTCGTGGATCCAGTCCACATTGACGATCGCGGAGCGGTGGATGCGCAGGAACTTTGCGGGGTCAAGGCGGCGCTCGAGCTCGGCGACGGTTTGATCGACACAGTGCCGGCTGCCGTCCACGATGGCGTAGGTGAGCTTGTCGTGGGCTACAAAATGGGTCACATCGCCGAGGTCCAGGAAGGAGATGCGCTCCCCGACGCGGGAGGCGATGCGGCGGGGGTAATCCGGGGGCTGCCCTCGGAGGGATGCAGCCAGTTCCTTGAGAAGGGCGGGGAGATCGGGGCTTTGCTGCCAGTCGGGCTTGGCGACGGGGCGGAGGCGGTCGAGCTTTTTGAGCGCGCGGGCCAGTTGGGCGGTTTCGATGGGCTTGACGAGGTAGTCGATGGAGTTGGTCTCAAAGGCACGCAGCGCATATTCATCGTAGGCGGTGGTGAAGATGACGAAGGGCTGCACCTTGAGCCGTGAGAGCAGGTCGAAACCGTTCAAGACAGGCATCTGAATATCGAGGAAGAGAACGTCGATGGATTCGCGATTCAAGTCGTCGAGGGCTTGAGCGGGATCGGTGGCGCTGCCGGCGATGTGGAGGCCGTCGAAGTTGGCCAGCAGGCGCGTGAGACGCTCGATTGCGAGCGGTTCGTCATCGACGAGATAGGCGCGAAGCGGAGCGGTTTCCATGGACATTTCAATTATGCGGGGAAAGACAGGCGGACGGCCGTTTTTTCGCTCTCGCGAGTTACTTCAAGCCGGCCGGCGCTGCCGTAGAGGAGATCGAGGCGCGCAACGAGATTGCCGAGACCGTGTTCGGGGGTGATGGCATCGAGCGAAAAGCCGGGGCCGTCGTCGATGACTTCGAGGCGGATGCGGTTGGAGTTTGTCGAGCCGGCAATGGACTCGGCGATGGACCCGGCGATTTGAATTGTGGCTCCCTGGGCGCGCTGGGATACGACATGCTTGACCGCATTCTCGACCAGGGATTGGAGAGCCAGCGGAGGCACTTTCACGTCTTCAAGAGCTTTGGGGACAGTTATTTCATAACGGATGCGGGCGCCGAAGCGGGTCTTTTCGATTTCAAGATAGTCGCGGACGATTTTTAGCTCCTGGCTGAGCGGGACGAGGCTGGTGTGGTTGGCATTGAGCGAGAAGCGGAGCAATGAGGCGAGTTTGCCGACCGTATCTTCGGCCAACTGCGGGTTGCTTGGAATGAGAGCTGCAATGGAGTTGAGGGTGTTGAAGAGAAAGTGGGGATGGATGCGGGATTCGAGCGAGGAGAGCTGGGCCTCGGCCAGAAGTTTGTAGGCGCGCTCCTGCTCGACCTGGCGGGTGCGCAGTTCGAGCGCGATGGCCTGGAGTTTATAGCGCAGGGTCTCGTAAGTGGAGATGCTGAGGCCAAACATGAGCGAGATGACGACGCTGAAGGGCGCCGACGCCCGGAATTCGATCCAATATTCGCTGCGCGGAACAAGTCCAGCGAATCGGAAGACGAGGCCAGCAGCGAGACTGCCGGCGATTGCGGTGCAAACCAGGACCGCGGCCTGCATGAGGACCACCAGACGGGGGGACCTGGCTGTATACCGATAAGAGATGCGGGTGAGAAAAAAGATGGAAGGCAAGGCAATGAGAGTGCAATAAATGAAAGCATCCAAGAGCTCGCGGCCGGTTTCAGACAAGCGAAACCGCCCCAATGAGAGGAAGAGCAGAAAAATCAGCAGCGTGGCGCCGGCAGCGATCGAAATCGCCCTGAGGATGTGAGCGGCGTAGGGGTGGTGTTGCTTGCGGATCTCGGAGAGATGGGGAGTGGACGGATTGGTTTCGATGTTCATAGCTGAAAACGAACCCCCACAGAAGTGGCCGCGGAGTAGGGAGTTGCGCCATAGTCCGAGGTCTTGCTGCCTTGCGGAACTTCCAGGTGCAGATAAGAAGAGAAGCTTTTGCCGAATCGGCGCGTGGCATCGAAGATGGCGGTGTAACTGCGGTCGTTCAGGTTTTCGACCATCGCGGCGGACAGATCCCATTGCTTCCAGCCGGGCCGTTCGCGGATCCGATTCTTATAAGCGGTAAAAAACACATAATGCTGGCGGCCGGCCAGGGGCGAGACAAGGCCGTCCCAATAGTACGGAGTATTGGGCGGAGTGTAGAACTCTCCGATGAAGGTAATGCCGGTGGTGGTGGTGTACTTTGCGCCGAGGAGCACGGCTCCCTGCTCGCGCCAGGCGGCCTCGCCGTGAAGTTCCCATGCCTGGCCGAAGACGCGAGTGAAGGTGAGACCGCCAAAGGCGTCTCCGCCGCGGTCGTTGCCGGCGATCAGCGAAGTGTCGAATCCATGCACCAGAACGTTATACCGGAAAGCGGTGGTCGAGTGCAGGTTTGACCCGGCGGCCGCGAGCGCGGCGGTGGACCAGGCGACCGAAAAGGCGTGCGGACCGTGGACAAAGTCCGCCTTGACCATGTCGCGGCCTTCGTTGAGGTTTAGGCGGTCAGTGGGATTGGTTGGGTCGCGGGGCGGGTCGAGAACTCCGGTCGCAGTGAATGCGTAGCCGGTGCCCCAGCGGACCATTCTGCGGCCCAGGGTGAAGTCGAAGTCTCCGGCGGAGAGGCCGGCATAAGTCTCCTTGACGCGCAACTGGGTGTGCGTGCCGGTATACGCGTCAAGCCCGGCGGCAAGGCCAACGGGCGCGACGGTGTTGCCCATCGGGATATCGAAGTCCGCGGCAGAGAGGCCGCGATAGGATTCGGCGAGGCCCACGACGCTCGATGCGAGACTCCAGCGAGACCGGTAGCGAAGAGTGAAGGAAGGCTCAAGGAGCAATTGATTCTGAAACAGGGTGAAAGAGGGATTGTTGAGCAATTGGTTCAACGACGCCGGCAGCGGCGGGCGAAGGTTGCTATAGAATGTTGCATCGTCGATGGCGGTAAAGGCGTAGCGGAAGTCGCGGCGCGGCTCCGGCGTAGGGTTATCCTGCGCAACGGCGAAGGTTGCGATCGAGAGGAGCAGCAGGGCCGGAATTGTCAGGGTGAGTTTCATAGGGTTTGACTGGAGTTTGTTGAATTGCTCATAAAGCCGTTGTTGAGCTTTGCGGATTTCCATGCTCCAAAAGCGATATCCTGTCAGAATCGGTCCGTCCGGCCCTGGTAGAAGAGTTTGTCGGGCAGTTCGCGCGGTGCTATGCCGGAGTAATCGAGTACGCTGTGGGAGTTATGCCGGATCTCGTCGTAAAGCGTCATGCGGCGAAGTTGGCTCCTGCCGTCGACTGGCGCATAGTCGTCGAAGGTGGCGGACTTGATATGTTTGCCCGAGGTGAGATAGAACTCGGCCTTGACCGGGCGCGCATCCGCAGCGCGCAGCCAGTAGAGAATCCTCTGATAGGTCGATCCCTTTCGCCTGGCGGTCAGATCGAGGACGTAACAATCCTCGGCGCCCACCTTCTCGGTGCGCAGATAGACGGGAGTGTAGTCGGCGGCGTAGTTGGTGCGGGCCACGTCGCCGTTGGAGGCGTCGCCGGAGAGACGCTCAAGCGGGGTAATGCGAATGGGACGGCTGGTATCGGGCAAATAAACCCACATATCGTCTCCCAACATGAGCAGGTGCTGGCCTTTCTCGCGGGGGCTCAGAAACTCGACGTAAGTTTTCTCCGTTCCCTTCTGCGAGACCTCGTAGAGCTTTTCTTCGTCCGCCTTGCCCGATTCGTAGTTGGTGATCTTGACCCGCAACACATACGAGGGCCAGCCGTTGCGGTATACGTCGGAGCGCTTCAGCAGGGCTTCGGCGTCGGGGGTTGCGGCGCGGCTGACCAGCACGCATGTGAGAAGAAAGCCGATGAGGAAGAGCAGCAGGAATGTTCGCAGAACGCAATTGATGCTAGACATGGGCCAATGCCTCCGCAATTTGCAGCCGGGATGCGCGGATCGCCGGGAGAATGGATGCGAGCGCCAGTGAGACGATGACCAGCAACGACGAGCCGATCATCAGGCTGGGCACGTGGAGAACCTGGAAGGACATAGGGACCGTAAATCCCGGAGGCGGCGGGAGGTGTAGGTTGGAGTGATTCAAGAGAACTCCGAGAAGATTGCCTGCCAGAACGCCGACAATGGCGCCGAAGATGCCGATGAGCGTGGCTTCGAGCATGAACAGCGCCACGATCCATGCACGCGGCGTGCCCATGGCCAGCATGGTGCCGATCTCGCGGGTGCGCTCGAACATGGTCATCAGCAGCGTGTTTACGCTGGACATGAGGACCATGAAGAAGACGATGATGCCCAAAAAAACAAAGATGGTGCTGAAGAGTGAGCGGACCTGCTTGTAATAGGTGGCTAGCTCGATCCATTTTTTGAGGACCAACTGCTGGGGCAGGCCGCGCAAGCGGGGAGCGAGTTCGGCCGCCACCTGGTCGGTGTTCTCGGTCTTGTCCAAACCGACGACGAGGTTGGTGACGCGATCGCTTTGCAGCAGGCGCTGCGCAGCGGGCAGGGTGATACGGAGAGAACGCGCATCCATTTCAGCGACGCCGGAGTCTACGATTCCCACGATCTCGACATCGACGCCGTTGAGGGCGCCGTCGGAGGTCATGGACAGGACCGTTAGACCATCGCCAACCTTGACGTTCATCGACTTGGCCAAACCGGCGCCGACGAGCGCCTCGACCTCGCCGCCGGATTTGCTGTCGAGATCGTGGCCGGAAGTGAAGGTAGTGGGGAAAAATCCGAGTCCGTTTTCGGCGACGGGATCGACGGCGGTGCCCATGAAGACCGAGGATTTGTCACCATTGGAGACCATGCCGTAGAACTCGATGCGGGGGGCGACGCCGCGCACGTGGCCGCCGGTCTTGACGGTTGCGGCCACCTGACGCCAGTTATCGATGCCGGTGTCGAGGGCGCGAACCTCGTCGCGGTTGAAGTGATCGGCGGTGAAGATCTGGATGTGACCGAGGCCGCTATTGATGGTATGTTCGCGGAGGCCCCAAAACATGCGGGCAAAGAAGCCGCCGACGAGCAGCAGCCCGGCGACGCCTCCGCCGACCATGAACAGGGTCATCAGAGTGCGGCGGCGGTTGCGGAAGACATTGCGAAATGCGAGGAGAAGAAACTTAGCCACGGCTGCCTCCTTCGGTAGAGTTGTCGGAAACCACTTGTCCGTCGCAGAGGCGGACGATGCGCTCGGCGTGTTCGAGCAGGCGAGCATCGTGCGTGGAGAAGATGAAGGTGAGACCGAGGCGGCGGTTGAGGCCGTGCATGAGGTCGATGAGTTGGGTGGCGTTTTGCGTGTCGAGGTTGGCGGTGGGCTCGTCGGCCAGCACCAGCGCGGGACGATGGACCATGGCGCGCGCGACGGCGACCCGCTGGCGCTCGCCGCCGGAGAGCAGGTCGGGGCGTTGTTGGGCGCGGGCGGAGAGGCCAACGCTGTCGAGCGCCTCGGCCACCCGCTCCCTGCGCTCGCGGCTGCCGATGCCCTGGATCAGCAGCGGATACTCGACGTTCTCGGCCGCGGTGAAGACGGGGATGAGGTTGAAGGTCTGAAAGACAAAGCCGATCTTTTCGCGGCGGAGCGTGGTCATGCCGTTGGGTTTCAGCTTCGAGGTATCGACGCCATCGACCAGGATGCGGCCTGTAGTGGGCTGATCGATGCAGCCGATCAGGTTCAGGAGGGTGGTCTTTCCGCTTCCGCTAGGCCCGGCAATGGCTAAGAACTCGCCGGCGCTGACGCGCAGGCTGGCGTTCGAGAGGGCGCTGACAAAACTGTGGGCCGGGTGGTGGGTTGGAATGTTGTCCAGGGGAAATCTCCGGCTGACTGCTTCGACGTTGACGAGTTCTTCCATGGGCCGTTCCTTTTCCGGAGCGTCTTTGCTCATTCGGAAGATAGATGTGGTCATGCCGAACGTGCACGGGTTTCCGGACGAGGGGTTGGAAAAGCGGATGAGGGGTGGGAATGGGAGGATGAAGCGGGAGGGAGGTCCGGGGTTCCAATTGTCGTTGCCTTCCGACAAACTAAACACCCCCGAACCCGCCTGTTGGGGGCTGCCCAGGTTATTTGCCTCCAATTTGGCGGGCGTTCATCTCCCATGGGGATATGAACGGTTCGTCCGCCGGGTTACACCGAGATAAGCCGCAGCCTTCGGAGTCTGCAAGCTCACTGGAAGATTTGCAGAATCAATTTTATACGGATTCCAGGTCGGATCAGCATCGGGAAACGCCGGTGGCCACGGCCATATTCCAGCGCTACCAGGCCGTCAGATTCCGGACGCGATGCCGACTATCGGCACCGATCCAAGACAGACGTACCGAGTTTATGGAACAGCCGAGGAGAATCTCGTATGGCCTTCTGTGTCTGGCGCCTGTTCAGGTGCATGTTCATTCAGTACACCCTGCGCCCTACCCTTTGGTTTCCATGCTGGGGAATCTTGCGTTGATGCGAATACTAGTCCAGGAGGCGCACTTACCCCTGCTCGTCTCGAACAGTATCGCGATTCTGTGCTGCTCAATTGTCAACTTCTGTCTGGGAAATAACTGGGCGTTCGCGGTAAGGACGAAGGCAATTCAGGGCCAGGCGGCGGTGTTGTGCAGATCCCAATCCGCCGTGCGTCCCGTAGAAGGATGCAAGGCACATGGGTAATTCTCGCACTTCAGGATTCTCCGCTCGGGGTCGGTTGACCTTTGGATCTGCAGATGCAAAGTCTCTCTTGCTCCGATAATCATCCAGCGGATTCGACAACTGCTTGAGGAGTGCTTCCAGATTTGCGTTCTTGAGGAAGAAGTAAAAGGTAGACTCCGCAACCTGAAAGAGCTTTGACTTTGGTCGTAGTCAATCATCGGAGGTAAAAAATGCTTTTGCCGCCTTTTCGAACGACCACGGGTGTACCTTGCCGCACTCAGTTTGTGCCGGAGACCCTTTCGCCAACTGGGACTCAACTTCTGGTTGTGATCCAGCTTTCAACTCCGGAATTGCGTGTTCGATTCTCCCTGCATTCCGCTTTGCGGGGCCATGGGCATGTTGCGCAGGCGTATCCCGGAGGCGGCAAAGATTGCGTTGCCGACCGCGGGCGCCAGGCCTACGAGGCCGGTTTCGCCCGCGCCGGCCGAGGGCAAGTCCTTGCGGTCGAGGAGCACGACCTCGACCTGCGGAGTGTCACTGAAACGGGGAAGGCGGTACTGCGCGAAGTGCGGGTTCAGAATGCGGCCATCGGCAAAGAGAATCCTCTCGAAGAGGGCGCCGCCAATGCCCTGAACAATGGCGCCCGTAAGCTGGTTGCGCAAGCCGTCGGGATTCACGACGGCGCCGGACTCCCAGGCTTGAACGATACGGCGGATTCTGACGCGCTTGCCGTCGGGATCGATCTCCACCTCGGCGCAGGTAGCGACGTAGCCTCCCTTGTCGACACCGCCGGCGATGCCAAAGCCGCGCTCGGGCGTGGATTTCAAGCGACCCCATCCGAACTTGGCGGCAGCCGCCTGGAAGACGGCCTGCAGCCTGGGGTCGGCCAGGTTCTTCAGACGGAACTCCAGCGGGTCAATCCCCGCCGCATGGGCCAGGCCATCCATGTGCGACTCGCGGGCGAAGTGGTTGGCGGTTGAGGCCAGGCCGCGATAGGAGCCCTGACGCAGTGGGGACTTGGCCGCATGGTATTGGATGAGCTGGTTGGCAACGTTGTATGGGGTGGTGATGGCGGCGGGACCCGAATTGTAGTTGTGACACTGCCAGGCAACCACGGTTCCGTCCCGCCGCGCGCCTGCTGTGATCTCGATCAGGCCGGCCGGACGGAAATAAGCCCAGGTGAATTCTTCGCTGCGCGTCCAGACCACCTTGACGGGCTTTCCGGCGGCTTTTGCCAGGCGAGCAGCTTCAATGGCCGCCTCGCCGGTATGCTTGCCGCCATAGCCGCTGCCCATGTCGGGTTGGATTACGCGCACCTGGGCAGGAGATAAGTGGAACGCCTCGGCGAGTTCATCGCGAACGCCGAAGGGGCGCTGGGTTCCGGTCCAGACGGTCAGCTTGCCGGCGTCCCACTCGGCCACGGCGGCGCGCGGCTCAAGAGGCGCGTGTGCAATGTACGCGACGGTGTACTGCTCCTCGACCTTCAGGTCGGCGCCGGCCATGGCCTGTGCCACTGAACCGGACACGTGTTGCGGGCCGTCGTCCCGGCCGGTCTCGGGATTGTTCTTCAGATACTCGAAGAGTCCCTGGTTCGAAGGCTGCGCGGGCACATTCCATTTTGCCTGGATTGCCGCCAGCGCGCTTTGTGCGGCAAAGGCATCAGGGGCGACCAACCCGATGAAATCGCCGTCGCGCACCACCTTGACTCCGGGGAGCTTTTCCGCCGCGCTCGTGTCGAGCGACGCGAGAGTTGCGTTGAACCCATCCGGGCGGAGCACTGCGCCAAACATCATCTCCGGCCGGGTGATGTCGGATGGATACTTGTGTTTGCCGGTAACAAAGTCGCGGCCCTCGGCTTTGGGAACGGCGGTTCCGGCGATCTTCCATTCAGGGGCAGGCGTCAGGCTTTCTTCGCTGGAGACGGTCTTCACCAGCTTTTCTCCGCGGGTGAGCCCGCCATAGGTGAACGACCGCGAAGTCTGAGGATCGATCACCCTGCCTTCCGCGGCCGTCAAGGTGGTTGGGTCCACATGCCAGCGCTGCGCTGCCATATCAAGAAGCGTCTCGCGCGCGGCCGCGGCCATGATGCGGAGCTGCGGCCCCATGGTCGGAGTGGTACGGCTCCCAAAGGTGCCCATATCCCAGGGAGTAAGGTCGGTGTCGCCCATGATCATCGTGATGGCGTCAAAAGGCACCTTCAGTTCCTCGGCGACCAGTTGGGCCAGGGAGGTGCGGATGTTCTGCCCCACCTCAACCTTGCCGGTAAACACCTTCACCTGGCCATCGACCGCAATGTGCAGCCATGCGCTCACATCCTTGGGAAGCTCATGTCCGCCGAAGGCCCGGCCTGACTCCTGCGTCCACGCGGAGGTGCGAGTGAGACAGACGAGCAGTCCACCACCCAGGACTTTCAGGAAGTCGCGGCGAGCTAGCTGGAGGCTGCGCGGCCGGCCGGGCGAGCTGCTCTGGCCAAGCTCAAGTACGGGCTGATCGCGGCGGCTCATCGGCTCGCCCCCTGGACCGGCGACCGCGAAGCTCGCTTGACCGCATCGAGGATACGGGGATATGTACCGCACCGGCAGAGGTTTCCCTCCATGGCTTCAACAATCTGTTCTTCGGTGGGATTGTGCCGCTCATGCAGCAGAGATGTGGCGCTGAGAATCATGCCTGAGGTGCAATAGCCGCACTGGAATGCGCCCGCGTCAAGAAAGGCCTGCTGAACCGGGCTGAGCTTCCCGTCCTGCTCCAGGCCTTCGATGGTAACGATCTTCGCATGGGCCGCCGACTCCGCTGAAACCAGGCAGGAACGGGTCGCTCGCCCGTCGAGCAACACGGTGCAGGCTCCGCACTGCCCTTCTCCGCAGCCGTACTTAGTCCCGGTCAGATTCAGCCGGTTCCGCAAGACAGAAAGAAGAGTCTCCTCAGAAGAGGCGTTTACGCGGACGTGCGCACCGTTGACGTTCAAAACAAAATCGCCCATCCCAAACTCCAAATGCAACCTGGCAGGGTGAACGTGCCTGGTTCAGAATACCGCAGATCGATCCCCGGATCTGAATTTGCGCTATGTTTACGCCGAATGAGCCCAGTGTCCGCATTCCTCGCTGCCGGGATTCCGGGAAATGACCGTTTGAGGCTTTTGCAGAACCCGTCGGAGCAGCCGATTCAGGGGAATTGACCATACAGAAAGCAAGCGGCCGGTTCACACTTCCGATCCCTGGCCGACAATCAGGTCTTATCCCACCATAAAGCCTATAAGTAATTCGTCAATAGAGTTGCAGCATTCTGGAGCGATTTTTGTTGCGCTTTGTCGCGGTCAGCTTTTGCCACGGCCTGTTAACCGGCTACTGGCGCCCATGTCCGGCGCTGCCCGGACATTCGTTTCCGGAAATTGTCTTCAAAAGGCCAAAAATCAGGGACCATCTTGAATCTGTAAATAGGAATGGATTGCGGGTCCCTGGCTTCGGCCTCGGGTTGGAGTGCGGGCCGATGCGCGGAGCAGTGGATGCGGGACAAAATGCCAAGTGAGAAGCTCTTGAGGGCATAGGATAGAAATCCTGCGGCGGATCGGACCGGATTTCCCTTGCCGCCGCCCGCATTGCCAGTTCAGACAATTCTCCGAACCGGATAGAATGCCGGTATGCCCCCTGAACAGAGCCCAGTCTACCGGTTTGGCGAGTTTGAGGTGGACCCTTTTGCGCGCACCTTGAAGCGCAACGAAGCCGCCATCGGCCTCAGTCGACGGTCCTTCGACCTGTTGTTGTACTTCGTGCAGAACTCCGGGAAGAGCTTGAGCAAGGACGAATTGCTCAAGAACATCTGGCCCGATACGTTTGTCGACGAAAACAGCCTTGCCAAGAGCATCTCCGTGCTGCGCAAGGCGCTCGATGATGGTTCCGCCGAGAGGTCTTTTGTTCTTACTCTTCCTGGCCGCGGGTACCAGTTTGCAGCATCCGTGGAGATTATCGCCCCCCGCAGCGAAGCTACCCACGCGGGGTTGGCGCTGAGCGCCGAAACCCAGGCCATCGGCGTTCTCCACCAGCAGCGGACCATCCGCACCAAAATCAGTGAGGTCCGTCAGGACCGGTCGCGTTTCACTGCGCTGGGGTGGCTTGTCCTTGTTTTGGGAGCAACGATTGCTCTGGCGGCTGCAGGAGGCATGGGCTACTTGCTGTGGAGGCACTTCCACCCAGCCCCGCTTTCGGCATCGGTGGTGTTGGCGGACTTTGAAAACACCACCGGCGACAAGGACTTCAACTACGCCCTGAACCGGGCCTTTCAGATCGAACTGGAACAGTCGCCTTTTCTGGATATTCTGCCCCGCGCCACGGTCAAGGAGACGCTGGTGCAAATGCAGCACAAGGCGGATGAGCTGCTTACGCCGGAATTGGCACGCGAGGTTTGCGAACGCAACAACGCGCAGGCGGTGCTGAGCGGCTCCATCTCCACGTTTGCCGACAAGTATCTGCTGATGGTGAACGCTAGCAGCTGCGTGACCGGCAAGAGTGTTGCCGGATACCAGCAGCAGGTCTCATCAAAAGGCGATGTATTGTCTGCGCTCGATGCGGCTGCCGGGCGTGTGCGCAAGCAGTTGGGCGAGTCGGCGGCATCGCTCGAAAAGTTTCAGACGCCGATTGCCCAGGCCACCACCAAGTCACTTGCAGCCCTCCGTGCCTACACGCAGGCAATGGAAAGCTCGGACCGGGGCGATGCAAAGACGGCGCAGGCGCTCTTTGAACGAGCCATTGCCCTGGACCCCAACTTCGCTTCCGCCTACAAGGACCTGAGCATCGGCTACCACAATCGGGGCGATTTTGTGCAGGGAGCGTCGCTGATTCAGACGGCCTACAACCTGCGCGCCGAAACCACCGAGCGGGAACGGTTGTCCATCGAGATTGCCTACAACTCTTTCGGGAGCGGGGATTATGAGGCTGCCGTTACCAGCATGCGGCTGTACAACCGGATCTATCCTAACAATGCCTCGAACTGGTTCGCCCTGGCCAGGATGTATTCCCAACTGGGCCAGACCCAGGAGGCCATTGAAGCTGGGGAATATGCCTATCGCCTGGCGCCTCACTCCGGCACGGGCGCCGAGATTCTGGCTCACGCCTACAAGCGGGCCAACCGCTTTTCCGATGCCAAGCGAGTGGCCGAGGCGGCCATTGCCGAGGGCAAGGACCGTTGGGGCGTGCACAGCACTCTCTTCCAGATCGCCTTTGTCGAACATGACACAGCACGGATGAAGACAGAGGGAGAGTGGGGATTCACCCATGGGGAGATGGGCCAGTCGCTCACCGATCTGGGCTTTGTGGCGGCGAGTTCGGGTAAATTGCACGAAGCCGTCAACGATTTTACCCACGCCCGCCAGGAAGCCATCCGCAGCGGCGATGCCGATTTTGCCGACGATGCCACGATGTTCCTGGCCGGCATTCTGATGGAATACGGGTACCCCGGTGAGGCCGCAGCCAGCTTGACCGGAATTTCCATTTTGGGTT
>PLGM01000130.1:4839-35511 GCA_003139795.1 Acidobacteriaceae bacterium | reverse complement strand
TCCGAGATGTGCGGAATGTAGGGTGTAGATCTGGAACGGAGCCCAATAAAATGGTATGCGAAATCTACTCTGCGAATGCAGTAAAGTGAGTTTGGCCTTGCGGAGCGAGACCGCGGGAGCGTAGCCGTCTTCAAGGCCTTGATAGAGAGTGTCCATCAAGCGCGGCGTCGAGTCGTCACTCACCTCCCACAATGCGCCGATTACGCTGTGCGCGCCGGCGCGAAGAAATGCCCAGGATAGGCCCACCAATCCTTCTCCCGCATAGGAGCGAGTGCCGCTGCCATAGCAGGCAGAGATGGTGACGAGCCGCGCATCGATGGGGTGCTGGATGATGTCGCGGGCATAAAGCTTGAAGGAATCCTCGCCTGCCTTGGAGGCAGAGAGGATGATGGCTGAATCCAAGGGGTCGGTGCGACTGGCAACGGCATGAGAGACAAAATGAATATAGGAATACCGGGACGGATTGCTGGAAAGGTAGGCCGCGGGAGTGGCTTGTTGCCCGGCGAAAACGGATACGTGCTGCGGGGCGAAGTGCCTTTCAATCCGGGTCATCTCGAACCCGAACAAGGGAAGGCTTGGATAGTCCTCACCGGGCGAAACCGGGTTGCCGAGCAGGAGCAGGCTTCGATCCGCATCCCGAACAGGTTTTGCCGCAGCGAGCATGGCCAGCGATGGGGCCGAGAGCAGGGTTGCGTCATCGAGCAAGTAATGCATGTCCGGACCGGAATCGGAACTCTGGCCAGCTTCCGGGCTCGGGCCGGGAACAAGCAGCGTTTCAAAGTTCAATTGGCTAAGTGCTCCATCGGCCAGGATCATGACCGGGGTGTTGGGGCGAAAGAGTCCCGATGCTGGAGCTACAAGCAACTTATAGAGCGCCTGCCCATCTTCGTTGCCGGCTTGCAGAGGGTCCTCAAAGTCCAGCAGAGCCTTGCGGTAGCGCTCGACACGGGCGCCAATCTCTCGCTGCGCGGGCAGCGGAAACAGCGTAATCTTGGCCGGCGTGATTGCCCAGAGGTAGGACTGCTTCTCCCCCAGCCAGTAGAAGAGCAGCGTTGCGCCAGCCTTTTGGGCGATCTGGCGGGGGTTCAAAGCCGCGGGCCGCAAGGAGGCTTTGCCCACGGTCACGCCCAGGCCTTGCGCCAGCGTCCTGGCCCGGCTCTGGTCGGCTTCAGCCAGGGCCTCATCGCTCCTGCCTTGTTGCACCAGCAAGTGGATGTAGTCGTCGTAGATGCGCGTGGCGTTGGCGACGAACGGAAGTTTCGATTCTTCGTTCTTGAGTTGCGCACGCGCCGAATCGAAGGTCGCCAGCGTGGTTTTGTACATTCGTTCCGCACCCTGGGTGTTGCCTTGCAACTCAAATAACCCGGCCAACTCATAGCCCGCGTCCAAGCGCGTTGTGGTTGGGCTCGCCGGATCGTTTTGGACGGCGCGAAAAAGCGACTCCGCCTGCCGGTCCTGGCGCCGCGCAGCCGCCAGCATTCCCTGCGTCAGCAACACATTGGCACTCAATCGATTGCCGCCCGCGCGCTCCATGGGAGTTACCTGATCGATATAGGCGCTTGCATCGTCGAGCTTTCCGGTGTCAACCGAAACCTGGGCCAGGTCTTCGAGCGCGTTCACAATGTCTTCCTTGCTGTCGATCTGCCTTGCCAGATCGAGCGCCTGGCGATAGGACTGTCCGGCGCGGGTCAAATCGCCGCTATCCCGATAAACATACCCGGCGGTACTGATCCATTTGAGTTCCATGCTGATGTCGCCGAGGTTTGCCGCGCTCTTTTCCGCTTCAAGGTACTGCTCCAGCGCCCTTTCGCCGTCCCCCAACTGGTAAAAGGCCCAACCGAGATTTCCTGAGGCGACTTGCGCCAGATCCTCCGCACCCAACTGTTCGGCATCCCGGTACGCGGTCCTCGACCAGTCAACGGCTTCGTCAAAATGGCCGATCTGAAGTGCGGTCCACCCAAGACTCAAGGATGCGTTTGTTTCCAAGAACCGGTCATGATGGGTTCGGGCGAAGGTAAGCGTATCGAGGAAAAGCTGTAGCGCCTCGGCCAACTTTCCTTCCTGGACGGCCAGGATGCCGCGCGCCTGGAGCACATCGCCACAGGCCGCATGCGCCTCGTCCTTGCAGAGGACCTGGGCCTGCGCAAGTATTTGATCGGCCGCGGGAAAATGTTGCTGATGGGTATAGATCGCGCCTTCAATCGCCAGCTTCTTGATATTCCCCTCCCGATTGCTGGAATCGGGGTACCCAGTGAGAAGGCGCAGAGCATCGTCATACATTCCGCGCCAGACCATAGCCTCCGCTTCAAGGAGTTGGAATTTCGCTGCCCATTCCGGGTTGGAGGCCTGGAATTCTTTGTATCCCTGTTCGGCCTCCTGCTGACTATCGGCCAATCTGCCATGCTGGAAGAGCTTCCAGGCGTGGTCATAAACAGACTGGGCGCTCCCTGGGTGTGTGTCTTCGAGAGGAATCAGCAAGAACAGCAAGAGCGCCCATGCGCTGGGGAATGCCCGGAGCCGGAAACCCCGCCACGCGCTGCCAAACCATCTGCGGATGCCCGCCAGGCGCGAGGCAACACTCATCGTCCAGCGGGCATGCGGAGGGCTCGTTTGCGCTATGGTTTGGTTCCACCGTTGGTAGAGCCGGTCCCGATCGGCACGCCCCCTGCGATGGCGCAGCCCAGTTGGAGATCGATCATCGTCAGGCGGACGGTTGTCTTCTCGGGGATGCCCGTCTCCTGCTTGAAATCCTCGTGAGTGAGGGTCAGTTTGGCCAGGGTGATCTTGCCGAAATCGGGAATCGTGATCACGTGCCCAAAGGAGAGCCCAGGGTAGGCGCCATCCGCATGATTGACCAAGGAGCATTTGACCGCCTCCCGGCTCCCAAGAGTCGAGGAAAGTCGATTGTACCGTTCGAGCAGGTCTGCCGGAAGGTCCTGGTGCTCACGGATGCGGTCGTATTGGCGGGAAACGCGGCCTACAACGGCCGGATCCAGGGTGTAGGGCGCATCGTTTGCCGGTTTGGCGCCAAAGAGGTCGAGATCCAGGTTCAGCTCGACCGGGTGGCCGGCGATGCGCAGATTCTCAAAGCGGGTGCCCAGAAATGAGATCGACGGCACGTAGCCAACGAGGGGATGCTCGGTGATGATTTGCCCCACGACGCGGTCGGCCGTCAGCACGTCCAACACATTGAGCCCTTCGATGGCGGTCGTTGTCAGAGTGGCCCAACCGTTGCCAGGCTTGACGTCCCGGTTGCCCGCGACCTGGGTGTAGGCGGAGCGGAAGGAGATGACCCCTTCAAGCCGGTAATTCTCCGCGCGCTGGGCGATGTACCCGCCTTCATCCGGGAGTTTGGCGTGGGCCTGGGATTTGATCTCCTGGGTGAGGGGAAGCCGCAAATGGCCCTCAAGGACCGTCGCTTCCGCATGGTACGTGTGCGTTCTTCCGTTCGTTTCCGACATTGACATTCTCGCTTTCCTTCACGTGATTGCAGGAATTCTACGGCATTTTGACAGGCTTTGTATTGTTTTTCATAGCTTGCAAGAGGACCGCATTCTCATGTTTGCGCTCGTGAACTCCCAGATCGCCGGATCAAGAGTTGTGATGTCGCTCCAAGGTGCCTTTGAAAATCCGTCAATCGGTCAAAAGAAGATCGAAGACGTATCGTTCGATCACGGTGCGTTCCCCATGAGGCGCGACGCCGGAGACCGCAACCGAATAAGCGCCGTTCCGCAACATCGCGCCTGGAATCACCAGCGAAAGCGGTTGGTCGCCTCTTGCGACTTCGCCGGGGGCGGCGACGACGCCGGTCCACGCAAGTCTCCCTTGAGGATCGTACAGGTCAATGGAATACGAGATGTAGTTGGCAATGCCCGGCTCCAGGGGAAGATTGACCGGAAGCGCAACCCCGTGCTTGCGATCGGCGGTTACAGCCAGGTGAGAGGCGCCCCGCGTGGCCCCGTGCAGCGGAGCCAAGGGAACGAGACGCGGTTGGTTTGCCGCCGTGCGCAGTGTCGGAAACGTGACCAGATTCTGGTAGCCGAGAACAATCAGTAAGGCGGCGAAAGCGGGAGCGGCAAAGGCCGGACGCCACCACGCAAGCCAATGATTCCTTTTTACCTTGGGTCGGCCAGTTGGGGCCCGCGCCGCCGCCGGCAAGGTCGCCATGATCTCGGGCAACTGGGCTTTCGCCTCATCCACAAATGCGGCGCCGGCGCGAAGATCGAGGGCGCACTCAGGGCAATCGAACAGGTGCTCCTCAAATGCCTCGCGAGCATCGGGCGTCAGCTCATCCAGGAGGTATCGCTCCGCGGCCATCTGTTGTACTGCTTCGCTATGATCCATCAACTCAATCCCCAGTGCGGTCCAACCTGTGAAATAGTGGCCGCGGCCGGCAAATCGTTTCAAACCTTTCAGGCATTCGCTGCAAGGGGCACCTGATTTCCGATGCGTTTCACATACTCGGCCTTGAATTCCTGCTTGGCCCGGTGGAGCAGCACCCGCAGATACTGGCGGTCCACACCAAACTCCCGACAGACTTCGTCGCGGTCGCGCTCGTCGAGAAAGACGGCTTTCAGCAGAGAGCGGTCGCGCGGGGCCAAGTCGAGCAGAATCTCCCGGACTTTGTCCTTGATTTGCCGGGCCACCACAATGTCCAGGGCGTCGGCGCCCAAGGCAGGCAGCTCCGGCCGGCCTTCCGCATCCAGGGACTCGCTGCGGCTGGAAGAGCGGTATTGCTCAAAAAGCACATGGTTGCAAACAGTGTTGACAAAGGCGCCCAGGCGCTCCGGTTGGCGCAGACCGCCGTCCTTGCGTAAAACCGTCAGAACCCGCGCGAAAGTCTCCTGGCGCACGTCCTCGATCGCATGCAGGGACTGGAGCCGCGAGCGAAGCTTGACCTGGAGCAATTCGGTAAAGTAGCCAACGAAATGGTCTTGAGTCCGGCGGTCTCCCGCACAGAGGCTTGCAACGTAACCTGCATCGAAAGAATGAAATTGCAATGCTGCCTCCGCCGACCCGAGAGGAGACGAGTATAGCATCGCGTGCGTTGGCGACAGATGAAATCTGGGTGCCCTGACGGAGGACAGAGCGGGCCGGCGAGCGCCGGAACCGCGCTGAGGAGCCCTATGGTAGGGTATGGAGCTCACCGGGAGAGCCTGAATAACCGGCTGGCCAAGAGGAATTGCGCGTCCCTCGGATCGACCGGCTGGACGGGTTGGACGGGTGAGAACGGGTAGACATTCCCGGTGACCGCTCCGCGCACGTACACCTGCGGCTGGCCGGAGTAACGAAGATTCAGGACGGAATTCTGCGCAGTTCCATTGGCTTTCAATGCGCTTCGCTTTTGACCACAGCACATGATGGTTCTCCTTCAAAGACATCGGTTGCCACAAGATTTCCGGGGAATGCGAATTGAGGTTTCTGCGTCACCTTTTCAAGCAGGCAAGCCGCACCGGAGAGTGCCTGCCAGTGGATCAGCAAAGCGATCCAGCCGCTGCTCAGCCAGATGGCCAGCGGCAGCGAGACCCAAACGCTCAAACAGTAGAAGCAATCCATGAGGCGGCCAAGAACGCCGGAGCCAAGCCTGGCGCGAAGGCGCGCGATCAGATCCCACGGACCATCCTCCTCCGCCAGCAGATGGGTAACCCGCCAGATCGCGAGAGCGGACAGGACAAAGCGCCAGATGGAATTGCTTTCGTTCATTTCGATCCTGCTCCGTTCGGCAAAAGCCGCAGACTGAACCCGCTCCGGGGAGCGGGCCCAGTCTGCTTTGGGGAAGCCGGGTGATTCCGCTAGCTGCTTGCTTGCAGGCAGAAGCCGGCCGAGGCGTAGTTCTGGTTGGAAGTTACGCCACTGTCAACGTTGGTGCGGTCCCAGACATACAAGGTGAGCGAATAGCCGCAGTCATCCATGCCCGTCGTATCGAGCTTGAAAGCCTGATCGGTTACGCCGGGGTCCGCAATCGCGCCGCCAAGTTCAACGGAGTATCCGGACGCCGGTGAGGGCAAGACGCCGTTTGCCGGCCCTGACGGCAGGATTTGGAAGGAGAACTGGCCGAAATCCGTGGCCGTTGCCGTGAAAACTCCGCTGATTTTGTCTCCCGGAGATAGCTGGCCGCATTCCCCGAAGGTTGGCGTTAGCGATGCCCCAGGAGTCTGGTTGTTCACCAAGACCGTCACCACGTTGCTGTGAATGTCGTCGGCGGGATTGCTGTTTACGCTCAGGTCAATCCGGAGATCGTAGGCATTGCCGGTGTCGGCAGGTCCCGAGCTCCAATTGCCCAGCAGATTGCCGAGAACGGTTTGGTTGCCGGCGTTCTGATAGGTGTAGTAGCCGTTGGTATCCGGATAAATCGAAATCTCGGTCTCGCTCGGCACTCCACCGCTTACCGTGATGACGCTGAGAGTCAGCTGGCCAGTTCCGTTGATGACCGGCGCAAAGCTTCCGGAGCCATGCAAGGCCTTCATGATGCGATACTTCGAACTCAAAGTACCGTTGACGATGACGCCCGCCAGCGAGATATTCCCTCCGAAGGGTGCATCCACATAGGGGCCAAAGGCGAGGCCGGTCAAAGCGTTGATGGTCGCATTCGTGATCCGCCCATCGCTGCCGATTTCCGTTACGTCGACGGCGCCGACCGCGGCAAGGAACGGTACCTGATTGCCGTCAGAGACCGCCTGGCCCGAAGGAATCAGGATCAACCCATCCAGGCTGTTTCCCCAAACCACCGGTGCATTGGGGTTGGTGGTCGAAGGAGGCGTATTCCAGGAAAGCACCCCGCGTACCGTGGCGGTCTTTGCGCCGTCGCTGCAAGGCTGCGCGTGGGAGAGAAGATTGACGGGCAAAAAGACGTTGTAGTCCAGGCCGTCCGCGGGAACGCTGCTGAAGTCGTGTACATTCACAGAGGTTGTCCCGACGTACTGGAATCCCGAGCCCCAGTCGATCCAGAAGGCGACGAACTCCGTGCTGCCGGAGGTGCATGGGCCGCCGGCGTAACCGCTGCTCTGCTTCACCGTCAGGATGCCGGTCAATTGGCTGGTATTCGGGTCCAGCCCGATGCACTCCAACTGCTCATACGCGGTGTCCCCGTTGGTGCTCAGCCAGGAACCAACCAGGCTGGAGAGATCGATATCGGAGATCCCGGCAAAGGATTTGGCCGGCTTGGGCGCGGACGCCGGAGAACTGACTGCCGCCGCTACCGACGAGGCCAGATAGCGATGCGGCGGAACGGATGTGCCGGAGTAAACTTTATGCAACTCGGCAGGACTCAGAGCCTTTGGCTTGGCGGCCTCGATGGTTTGGCCCAGATCGACCGCCTGTTTGATCTCGTCCGACAGCTTGAGGTTGGCTGCCTCCAGAAAGACGGGAAACGGGATGAGCTCGAAGCCATCGATCTGAATCTGCGCGTCCAGCACATCACCCCATACCGGCGTCCACGCAGGGGTGTTCGCCGGCGGAGGAGTGTTCCACGACAGAATGGCGCGGACCAGCGGAAGATTCTGTTCAAAACAAAAATCTTCCTTCGGGCTGATATTCAGGGTGACCGCATACTCGAGCGGCTTTGGCCCAGGCACGTCGAAGACGTTGACAGCAGCCATTCCCTGATCCAGCCAGGTTGTGCCCCCGTCATAGGAGAGATAGAACCGCACATACTCATCGGAGCCGGTGGTGCAGATGCCGCCGGAGTAGCCGCTATCCAGCTTGATGTTGATGGTGGCGCGCAACTGCTCGAACTGCGGGTTGTAGCCTACGCAGCCGAGGCTCTCGTAAGCCGTGTCTCCCTGAATCTCGAGGACGGCCTTGAAGGCGCTGTCGGCGAGGTTGCCGAAGTAGTTGGGGTTGGCCAGCAGCAACGCGTGAAAGTTGCTGCGTGCCAGTTCGGGTGACAGCTTGGCGAGGGCGTTGGAGCCCTTTGCCGCAAGATTGGCCGAAGCCGCGCTTTTGTCCTTTGGGGAAGCCATGGATGTTCCTCTCGGTGGGTGAAATTTGATCGCGATGTGCGCCCTGCGAGGCCGCAAACATGCGGCCCTGACCACTCATCAAGCCCTTGGACGCACGGTGCTGCAGGAGCCTTCGAGGCGCGGAACACTGGAATCTGAAGTCATCGCACGAGGAATAGTGCAGGTGGGCTCAGAATCGTTTCAGCGTATTGTGAAGAATTTCAAATCACGAGATCGGGATGGGGAAGGTGACGGTCCAGTACCACTCTTCCCGCTGGGGCAGGCGCGTCTATACTTGGAGATACATGCTGCCTTATATACATCTCAATTTGTACTTCTGGCACCTGAGCGTGCCGACCTTCGGGCTGATGCTTTGGCTGGCTTGCGTGGCGGCGGCGTTTGTGATGGACCGGAACTTCAAGCGGGCGGGGATTACGGCGGACGCGGTGGGGATGGTGGCCGTGGCCGCGCTGCTGGGCATTGTGGGCGCCAAGCTGTGGCACGTGATCGACACGCCAGCAGAGTTTCGCGAGTACGGATGGCGGGTGCTGTGGGATACGGCGGGGTTTGCGTGGTACGGCGGGCTGATTTTGGGGATTTCGGCGCTGGTGTTTCAAGGCTGGTCGGCGAAGATCGGCGGGCTGCGGACGCTGGACTTGGCGGCTCCGGCGGCGGCGATCGGGTACGGCATCGGGCGGATCGGGTGCTTTCTTTCAGGAGATGGCTGCTACGGGATCCCGACGAAACTGCCCTGGGGCATGAGCTTTCCGAATGGGATTGAGCCGACGCTGGTGCGCGTGCATCCGACGCCGCTTTACGAGTTGGCCGCGGGTTTGCTGATCGGCCGGTGGCTGTGGTGGCGCGGGGGCAAGCCGTACCGGACAGGGGCGATTGTGGGCGAGTACCTGGTGCTGACGGGAGTGGCTCGCTTTCTGGTTGAATTTGTGCGGCGCAACCCCAAGATCCTGTGGGGGTTATCGAATGCGCAACTGGCCAGCGCGGGGTCAGCGATGGCGGGGGTTGCGCTGATCTGGTGGGCGGCTACGCGGCCGGAGACCGGGCCGGACGAGGCGGCGACGGCCGTGGAGAAGGCGGCGTAGGTATGGATTGAGCAGAATCCCTACGCCTTTACAGACCAGGGATCGATGACGGTGAGTCCGCAAGCAACGAAGTCATTAACGTCACGCGTGGCCAAGGTAGCGCCGTAGACGCTGGCAATCGCAGCGATTTGCGCATCGAACTCGCGGATCGGGCGGCCAATCTTGCGACGTGTTGAAAGAATTTGACCGTACTGGCGCGCCGCACGCAGATCGAAATTCAATATCTGGCCTCGAAAATCCTCAGCGATCATCTCTTCGACCGCTTCGCGCAGGGCTTTTTGTTTGCGGCCTGCGGGCATCATGTCGATGCCAGAAAGCAACTCGGCGAGGACCACGGAAGCAGTCCATAGTTCTTCTTCCGGCTGTTTGTCGAGCCACGCCGAGACGACCGGTTCGGGCCGTTCCCGCATCATCTCAGAGATCACGTTCGTGTCGAGCAGGATCATTCGTCAAACTTGGGGATCGGGCGGCTCGAAAACTGACGGGGTGGAATCACGAGTTCCACGCCTCCGAGCGCGGCGAATCGTTTGTGGATAGCGGTCCCAAGACCCTGCCTCGTTGCGGCGGAGCCGTTCGTCACCAGTTGAGAAAGCATCTCGCGCACTTCGGCTTCCATGGAGCGACCGTTGAGTGCAGCGCGGACTTGCAGCTTGCGCTTCACGTTTTCGTCGAGATTGCGGATGGTAAGGGTCGCCATGGAGAGAGGATAGCACGAATCTGCTGTCATTGCCAGCGTTGCTAGCATCAACGGCAATGCTTGCAGTGTCTCATTTCGATCCACATTCTGCGCGCGCTACTACAGGCGCTTGATGAAGGCGAGGGCCTGGGCGAGTTGGGGGAATTGGGCTTCTTCGGCTTTGAACTCGCGGGAGTGGACACAGCGGCGGAGACCGCGCAATTTGACGGGGTGCTTGAGGTGAAGCATCTCGTGGTAGAGGAGATATTCGAGGGCGTAGCGGGGGCTGGAGGGACGGTCGAAGACGCGGCTGACGACGATGGTGTTGTGGGCGGCGTCGTAGTGGCCGAGGGAGCGCTTGGCCAGGTGCTCGCTCCAGGTGAGCTCGGGGCGGCCGAGGAGACCCGAGAAGAAGCGGACGTTGAGGGAGTCGAAGACCTCATCGAGGTGGTAGTAGCGGCCCTCGGGGCCGAAGTAGCGCTTGCTGCCGCGGGCGTGGCGGATGAGTTCCGTCTGGCGGGTGACGGCGGCCGAGGCGGCGAAGCGCTTGTAGCGGAGGTTTTGCGCGGCGTTGATGGGCTTTTTGTAGAGCTTGGCGAGGAGAATGTGGGCGATGGCGCGGACGACGGGCTCCGGCGCGCCTTCGAGGAGGTCGGAGAGGTTGACATAGATCTGGCCTTCGCGGAGGCGGATGGTGGTGTTGAGCGAGGTAAAGCGGCGGAAGCGGACCGCGATGGGCGGCATGGGCGCGCGAGGGCGGAGGGCCCGGTACTCTTCTTGAAAGATGGAGACGAAGTTGGGGGTCACCAACATGGAGGGTAGCACACGAGGGAGCAGGGAATCGGGAACCGGGAACAGGAAATAGCAAGCCGGCAGGTTAGCGGCGGGTTTCGGAGCGGCCTTCAGGAGGAAGCCCGGAAGTTGTTCTCGGCTCCGCCGCCCTGTTCCCTGTTCCCTGCATCACTTGGGTTCGGCGCGTTGCTGGCCTGCTTCGTCTTTGTGAAGGTTGAAGTAGTCGGTTTGCTCGGCGAGCAGGCGCTTGGCCTGGTCGGCGAGGTCTTCCCCGCTCTCGATGGCCTCCTTGCGGGCGAGGTCGAAGCCGGGTTCGCCGGCGAGTGCGCGGAGGATTCCAAGCCAGCGATCGGTGGATTCCGTGAGAGGCTTGAGGGCTTTGCGCATATCGGCGTGGCGGTCGGAGTATTGGTCGAGATTGGCGCCCAGCTCGTCCATGAGGGAAGTGAATTCCTGGAGTTCCTCGTCGAGGCGGCGGGCGCGCGTGACGGATTTGGAGCGGTTGGTGAGGCCCTTGATGACGTCGGCGTGCTCGTTGAGGAATTTTGTATAGAGGTTGATGCGGCCGGGGGGATCGATGCCGGCTTCGCGAATCTCCTCGATCTGGGTTTCGGTCAAAGGCTCGGGTTTTTCCTTTTGGGCAGACAGGGGCGCGGCGACAAACAGACAGACCAGAATCGCGGCAAGACAACGCAGGGGACGCATCGGGACAGAAACCTCAGCGCTTCCATTGAAGCACATACCTTGGCGCCGGGAAAGGTGCAAAGCAATCCTGTCTCAATGGCGGAAATCTGCCGGGAGGGTGTGGTGCTCGGGCGGAAGGGTGGGTTATTTGCGGAAGACCTGCATCATGGCTTCATTCTGGGCCTGGTTCACCTGGGCAAGGGTCTCCGCGACCAGGGAACGGTCTTCAAGGCTGCTGTTGCGGAGCATTTCGTTGAGGCGGAAGGCGGTGTGGCGGAGCAGAATCTGGGCATCCTTGAGGCGCTTGTTGTCTTCCGACATGGAGAGATGGATTTTATTTGCCAGCAACTGAACCTGTTTGAGCATGGCAGTTGCCTTTTCCGCATCGCCGGCGGCGTATTGGCGGAGGCTGACCTCGGTCATCTGATGGACCAACTGGGCGTAAAGGAAGCACTGCTCGCGGGGTTGTGCCTGGAGGATCTTGGCCTGGAGAGCGTCGATGCTCTGCTGATCGAAGGTCTTGTCATCGAAGCCGGAGGCGCGCGCCGGGACGGTGACCACGGTGAGGAGGACGAGGACTGCCAACGGAACCTTGGACTGCATGAGAAGCCTCCGCAGTTGCCGGTTAACCCCAGGCCGAAACTATAGGAGCCTTTTATGAGGTTGCGCAAGAGGAAAGTTTTGCGTTCTCACGGGCTCGATGGTCGCGGCTGTCTGAAGAGTCACCGCATTCTGGTTCGCATCATCGCCCATCTCAGGGTCTTTTAGTGAGCAATAAGAGACGTTGGCGAGCCTGCCATTCCTGATCTGGAAATTTGCCGGCGGCGGAGTCCAAAAAGTGTTGGTAATAGGCTGCAGCCTCCGCATTTTGGTGAAGCGTATCGTAAGCGGTGGCCCAAAGGAAGTAGGTAGAAGGTACTTCTGGAAGGTATTTTGATCGCATGGTAAGGGCGTGGAGTGTGATGGAAGGCTGATTGGTTCGGGAGGCGGCAAAGGCCACGCCGCTCCATCCGTCGGGGTTGGCGGGGTCGAGCTGGGTGGCCTTGTTGAAGGCTGCAAAGGCCTCAGCGTAGCGGAGCTGGCGGATGAGGTTCTGTCCGTGGCCGATGAGGAGGGCGGGATCGTTAGGGGTGGCGGCGAGCAGGCTGACGTAGAAGTGGTCGGAACCAGGGTAGTCGCCGGCGTCGGCCAGGACTTCGGCCAACATGCGGGTGATGGCGGCGTCGGCGGGGTGGGCGTCGTGGAGCTTCTGGACGAGTGGGAGGGCCTCGGCTTTGTCCTGGGCGGCGAGCACGGTGGCGAGTTGGGCGGTGAGGGCGGGGTCGCCGGGGGATTGCGCGAGGGCAGTGCGAAGCAGGGTTTCGGCCTCGGGATATTGTTTGCGTGCGATCAACAGGTGGGCCAGGCCGGCGTTGGCGGGGGCGGAGTTGGGGTCCTGGGCCAGGACGCGGCGGTAGGCGGTTTCGGCGGCGGCGTACTCGCCGGACTGGTCGGCCAGGTTGGCGGCCAGCAGGGTGTCGGCCGTGGTTTCAGGAGTGAGCTTGAGGGCTTCGAGGAGATCTTTTGAGGCTTCGGTGGTGTCGCCTGCACGGTCGGGTCCAGGCTGGTCGATTAGGGCCAGTGCGCGCCAGGCGCGGGCTTTGACAGCGGGTCCGGCGTCACCGGGGTCGAGATTGGTGGCCGCGACCAGCTCGGGACGGGCGTCGGCAAGCTTGCCCTGGCGGCCCAGCAGCAGGCCAAGGGAGAGATGGGCCTCAAAGGATTGGGGATTGGCGTCGAGGGCGCGGCGGTAGAGGGCGGCGGCATCGTCGAGGCGGTTCTGGGCGTCAGCCACATAGGCGGCGTCGAAGAGGGCGCGGGGATCGGCGGGATGGGCAGCCAGCCAGAGGTCGAGCCTGGCCTCGGCGGTCTTCCAGTCGGCTTTGTCAATGGCGGCTTCGGCGTCCGCCACCTGGGCGGAAACGGGCTGGGGGACGGACTGGGGCGCGGAGGCGACCGGGGGTGCGGTTGCGGGGGGCTGCGCTTCAGGATTCTGTGCAGGTTGCTGGGCGAACGCGGCGACCGGGGCAAAGAAGAGGACGAAAAAGGTGAAACGGAACACGGAATACCTCGCAACCAGTTTACCGGGGCAGGGCTGGAGAGGAGCGGATGGGGACGGCTGAGGGTTCGACGCAAGGGAGCTGTGGAGGAAATCGAGAGTGAATAGAGCCGCTCGTCAAGGGGCAGGTCCCGGGCTTGGTTTGTTGACCGATCGGTGAATAAAAAGGCATGAAGAGAGTGAAAAAGGGTGAATTTGCAGAGACGTAAAGAGGGGTGGATGGAGTATTCTCCTGCCACGGCAGTTGAAGTCAATTCCCAAGAAAGGTACCACTGAAATGCGTGCACTCAAATCCTTCGCTGTGGCAGCGTTTGCGCTGCTAACCCTTTTGTTGCTCCTGCCGGCGACGCCGGCAAAGGCCCAATTCCCCGCGTATCTTCACGCCATTTCCGACCTGCGCACGGCGCGTGCTTACCTGGAGATGGACGCCCGGCCGGGGGGCGAGCATGCCCGGAGACACGCCATCGACCAGATCAACAAAGCCGTCGACGAAATGAAGAAGGCCGCAGTAGACGATGGGAAGAACCCATGGCACACGCCGCCGCCGCAGAGCGGAGGCAACCCAGGAATGCCGGTTCATACCGCGGTGAGGCTGTTGAGAGAGGCGCGTGGCGATGTGGATCACGGGCACGATTCGCCCGAGAATCGCGGGCTGCGGGAGCGTTCGATCGACCACATCGACAAGGCGCTGGCCGACCTGGAGCCGCTGCTCTGACAGGCGGCTAGACCCTAGCTGTTTTCAAACCCTGCGAGGCGGCAGCGTGTCGATCGGTGCGCTGTCGCCTCGTTTTTGTTTGGAAGAGGTTCGGGATTGCGAACCGGCGGGTTTCCAACGGCTACGACCGGTGTGCAGACAGAGGAGTTCCGGCGAGGGGAGCAGAAGTGACCAGAACTGTGCGGGCGCAGGGGTGATAGTGAAGGCAGGAGAACAATTATGCCCGAACAGTTTGAAAATCCGAAAGAGATAAAGGTGGAAGACGATACGGTCTGCAATCCATGTGCGGAGAAGAGGACAGAAATCGTGGCCGACAAGGCGGCGGCGAAGCCGGCGAAGACGGAACAGAAGTTCGACAAGGAAAACAGCAATCTCTTTTCAAAGTAGTTGGCATTCCAGGGACTTTCAATCCAGGAAGTAAGGATAAAGAGGGAACTGGCAGGTGCCAGGAATATAGGGTAAAGCAATGACCTGCGACACACGGAATTATATCCCGCTTGCAGCGGCCTAGCTGTGCCAGGACTGCGACTCCGTTGGCAACAGCTCGATGCAATGTCCTGCATGCGCCTCCCAGGTGCTGATGGGGCTGGCGGGGCTGCTGGACCGCCAGGAAGAGGTCGAGGGCTCGAATATGTTCCTGATTCCGGCGATGGCGGCCTGAACTCCGGAGATTCCGATGATCTGAGGCATGGGCGGAGTTTGTCCCTGTCTGGCGGTACGGATCGGCTTGTATTGGATTGGCTTGGTCCGTCGCGTCCTATAATGAAGAATGGCCGGTTGCGCTCTGAGGGTCGCTGAAGGGACAGGGGCGCGGCTGGACAACTTCTTCCCGGTGCTTTCCCTTTGAATGACGCCATCATTATCCGCGGAGCGCGGACACACAACCTGAAGAACATCTCCTGCGAGATTCCCCATGGGAAGCTGACGGTGGTCAGCGGAGTTTCGGGGTCGGGGAAGTCGTCGCTGGCCTTCGACACGATCTATGCGGAGGGACAGCGGCGGTATGTGGAGTCGCTGTCGTCGTATGCGCGGCAGTTTCTGGAGCGGATCGAAAAGCCGGACGTGGATTTGATCGACGGGCTGGCGCCGGCGATCGCCATCAAACAGAAGAATTCGACAAGGAACCCGCGGTCTACGGTGGCTACGGCGACGGAGATCTACGACTACCTGCGCCTGCTGTATGCGCGCTGCGGGACGGTGCATTGCGTGCACTGCGACGGGCTGGTGAAGCGGGATTCGATGGATGAGATTGCCGCGGCGACGCTCGCGCTGGGCGAGGGGACGCGGCTGCAGGTGCTGTTTCCGGTGGGGAGTACGGCAGCGATTGGGGAAGTGGACGCGGGAGCGAAGACGGCGGCTAAGACCGTGGGACGGACGGCGAAGTCGGCGGCAAAGGGCAAGCCGGTTGTGAGTGGAGGGGATTCGCCGCACACGGAGACGCTGAAGGCGCGGCTGACAGAGTTGCGCACGAACGGGTTCAACCGGCTCTACCAGCGGGGCAGGATCTTCGAGTTTTCGACGCCGGAGTCGCTGCTGGACCTGGATTTCACACTGCGCGTGTTTGTGCTTTTGGACCGGATCGTGGTGAGTGAGGAGAACCGCTCGCGGCTTGTGGACGCGGCGGAGATTGCCTACCGCGAGTCGGGCGAGGTGATCTTCGAGGAGGTTCCGCGGGAGGAGACGGCGGAGCGGAAACGGCACCGGTTTTCCGGGGCATATGAGTGCAAGAGCTGCCACCGGCCGGGCAAAGAGCCGGAGCCGCGGCTGTTCAGCTTCAACAATCCGTTCGGGGCGTGCCCGCGGTGCCAGGGGTTTGGCAATACGGTGGACTTCGACCTGAACCTGGTGATTCCGGACAAGGGACTGAGTTTGGCGGACGGGGCGATCGATCCCTGGAATAGACCGAAGTACCGGCCGTGGTACATCGAGCTGCGGAAACAGGCGGCGGAGCTGGGCGTGGCGCTGGACGTGCCGTGGCGGGAGTTGCCCGAGGCGGCGCGGGAGACGGTGCTGCGCGGCAAGGGAAGCTTTGTGGGAGTGTTTGGGTTTTTTGCGCAGATGGAGCGCAAGAAATACAAGCTGCACGTAAGGGTGATGCTGAGCAAGTATCGGGGGTACGCGGAGTGCCCGGATTGCCGGGGGCAGCGGCTGCGGGCTGAAGCGCGGTCGGTGCGGATTAATGGGAAAAATATTTGCCAGGCTACGGCGCTGACGATTGCGCAGGCGAAGGAGTTTTTTGGGGCGCTGAAGCTGACGCCGATGCAGGAGGAGATTGCCGGGCCGGTCCTGCACGAGGTGCGGCAGCGGCTGAATTTTCTGGACGCGGTGGGGCTCGAATACCTGACGCTGGACCGGCTGGCTTCGACGCTGTCGGGCGGGGAGGCGCAGCGGATTCAACTGGCAACTTCGCTGGGGTCGCGGCTGGTGGGGGCGCTGTATGTGCTGGACGAGCCGTCGATCGGGCTGCATACGCGCGACACGGCGCGGCTGATTCGCATTCTGGAGGATCTGCGCGACCTGGGCAATACCATCCTGGTGGTGGAGCACGACGCGGATGTGCTGCGGGCGGCCGATCATTTGCTTGATCTGGGCCCGGGAGCGGGTGAGTTTGGCGGCAAGCTGCTGGCCGAGGGGGTTCTGGCGGAGATCGAGGCCAATCCGAATTCGCTGACGGGGCGGTATCTGTCGGGGCAGATTTCGATTCCAGTGCCGGCGCGGCGGCGCGCGCCGGGAAGAGAGCGGCTGGTGCTGCGCGGCGCGCAGGCGAACAACCTGCACGGATTGGACGTGGAGATTCCGCTGGGTATGCTGGTGGCCATCACCGGGGTTTCGGGGTCGGGCAAGTCGACGCTGGTGCACCAGGTACTGTATCGGGCTGTCGCCCGAGCGCTGGGACAGAGCGATGGCGCCGACCCGTCGAGCGTGTACAAATCGCTGACCGGAGTGGAGCGGCTGAACGACGCGGTGCTGGTGGATCAGACGCCGATCGGGCGGACGCCGCGCTCGAATCCGATTACGTATATCAAGGGATTCGACCTGGTGCGGGAGCTGTTTGCGGCGCAGCCGGAGGCGAAGCGGCTGTCGCTGACGCCGGGGCATTTTTCGTTTAACGTGCCGGGTGGGCGCTGCAATACGTGCGAGGGCGACGGGACGGTGACGGTGGAGATGCAGTTCCTGGCCGATGTGGAGCTGCCGTGCGAGGACTGCAACGGGACGCGCTACCAGGCCAAGGTGCTGCAGGTGGAGTACAAGGGCAAGAATATTCACGACGTGCTGCAGATGACGGTGAAGGAAGCGCTGAGGTTCTTTGCCGGGCAGACGAAGCTGCTGGAAAAGCTGGCGGTGCTGGACGAGATCGGGCTGGGGTATTTGCGGCTGGGGCAGAGTGCGACGACGCTTTCAGGCGGCGAGGCGCAGAGGGTGAAGCTGGCCGCGCACCTGGCGCAAGTGCGGGCGGCGAACGCGAACGCCAAGCCCTCGCAGGCCAGCCGGGTGCTCTACATTCTGGACGAGCCGACGACGGGACTGCACTTCGACGACGTTTCCAAGTTGCTGACGGCGTTTCGCAAGCTGATCGACGGGGGCGGGTCGCTGATCGTGATCGAGCACAACCTGGATGTGATCAAGTGCGCGGACTGGGTGATCGACCTGGGGCCCGAGGGCGGCGAAGGCGGGGGACGGATTGTGGCCGAGGGAACGCCGGAGGAGATTGCGGGGAATCTGCTGTCGCACACAGGGAAGTGGCTGGGACGGGTGCTGTAGCAGATCATTCCGCTGGCGGTTCATTGCGGCACCCCGGGTGGTGCTGAGTGACGGTTATACCTCAATGACCAATGCGCTGTATTGCTTGAGCTGCGGGTCGGCTGTAAGCAGATGCAGCGGTTCGCTCATGGCTTGAGCAATCAGCAGGCGGTCGAAAGGATCTCCGTGGTACAAAGGCATGCCGGCGACCAGGACTGTGTGCTTGGAAAACACCGGCAACTCCTGAAAACCGGCCGCTTCCATCCATTGGACGACCTTCTCAGGATCGGCCTTCATCTTGCCGATTCGAACCTTGATTGCGATCTCCCAGACGGAGGCAGCGGACACGAAGACCGCGTCGGCATTGTGCATATGATCGTAGGCTTGCTGGGGCACGTTTTGCTGCTCGTAAAAGAACCAATATACGATTTGGGTATCCAGCAGGAGACGCATCAGCGTCCCTCAAAGGCGGCCTGGAGGTCGTCGGGCAGGGGCGCATTAAAATCATCCGCGATCCAACCCTGGCCTTGAAGAAGCCCCGGCACCAAGGGACGCTTTTCATGCTTGAGGGTGGTGAGCCGCGCCACGGGCTTTCCGGCGCGGGCGATGACCACGTCGGTGCCGGAAGAGGCCAGATCGACGAGTTTGGAGAGTTGGGTCTTGGCCTCGTAGATGTTGACGGTTTGCACTGTGGCGCTGGCGGACTTCACTTCAGGCCTCCTTGACTTGACCAGGTCTAGTCTAGCATATTCATCGAGGTCAAGCGTACCCTCGGAGTTTGTTGCCGCGGCTTGGTTGGGGAACCTGCTGCCAAACGGGAAGATGATCGGCCGGCTCAGAGCGGCCGGCGGCCCGATTTGCCAGCGGGTGCGCGGATTGGGTAGAAAGGGTGGAACGTTTCAGGCTCGGGTTAAGCGAAGCTGAAGATGAAAGCGTTTTCGGAACGCCGACTCCACGGGGGAGCGCGCGAGCCGTATTTTTTTGGGGAAGGAGAACGAGCTTTGAGCATTTCTGGCGGGTCGATTGGAACAGGCGGGTCTGAACGCGGGCCTGCGCAGAATGAGGAGCTGGAAGCTCCACTGATTCCGCATGGACGGCTGATCCCGTTTCTGGTTGTAACGCCGCTGTTCTTCTTGTGGGCGATTCCGAACAATTTGACCGACTTTTTGATCCGGCAGTTCATGAAGTCGTTCGAGATCAACCGGTCGGGCGCGGCGCAATTGCAGATTGGGATCTTCGTGGGGTATTTCCTCATGGCGATCCCGGCTGGTCAGCTCATGCGCTACTTCGGGTACAAGGCGGGGCTGCTGACCGGGCTGGTCCTGATGGGCACCGGTTGCATGCTGTTCTGGCCGGCGGCGCATGCCGAGTCGTACCAGTTCTTTGTGGTGGCGCAGTTTGTCATCGGGTGCGGGCTTTCGTTTCTGGAGACGGGAGCGAACTCCTTTATTGCCCAACTGGGGCCCACGGCGTCGAGCGAGCGGCGGCTAAATTTCTCCCAGGCGTTCAACCCGCTGGGGTCGATTACGGCGGGGCTGGTGGGAACGGTTTTCATCTTCAGCGGCGTGGAGTTAAGCGGGGCGGAGACGGCAGCGAAACGGACGGCGGGAACCATGCAGGCCTATCTGCAGTCGGAGACGCTACGGGTGGTTCCGACTTACCTGGTGCTGGGTTCGGTGGCGTTGCTGTGGGCGCTGATGGTGCTGGTGACGAAGTTTCCCGACCTGGCGAAGGAGGATGTTTCGCGGGAAGATGCGGGGCCGGCACGTCCTGTGCGGCTGATGCAGAGGCACTTTGTGCTGGCGGTACTGGCGCAGTTCCTGTATGTCGGCGCGCAGGTAGGGACGTGGAGTTATTTCATCCTGTATGTGAGGTCGGCGACAGGAGTGGGGGACAAGACCGCGGGCTACATGCTCACCGGGACGCTGGCGGCGTTTGCGTTGGGGCGGTTCAGCTCGGCGTGGCTGATGAAGCATTTTCATGCGCGGACGATGCTGGGTGTTTACGCGGTGGTGAATGTGGTGCTGGGACTGATCGCGGTGGCGCGGCCGGGATGGGTGGGCGCGATGTGCCTGTTGACGACCAGCCTGTTCATGTCAATCATGTTCCCGACTATCTTTGCTCTGGGACTGAAGGGGATGGGCGAGAAGACCAAGACGGCGGGATCGCTGCTGGTGATGGCGATTTTGGGCGGCGCGGCGCTGACCAAGGTGATGGGCGTGGTGGCGGATGCGAAGGGCTTGCAGGCGGCTTACCTGGTGCCGGTGGCTTGCTTTGCGGGAGTGGCGCTATATGCGTGGTTCGGAGGAGAGCACAAGGCAGCGGAGTTAGGCGGTTAGCGGAGTTCGCGGAGTCAGCAAGTAAGCGAGTTATAAAGTTAGCGAGTTAGCGAGTTAGCGAAACGGCCCCCGAAAGCGGAGGCCGTTTCTGTTTGCGGAGTTGGCGGAGTTAGTTAATTGACGGGACTCAGGGGTGGGATTTGGTTCCTGCTGCCGGATTCCGTTTCTTCATTCGGCTACTACGGGGTTGGTCAGGGAGCCCAGACCTTCTACGGTGACCGTGACGGTTTCGCCGGGGCGGAGCCAGCGTTTGGGGGTGCGGCCAAGGCCTACGCCGTAGGGTGTGCCGGTGGAGACTATGTCGCCGGGGAGAAGGGGAGTTATCGAAGAGAGATATTCGATCAGTTCGGGGGTTTTGAAGATCAGCTCGCTGGTGTTGGAGCTTTGCAGGACTTCGCCGTCGATGGCGAGGCCGATGGCAAGCGAGTGTGGGTCGGGGATTTCGTCGGCGGTGACGATGGCGGGACCGAGGGGGCAGAAGGTGGGAAAGCTCTTGGACAGGGACCACTGGGTAGAGGCGAACTGGACGTCGCGGGCGCTGACGTCGTTGACGATGGTGTAGCCGTAGACGTGGTCGCGCCAGGCAGAGGCGGGGATGCGGTAGCCGCCCTTGCCGATGACGAAGGCGAACTCGGCTTCGTAGTCGGGCTGGCTGGAGTTAATGGGGAGTACGATGGGTTCGCCGGGGCCGACGATGGCGGTGGGGAGCTTGAAGAAGACGACCGGCGTGGTGGGGATGGCCATGCCGGACTCTTTGGCGTGATCGCGGTAGTTGAGGCCGATGGCAAATACGCGCGGCGGGTTCAGGAGCGGGGCATGGAGCTGGACCTGGCTGAGGGGATAGGCGGGATACGCGCTGCCGGGTGCGAGTGCTGTTGGTCCGGCAGTGAATCCGTCCGTAATGACGGCGAGGGCGTCGGCGTAGCCGGCGGTGGCGAGGTCGATGACCAGATTGGGCTCTTCGAGCAGTGAACCGGGCCGGATGACGCCACCGGCGGTAGAAAAGGAAACGAGTTTCATGCGGCCCTCCTGGGCGGATGCAAAAGAATAGAAGAATTGCCGGCTCAGGCGGCGGTCCAGCCGCCGTCGATGGTGAAGAGGGAGCCGGTGATGAAGGCAGCCTCTTCTGAGGCGAGGTAGCGGACCATGGAGGCGACTTCTTCCGGCTGGCCGAGGCGGCCTATGGGTTGACGGGCGCGGAGTTCGGCGCGGACTTCTTCTTTGTTGTGCTTGTGGAACTTTTCCAGATAGCCCTCGACAAAGGGGGTTTCGACAGTGCCGGGACAGATGGCGTTGACGCGCAGGGTCTTGGGGTACTCGACTGCGAGTTGGCGGGTCATGGCGATGACGGCGCCCTTGCTGGTGCAGTAGGCGAAGCGCTGCTTGATGCCGACCAGGCCGGAGACGGAGGCGATGTTGACGATTGTGCCTGCATGACTGTTGTTGTCCGGGTTGATTTGGCTGGCGAGAAGCAGGGGCAAAAAGGCGCGCGTGACGAGGTAGACGGCGCGGACGTTGACGTTGAGGAGGCGGTCAAAGTCTTCCGGTGGGGTGGTTTCGATGGAGCCGACGTGGCCGATGCCGGCGTTGTTGACGAGAATGTCGAGGCGGGTGAGGCGGGATGCGGCGGCGGCGATGGAAGTGGGGCTGGTGACGTCCAGATGGAGGACCTGGGCGGAGACGAGGGAGTTGGCGAGGGCTTCGGCGGCGGGGAGGTTGATGTCGGCGATCCAGACGAAGGCGCCGGCGCGGACGAGTTCGCGGACGGTGGCCTGGCCGATGCCGCTGGCGCCGCCGGTGACCAGGGCGTGACGGTTGTCGAGGCGAAAGGGCTGGGGCTGGGCCTGGGGCGCGGGAGATTCAAGATTCGAATGTGCAGGGCGGGTCATGGCAGAGGGCTCGGCGGAATTCGGCGGGCAGGGGAAGTATACCGCGTGGAAGCGCACCAGGTTGGTGACTGGGGGCCGTTGGCGTTGCACGGCGCCTTGCGGTTATGAATCGCTGTCTTTCTTTGAGCGAACGCGGGCCACAAGCCAGGGGAGGATACAGACAAGGGTTACCAGCCCGAGACCTATTGCGAATCCGTACCAGAAACTGTTGGAAAGCATGTTGTACCCCTATGTTTTTCGTTCGTTGAAGGACGGTTTAGTTTGCAGGATGCAGCTGCTCGCGAACTTGAGCCAGGAGTTTCAGATAGGCGCGGGCGGTTTCGGTGATGATTTCGGGGGTTCCGGCGTCGATGGCGGCGAGGTTGGCGAGGTCGCTGCCGACGCCGAGGGCGCGGGCTCCGGCGCGCAGGAAGCTCTCGGCGGTTTGCAGTGTGACGCCGCCGGTGGGAATGAGCTTGAGGTGCGGGAAGGGGGCGAGAAGCGACTTGAGGTAGCTGGCGCCGCCCACGGCGGAGCAGGGGAAGATCTTGACGTAGTCGGCGCCGGCGTTCCAGGCGGTGATGGCCTCAGTGGGAGTGAGCGCGCCGGGGATGGAGAGCTTATTCCTGGCTTTGGTCGCAGCGATTACTTCAGGATGCAGGCTGGGACTGACGACGAATTCGGCGCCGGCGTCGATGGTGGCCTTTGCCTGATCGGCGGTGGTGACGGTGCCGGAGCCGAGCAGGAGCTGGGAGGCGTACTCGCGCTTGAGCTCGGCGAGCAGATCGATGGCGCCGGGGACGGTCATGGTGACTTCAACGACGGTGACGCCGCCGGCGATCATGGCCTGGACGACCGCATGGGCCTGGGCGGCATTGCGGGCGCGGAGGACGGGTATGAGGCCGGCGCGTTCGAGGATTTGTGCTGTGGTTTCGGGCATTTCTAGCTCCAGGCTGGAATTCTAATTCCTTGCTTGGGCAATTGGGGGAGGCAAGGGTGAGATTGCACTCCCTCAGGGGTTAAGGCCCGGATTCCTTGTTGCCGGCGATGTAGGAGCTAAAGGCCGGCTTCGGCTTCTTCCACGGTGGCGACCAGGGAGATGATCGTGTCCACCCTGGTCATCTTGAACAGTTCCAGGACGCGGGGGCTGACTCCGGCGACGATCAGCTTGACGCGTTTTTGCTCGCAGTGGACGTAGTAGTTCACGATGGCGCCCATGCCCGCCGAATCCATGTAGGGAACGCCGCTGAGGTCGAGGATGGAGACGCGGGGCAGATCGCCGCTGCGCAGATGTGGCTGCAAATCGAAGAGATTGCGCAACGTGACCGGGCCAGTGAGTTGAAAGATCAGTGTGCCGGGCGCTTTGCCTTGCCTGCGTTCGATGGCGAGTGGGTCGTCGATGGCCATATTGGAATCAGTGTAAGGAATATGAACGCCGTTGTTGTTACAGATACGTGAATGTCGCGGGGCGGCCTGGGCTGCAGGTTGCGCGGACTTTGTGGATTCCCAGGTCACAGAATCGAGACCTCTCGGCAAGCTCAGGGCATGATCCGGGGCACGCAGCGGTGTGGAGGGAGCAAAAGGAGCGGCCCCGGAGGAGAATCCCTTCCGAGGCCGGATGAGTTGCGTGAGAGCCTGTTGAGTCGAGGCTTACTTCTGCGTCTCGACGGGTTGGTTGGCCACTTGCAGGTAGCTCTTCACGCTGAAGACGCCGGGGACGCCGTTGGCGCGGATGAAGGCGGTGTCTTTGTCGGCCTGCGAGTCGACGACGCCATAGAGCTCGACGTGGCCGTTCTGCACCGAGATGCGAATGGTCTTGGCGGGGTCGATGGCGTACCTGTTGAGGGATGGGTAGCCGTAGACAGCGCGGGCCACAGCCATGCGCGTCTGGTCGTCCATGATTGAGACGGGATCGACCTCGATCTCGCCGACTACGTCCTTGACGCCGGGATAGGTGCTGACCAGCGCCAGGGCGGAGTCCTTGTCCACGTCTGTGCGGGCATGGCCGCCGAGGGTGGCGACGCCGTTCTGGACGCTTACAGAGATGGCGTTGAAGACGTTGCCGTAGCCAACGCGATCATAGGTCAGCTTTTCCACCAATTTGGCTTGCAGTTCCTGGTCGGAGACAGTGGGGCCGGCGACTTCAATCTGGTTGCGGACAGCGGTGACGCCTTTGGCCTTGCGCACGCTCTTTTCGGCGTCGGCCTTGTACTCGAACAGGTCCACGGTTCCGGAAAGCGTGGCGATGCCGTTGTCCACGGTTACTTTCACGTTGCGATACTGCTTCTTGTTAAGGCGGGCCGCGGCGTCGGTGGCCACGGGGTTGCCGGCTTGCGCCTGGGCGGCTGCGCCGAAGCCTGAAGCCGACGCCAAAGAAACCTGGGGAAGGCTCAGGAGGGCGCCGGCGAGCGTGGCCGCCAGCAGGGCGGTCCGGTTTTTACGCATCGTCCTTGTCATTGAAAACTCCTCGTTGTTGGATGCAGAAAACTGTGGCGGCACTGGCCGGGGATTGCCCGGTGGCTTGCCGTCCGCCGGTATAGACACGGATTATTGGGAAAGGTTACGGAGGGGCGGCTAAGGACAAGAGGGCAAGTGGGGGTCCCCGTTTCGCTTTGTTCATGGAAGGCCTCCCGCTGCGCACCAGATGAACGGAGGCGGGTCCGGGCTTGTGGTGTCCCACCCTTTCGCCAGAAAAAAGGCGAAAGGATGGGGCGCGGGGCTTTTGTGGGAGGGGAAGTTTGGAAAGCGGGTTCTTCCGGTAGCTAGCGGAAGCGGCGAGTGGCTTTGAGAACCATGGAGAAGACGCCGGACTCGTCGCGGGCCACGAGCAGGGAAACATGACGGTTGATGGCGACTTCGGCCTGCAGCAACTGCTGCCCCGTGGTGTCTACGTTGGTGGCGTAGGTGAGGGTAATGTCCCTGCCCAACTGCTCCTCGACGATAATGCGCGAGGTGGAGTTGCCCAGAGCGCCGATGTAGTTGGGGTCGACTTTGACGGAACCGGCGCCGAAGAGCTTTTGCACGCGGCTGCTGACGGTGTAATTGAGGGCGCCGCCGAGCAGGGCGTCGGTGGTGGGATTGGCGCCGGACTGCTCCTGCTGCTGGGTATAAAGGCGCTCCTGATTCGAAGTGCGTCCGAGGGCCAGCAGGGCGACGACGTCGGCTTCAGGGAGCGGGGGATCGCTGCGCCAGGTAACGGAGGGGTTTTGGAGCGTTCCGTGCAAGCCGAGGGTGATGTCGTAGTCCTCGACGCGGGCCGTGGCGTTGAGGTCGATGGAGGGTTCGATGCGGACCGGATTGGTAAAGAAGATGTCGCCGCGCTGGAGTTCGTAGCGGGTACCGGCGATGAGGGCGTTGCCCTCGGTGATGGAGACGCGGCCCAGCAGCGAGGGCGAGGCGACAGTGCCGCGCAAGCGAAGGTCCACGTCGCCGGCCAGCTTGGCGTAGGCGTTCTGGAAGTTCAACTGCGGCGAGGAGACCATGTGGACGTCGAGGCGGATGTGGTTGGACGGGGCGTCAGGGGGAGCGATGGTCTGGACGGCGTTGGCCTGCGTGGCCAGGGCGGCGACGTCCAGGTCGGGGCTGACGGAGAAGCGGGTGATGAGCACGTCGCCGGAAAGCAGCAGGTTGTTCTGCGAGCCTTGCAGGTGGAGCGTGGTATCGGCCAGGGAGCTGACTCCCTGGGGATAGCGAATGCGGACGCCCTTGCCGGTGACCGAGAGGTCGGCGTAAAGGCCGTGCTGGTAAGCCAGATAGCCGCCCACGCTGAGCAGGCCGCCGCCGCTCATGGCGGTAAGCGACTTGACCTCCAGGCGGTTCTGGCTGAACTCCAGTGTGCCGTGCAACTGGCTGAGGCCGTTGGGCACGTCTTCGAGGGATAGGGAGCCATTCTGGAAGTCGATGCTGCCGCTCAGGCCGGGATCCTTCAAGGTGCCGTGGGCTTCGACCTGGAAGGTGGTGGTTCCGCCCGCGGTGAGGTCGGGATCGAGGGTCTCTGCGAGCTTGAGATTGACGGAGCCGCTGGCGGCGAAGTCCAGTTTCTGCTTGTCCTTGAGCGCCAGGCTGCCCTGGGCGCGCAGGTCGGTCTGTTCGCCGGTCACATGGAGAGGGTCAAGCTTGACGACGGCGTTGGCCAGAGTGGCGTGGACGCCGCCCTGGCTTTCAAGACGGACGCCGGCCACGGTGAGGGCCAACTGATCGAGGCGGGCTTCGCCCCGCATCTCGACCGGGCGCGCCAGAGGTCCCTCGACGGTGACCGTGCCGGCCAGCGCGGACTCGCCGGTAAGGCCCTGGACGTGGGCCATCTTGAGCAGGGCGCCGATGTCGAAGCGGGAAAACGCGAGTTTGGCCTGGGTCGAATAGTCGCCGCTGAGCGCGGTCTGGCCGTTCAGGTCGACTTCCGCGCCCTCCAGGCGGGTGGTTGCGGCGTAGATGACGGAGCGGTTGGCGGTGTGGGCGGCCAGCACCAGGTTGCCGAAAGATTCTCCGCCCAGGGCCAGGGCGCTGAGGGTGGCATGGGCCTCAAGACGCGGGTCGTCGAGCGTGCCGGAGCCGAGCACGGAAAAGCCCAGCTTGCCGGTGGCGTCCAGATCCTGACTGCGCAGGATCTCGATTTTGGCGACATCGATGCCGGCGCCCTTGGCGTCCACCTGGAAGCGGCGGGATTTGAGGTCATAACTGCCCGTGGCGGAGAGATTGCCGGCCGGCGCGCTGACGGCGACCGAGGCCAGCTTGAGCAGTTGGTTGGTCATGGTCCCCTGGGCACGGAGGCGCGTGACCGGCTCGCCGTAGACGGTGGCGCCGTCCAGTTCGGCCCATCCGGAACCGCCAAGGGCGTGGACGGGTCCGTCGACCTGAAGCTGCGCATCGACCGTGCCGGTGAGCTGCAGGTTCTGGCCGGTGAGCGGAAGCAGGTCGTCGAGGCCGACTTTGCCGGCGCGCAGGTGCAGATGGAGCACGGAGTTGGCGTCGAATTCCGGGGCTCGGCCCGGCGCTGCATCAAGCGAGCCGTCGAGAGCGATCTCGGCCTTGCCGCGGCGCAGCAGGCCGCGTGAGACGTCGATTCGCTCAGCCGCGTAGCTGCCGGCGGCCTCGACCGAATCCCAGCGTATGAATCTTGGCTGAACGACCTGCGGCTTGAGGGGCTTGCCCTTCAGGACGGGTTGGATGGGCAGCAACTCGATGGCCAGTTGCGTGGCCCTGAGGTTGCCCGCCAGGCGCGGATCGACGAGCGAACCGGTCCATGTCCCATGGAGAAAATCAAGCTGCCCGGCCAGAGTGACCGGTAGAGCGGCGGCTCCGGTCTTGCCGTAGCGGTTCAAGCCCAGGTCGCGGAGCACGGCGTCGAATTCGTTGAGGTTGTGGGAATGGAAGTCGACGGCAAGTGCCGAGGGGCTGGTGAGCGGATAAGCGCCCAGATGGCCGTGGGCCTGCAACTGGCTGGCGGGGGTGAGGAGCTCGAGTTTGCGCAGATCGACGGCGCCGTCGCGCTGGGTATAGGTAGCATCGACGGAGCCGTTGGCCGGAACTTCCCCGGCTACGCCCTGTGTGGGGGGACTGAGGTTGAGCGTTGCGGCGACGGTTATGGTCTGCTGATCGCCTTTGGACCAGACGGCGGTGGCGAGACCGTTGATGCGGGCATCCAGGCCGAGGCGCTGAAAGGGCGCCTGGCCGACCATGTCGAGCAGGGTGTCGAGCGCAACGTCTTTGAACTGGGCCGTCACCTTGCCGTTGACCGGGATGGTGATGAGGTCGGGACCGTGCGGAGTTGCGGAAGCCCTGGGCCGAGGCGGGGGTCCGGTGGCGCGAACACTGGCCTGGCCTGCGGGTTGCAGGACTGCGGCGCCGGAAAGGGGCGGAAGCCAGGGTTCGAGAGCGACCTCGCCTTCGAGTTGCCCGCCCTGGCGGAGGCGGGCAACGATGGAGGTGATGAGCAACTGCTTGGGATCGGCATGGATATGCGCGTCCAGCCGGATGCCGGTGGCCACGACTCCGGTTCCGATGTAGGAGCCGTCTTCCACATGGATGCTGCCATCGGCGCGAAATTCTCCGGCTTCTCCGGCGCAGTCGAGGTCCAGATGGGCGATGCCTTGCGGGGCAAAGGGATAGCCGAAGACCGGATCCAGCAGTTTCATATCCAGGTCCCCCACGGCCCTGGCTTGCCAGTGGGGATGAGCAAAGTCCCGGAGGGTCCCGGAGATCTCCAGGGTTTGGTCTTTGGCGGCATGAGCAGTGGAGGTGATGCGCAGGGAGCGGAGATAGGCCGCGGTGCGGGTCAGGTCCAGCGTAGCCTGCAGGTAGCCGTGCACCGGATGCGCCCTGCCCCGCGCGAGGTTCAGATCGGCGGCTCCGGCCTCAAGGCGGAAGCTCTCGGGGACACCGGACGTAGCGGCAACGTAGCTCATGCGCAGGGAAACATCGTTGGCGTCGAAGTCGAGCAGGGCGAACCGGTTCTGGAAGTCGAAGGCAGCGGCGCGGTCTTCGTAGTCGAGGACGCCCTGCCGGACCGCGACGTGGCCGGCCTGAAGATCGAAAAACGTATCGAGGCCGGACTTGCCCTGCTTCCGAGGCTTGCGCGGCTGCGGCTGGTTGGTCGAACCATCGGGGTAGACGATGAGGTGGAACGCGGGGTGCGAGATCTCAAGGTCGCGCAACTGAATGCGCGGGCTCCAGAAACCGAGCAGGCTGAAGCGAACGCGCAGGCGCTCGGCCTGGGCGTAGGGGGCTTCACCGGGGGCCTCGAGGCCGTGAATGACCAACCCGGCCGCATCCGCCTCGAGATCGAGCAGATGCCAGTGAAAGGAAGCGATTTCAACGCGGCCGCCGGTAATCCGCTCCAGTTCGGCCACTATCCGCTTGCGCACGAACCCCTCGACGGCTTCGGAACTGGCCCAGAAATAGAGGGAGACCGGGGCCGCGGCTATCAGAAACACCAGGCAGAGCCCAAGCAGAAGAATCCAGCGCCGGCGGCGCCGGGGCGGGGGCGGCGGCTGGGGGGCGACGGGAAGAGTGGACTGGGGCTCGCTCATGGGCTTCCTTTTTCCTTGCCGTTCGGCGCGGCTGCAGCGGGGCCATTGAGAGGGACGTCCGGGGTTTCAGGAGTCTCCAGCGCGGGGTCAAGCACCTCAACCTCGCCCTGCTTGCGCAGGTTGGTGAGCCAGTCGTCGAACAGAACATTCACTTGCTGCTGGAGCAGGATCTCCTCAATGCGCGGGGCTACTTTATCGAGCGGCGGAATGTCTTCGCCTTTGGCGTACTGGGGCAGCAGGGTTTGGCGGTAATAGGTTTCGATCTGCTGCGGGGTGATGCGAATGCCCTGGCGGAAGCGCTGCTCGATGAAGCGCAGAATCTCAACCCGGTACCGGAGAGAAGTTTCGACCCGCTCTTCGGTCAGGCCGTGGGCGGCCAGGAAAGCCTTCCAACCGGCGTCGGAGGCGCAGTTCTGGCGGATGCAGGCGGGGAGTTCCTTGCGGAGTTCCGCGAGGCGGCCATCCATTTCGGCCTGCGAGGGATCGGTGGCCTGCGCGTCTTGCTGGCGAATCTGCTGCTGGATGAGGGCGCGGCCGATCAACTGATCGAGGGCGCGCTTGCGGGTAAGAACGCCGAGGCCGCCCCTGCCTGGGTCCAAAACCGAGAGACGGATCTCGTCGTCGAGGTCGCTGGAGAGGATGGCCTGGTTGTCGACCACGGCGACCACGCGGTCGAGGACCACCGGTGCAGCGGGCTGAGATGTCTGAGGCGAAGCATGTGTTAACCCGGCTGCGGCCAGGCACACGAACAACGTCCGCAGGCAGGCAGGTGCGAAGGTTTTCTTGATAAACGGCGCGCCGGTCGAGGATCGTGGTCTCCCACCCTTGCGACAGAAAGAAGTCGCAAGGATAGGGCGCCCGGGGATTTCGGGCGTGGGCAGCGTCTTGAGCCGGATTGCGGAGCGGATGCTCATCAGAAGGTTTGCCCCAGGCTGAAGAAAAAGTTGAAGTGGCTGGCTTCGCCCACAGTGGGCGGGGCGGTCGGGTTGGAGTAGTTGTAGATCACCGGGAAGATGGGCGTATTCAGGTTATAGCTGAAGTCCAGGCGGATGGGCCCGGCCGGCGTGTGGTAGCGCAAACCGGCTCCGATGGCGTGGGAGAAGTAGTTGAAGCTGCACTCTCCCTGCCAGCCGGTGGAGGTCACGGGGCCGGGTGGGGGTTGATCGGGTTTGGCTGGAACGGTAGGGTTTTTGCAGGTGTCGCGGTCCGGCTGGCGAATCCGCAGGGCGCTGGCCCAGGCGTCGGAAGCGTTGGCAAAGACGTTGCCCATATCGTGGAATAGGACCAGGCTGAACGCGTCGCCGAAAAAGGGCAGCGTGGGCGGGGGCAGGCGCAATTCGGTGCTGTTGATCAGGGCGCCCGCGCCGCCGATGGGGTAACCGGTCTCAGGATCGCGGGGTCCGGCGGCATTGATGGAAAAGCCGCGCAGCGAGGTGGCTCCTCCGGCGTAGAGCCGCTCGGGGAGCGGAATCAGCTCCTGCTGGGGAGTGCCGAAGGCGCGCTCCTGGCCGTAGCGGGTGTTGCGGGCCAGCACGAATCGGCCCTTGTCGAAGCTGTAATAGCTGGAATTCGACACGTCGAGGCGGTTGAACCGGGGCTGGGCGCCGAAGGCTTTATCGGAGAGGAACTCCTGGAAGCTGGTGTAGGTGCCGCGGCGTGCGTCGAGGACCGAGTCGCGGGTATCGCGAATC
>PLGM01000130.1:0-4822 GCA_003139795.1 Acidobacteriaceae bacterium | reverse complement strand
GCCACGTAGGTGGTCACATCCAGGCTGTTGGCGTAGCCGCCGGAAAAGGTCAGGCCGAAGTTGCGGTTGCCTTCAAAGTGCGGGTTCTGGAAGAAAAGGTCGATCTTCTGCTCCAGCAACCCGTAGGTGACCTGCAGCGAAGCCGACTGTTCCCTGCCGAAGAGGTTGTTGCGGGTAATGTCGCCAAGCACGCGGGGGCTGACTCCGGTCTTGCCCTGCGCATTGCAAGCGGCTCCGCTGACGATGATGAAACCGCAGTTGAAATGCGGGGTTCCCGTCTGGGCCTCGAACCCGCCGCCGTACGTGAGCACCCAGCGCCGCGCTTCCACCACCTGCAGCAGAACCGTCTTTTCTGCATCGCCGCCGGTGGGATTCTCGACCGCCGTGTCTACTTCATTGAAGAGAGCGAACTCGTAGAGATTGCGCTGCGTCTCGGTGAGCGCGGTTTCGTTCAGCGGATCGCCCGCATGCAGCGTGATGGCCCGCGCCACTGTATCGGGACGCGTGTAGTGCAGCCCGGTGAGCAGCACCTTGCGCACAAAGATCTGCTGCCCCTCGGTGATGTGGAAGACCACGTCTACCTTGCTTGCATCCTCCGCCTCAACCTGCTGGGCCACATCCACCCGCACCTGGTCGAAACCGCGGCTCCGGTAGTCGGTCAACAGCGCGTCCCGGTCCCCGGCCAGGTTCTGAGGAGAAAGCAGCTGGCCTGCCGTGGTGTTCAGCAGGCGAGCCAGCTTGGCGGCATCCACGTGCATGGTTCCCTCGATGCGCACCGCGCCCACCCGCGTTTGTTCCCCTTCCTCGATCCGGTAGACTACGCTGAGCGGGGCGGCGCCCCGCCCCAGCGACGAAGTGGGCGCCGGGAACCGGGTGCCGGGGTACCCTCCAGGGTCGGGGCGTGGTGGGGCATCGCCGGGGACCCCGTTTCCGGCCCGCGCGCCGGCTTTCGCAGCAGCTGTACTGGTCTGTGTCGCACGGCTGTCCGCCGCGACGGTCTCAGGGGTGCTGGTCTCGGGGGTGATCTTCACTTTGGAGAAGCCGTTGTTCTGATAGACGGCCTGCAAGGCGCTCACGTCGGCGGAGACCATGGCCTGGCTGTAGGCGCCATGGCGGTCGAGGGTATCGGCGGCATGAACGCTCAACAATTGCTTGAGCGTGGCGGCGTTGAAGTAACGGTTTCCCGTGACCGAAACCTGTTCCACGCGGCGGCGCGGCCCAAGCAGCACCTTGTAAAGAATCACCACCTGCTCGGCGCTGGCGGCTTGCTGCTCGTGATCCACCTTCACGTCAAAGTACCCCAGGCGCTGGTAGTAATCCCGGAGCCGGCGATTGCCCTCGTTGAGCAGGTCCTCATCGACGGTGCCCTCTTCGAAGATGGGAATCACATGCTTGATGCGCTCCTGAGTGATGCTGGCGCCCTGGACCAGCACTTTGACCTGGGGGCCTCTGCTGGCGGAAAAGTGGAAGTTGGTTCTCTTGGTATCGGCGACGTACTGCTCGGACTCGAGTTTGATTTCGGCTTCCAGGCGCTCCTGGCGCTGGAAGTGCTTGAGAACGCCGGCCAGGGCGCGGTTGACGGTGTCGTGGTCCACGTGCGCGCCGCTTCTGAGGTGGGCATAGTGGCGGAATTCGTCCGCGCTCATCCCGGAGTCGCCCGTAACCTGGACGGTGCCGATGCGCGCCTGCGGGCCGCTGGCCACAAGAAAGGCGATATCGACCAATTGTTCATCGCGGCGCGGGGTCAGGGATAGGGTAATCACTGGTTCGTGGAAGCCGTTTTCGGCCAGCGTTTGGCGCATCTGTTCGAGCGCTTGGGCCATTTTGGCGGGGGTAAAGCGGGTGCCCGCAGCGAGCTGACTGGCGCGCTGAAGCTGTGTATTCAGGGTGGCGCCCTTGGCCCCGTCCACGCTGACGGTTCCGATAAAGGTGCGCGGCGTCCCGCGGAAGACGAGGGCCACGCCGTCCTCGAAGGGCGATCCCTCCACTTCAATGGTCTCCCAGAGGCCGGTTGCAAAGAGCTGGCGCAGGCTCTTCTTCAGGTATTCGGGGTTGAGCGGCGCCCCCTCGGCCTGGGCAAGATCGCCGGTGACTGGGGCAAGCTGGGCGGCGTCAACTCCCTCAAATGAGATGCGGCGCACCGGCAGACCGTTCCACTGGGCCAGGGAGCCGGCATCGGGCTCGGGGGACGCCTGGGTTGCCGGCAAGGCTGCGGGATTCAAGACAGCGGCCGGTGCGGCGGCCGGCCCGGCTGGGACCTGGGCTGCGTTCTGGCTCCAGCCGGCGATTCCTCCGCAGATTCCAAAGACAAGACCGGAAGCGAGCAGAACGCCATACCGAACCAGCCCGGCGGCGAGGATCCGTCCCCTCAGCCCGGTGAGCAAAAATCGCTCGCCGCGCCCCACCCCGCCCCGACCCTGGAGGGTGCCCCAGCGCCCGTTACCCGGCGCCCGCCCGAGTCGCCGCGCCCCATCCCGCCCCGACCCTGGAGGGTGCCCCGGCGCCCGGTACCCGGCACCCGCCCAGCGATGGCCGCAAAACCCTGACGGCTTTGTCCTCAAAATCATCACTCTTCCAATAATGCGGGGAACCAGCTTGCAGTTGTCCGTTGCCCCATCCTTGACCACCTGTCGCCAGCCGCTCTTCCCTAAACCCTTTCCCTTATACTAAATCGAGGAAAGAAGCCCCGGCGCAGCAGCACAGGATTGCAGAGCGATCCCCGAGGAAGCGCATGCCCCAATCGAGGTTCCCGACGCGGCCGCCCGATCCGTCACTCCACCCGCCAGGCGGGGGAATGGCGCCTCAGGTCCCGGACTCACCCCCGGCGCCGATTGCGTCCGCGGTTTCATCCCATTCCGTCGAGGCCGATGCGCTCACTCGTGCCCAGGCCGGCGACCACCAGGCCTTCGCCCAGCTTTACTCCTTGCACAAAAGGCGCATCTACTCTTTATGCCTGCGCATGGTGGGCAATATTGCGGCAGCCGAAGATCTGACCCAGGAAGCATTTCTTCAGTTGCACCGCAAGATCGCCACCTTTCGCGGCGACTCAGCCTTTTCTACGTGGCTTCACCGGCTGGCCGTCAATGTTGTTCTGATGCATCTGCGCAGGAAGGGCTTGCAGGTGATTTCACTGGATGAAGCGATGGAACCGGCTGCCGAAGAGCGGCCCGGACGCAACTTTGGCGCTCCCGATCTGACCCTCGCCGGCACCATCGACCGGCTGGCCCTGCAGCGCGCCATCGACAATCTGCCGGCCGGCTATCGCATCATCTTTGTCCTGCACGACATCGAGGGCTATGAGCATAATGAGATAGCCTCCATGCTGGATTGTTCGATCGGCAACAGCAAGTCGCAGTTGCACAAGGCGCGGCTGAAGCTGCGGGACGCCCTGCGTGGCTTTCCGCGCAAGGAGGAGCGGCGATGACCGATGACCGCAAGAATCTGAGCTGCGCCGCATTCCAGGCCCAGTTGCCGGAGTTGATCGGTTCCGGGGAGAATGTCGCCTCCCATCCGCATTTCCAGAGCTGCGAGCTTTGCCGCGCTCTGCTGGCCGATCTGGAGACCATTGCCGAGGCCGCCCGGCAGTTGTTTCCCATCGTGGAGCCGCCGGACGAATTATGGGAACAGATCGAATCGGCGATCAAGAACGAGGATGGCAGAACCGATTCCGGACCGACCGGACAGGATTGACGGATTCTGCTCCTCTGAACTGATCGGAAGGGTCTTGCCCAAGAACTCGGCGTCTTGCCTGAGAACTCCAGGCTTTGCCCAAAAACTGCCAACGGCCGGATCCCCGGACCGCTGGATCAAGGCGCGCGGGAATGTTTACCAACCAGTTACTGACGGTACTGGGTATCCACTTGACTCAGGTGACCCCAAGATATTGCGATGTGCAGCAACTCGATGCCACAATCCGCTGCGTTTCCCTGAGTCAAATGGATACCCAGTACTGACGGTTTGCCGGTCAACCGCCCGCGACCAGCTGTGACGCGATTCTGAACGATTTCTCGCGGCCAGCTACCGTGGCTTGCGGCTGGCCGCGAGGTTGTATTCTCTGGTTCATTTCATGGCAATTTCGACGGTCGAGGCGGCCGGGAGCTGATTCTTCGCAATATCCCTCTCGAACCTGTACTGCATGATCAGCTCACTGTGGACGCTCGTTCCAGCCAACTTGACTTCCCTCAGGTAGTACCGATTACCGCCGGAGGACATGAAGACGAGGCGGCTGCGGGTCTCAATGGCGGGTCCCGATTCAGGGCGGACCATCACGATGCTTTGGGTTCTTCCGGTCTTTGCGTCGATGAAGGCCAGGAAGCGCTCTGACAACAGTTCGACCTTGTAATAGCCGGCAGGAACTAGCTGGTGGTTTGCCGTGAACGCAAACGGGATTCTGACGGGTGCACTGGTTTGCGCTGCGGCGTGAGTGGCTGTGGACAGCAATCCAACCGCAATGGCGATTAGAAGGCAACGGCTGAGAATTGAAAAGCGGCGATTCATAAGGCACCTCCGTGCTGGAATTCATCTGCCGGCCCTCATTTGCCGGCCTGCGATGCTTCGAACTTTGCACCCTTGCCGGGATTCCCTCAATGCACTGGAAGTCATTCCGAGATGAAATTCGAATTTCCGTTGAAGTATCCTTTATTCATATACTTGGGTGACGCGATGCGTCGGCAAATTACCGTCCGCCCCGGACTTGAAACCGTGTTACACTTCCCTCGCAGGCCCCGAGAGGGGTGAAACCGTGGCTACGCCGGCAAGCACGAACGAAACCTGGCGTTTCGGTGTCTTTGAAGTGGACACGCGAAGATTCTCTCTTCCGCGT
>PLGM01000202.1 GCA_003139795.1 Acidobacteriaceae bacterium | reverse complement strand
GCAGAGATTGGCCGGTTAACAGCGCTTAGCACGTTTCCAGACCTAATGCGGATGTGAATTACGCGTTCCGTACCCGGTAGGGACGCAACGCGTCGGGGACAATAGGATCGTTATTCCGTGCGGAGCACGCGCATAGGTTCGACGGAGGCGGCTCGTCGGGCGGGCAGGAAGCATGCCACAACAGCCGTCACCAGAAGAACCGCCCCCACTGACCCGAAAGCGGAGAAGTCCAGTGCGTGGACGCCGAACAACAAGCTCTGCATGGCGCGCCCGACGAAGTAGGCGCCGATGAGACCGAGCGCCAGGCCGATGGCGGAAAGCAGGACGCCTTCGCGGATGACAAGAGCGACGATGCGGTTCCGGGTGGCGCCAAGAGCCATGCGGAGAGCGATCTCATGCGCACGCTGGGCCACGGAAAACGCCATAACGCCGTAGATGCCGAGCGCGGCCAGGAATAACGCGACCATCGCAAAGCTGGTGAATAGGATGAGGGTAAAGCGCTGGTTGGCCATGGATTCGTCGACGACCTGGTCAAGAGTCTTGGGCTCCGCCAGCGCCACGGCGGGATCGACGGCGTGCACTGCGGCGGAAATGCTTTTCACCATGGTGGCAGGATTTTCCTGGGTGCGCACACCGAAGCCCGCCTGCGTCCAGGGAATCTGCCAGAAAGGAATGAGCATTTGCGGGTTCTCTTCGCGTTGATCGGCGGTGTGCACGTTGTGGTAGGTTCCAACAATTTGCCACGCGACATACGGGCCCAGCTTGGTGACGCCGGGAATGAGCTGCTCCACCAGAACGCGCTGGCGCAGCGGATCCTTGCCTTTCAGATGTTTATTCACGAAGTCCTGATTGACCATGGCCGCTTTGACGGTCGCAGCCGTGTCCTGGTCAGTGAAGGAGCGTCCGGAAAGCATTTGGATGCCGAAGGTTTGGAAATAGCCCGGGGTGACCATGCCGAAGCCTGTCACCGGGCGCTGCGAGGGATTGGCATACGTGGGGCCGCCTTCGAGAGTGAAAGGCATACCAAATCCTCCTCCATAGATTGGAAAGCCCGTCATGACCGTTGCGTGGGTGACACTGGGAACGGCAGCGATATGCGCAAGGATGTCGCGATAGTAAGCGGTCATCTGATTGGGATCCTTGGATCGCGATTCCGGCACAGGCAGATAAAAGGTGAGGACATGATCGGTCTTCAGGCCGAGATCGACATGAGCGAGATTCCAGAAGCTGTGGATGGTCAGGCCGGCTCCAGCAAGCAGGGTGAGGGCCAGTGCGAATTCGCCGATGACCAGAATTCGGCGGAGGAGATGCTTGGAGGCGCCGGTACCGCTGCGGCCACCTTCCTTGAGAGTCTCAGCGGGATCGACCCGCGATGCGTACCAGGCAGGAGCGGAACCGGCGAGAAGGCCAGCAAGCGTGGTAGCGGCGAGAGTGAATAGCAGGATGGGGATGTTGAGACGCAGATCGGCCTCGGTCGGGAGCGTGTTGCGCGGCATCGCGGCGATCAGGCCCTGCAGCATGGCATAGCCGAAGCCGACGCCGAGTGCTCCGCCGGCCAGAGCCATCAGAAGACTTTCCGTTAAGAGCTGGGCGAAGATAGTGGTGCGACCGGCTCCGAGCGCGCTGCGCACAGCCAGCTCCTTTTGGCGCGCCATCCCGCGCGCCAGCAGCAGATTGGCGACGTTGACGCAGGCAATGAGCAGCACGAAACCGACGGCGCCCAGGAGAAGCCAGAGCATCTTGATGCGGTCTTTGGAGAGGAAATCGTTCTTGAGCGGCTCGACATATGCACCCCAGCCCTCGTCGCTCTTGGGGTACATCTGGGCAATGTGGGCCGTGACCGCATCCATGTTCTGTTGTGCCTGCTTCACCGTGACGCCGGGTTTGAGACGGCCCATGACCAGGAGCCAGTGAAAGTCGTGATTGACCTGTTCCGGCTTGAAGACGAGAGGAACGGTGATCTGGGCTTGCCCGCGATCGTAGGCGCCCGCCTGCTGTACTCCGACCACGATGTAGGGCTCGTCGTTTAGGCGCAGGGTGGTGCCGATGATGTGGGGATTCGCGCCAAGTTTCAGCCACAGCTTGTGCGTGATGATGACGACGTGCTCCCGTCCGGCTACGCCTTCTTCCGGGAGGAAGTAGCGACCCATAAAGAGCGGCTGGCCCATTAGATGGAGCATGGTGGGAGTCTCTATGCTGGCGTCGACGTATTCCGGCTGATCCTTGGTGGCGAGATTGTAGCTGCCACCTGTCCAGGCGCAGAGGTCCTGAAAGACCGTGCTCTGCTGTTTCCAATCGAGGAAGTCTCCGGCGGCGACTCCGTTGTGAAAGTCTTGGATCTTCGACCAGACCATCACGATCTGATCCGGCCGAGGATACGGCAGCGGCGCCAGGAGCGTCGCGTAATCGACCGTGAAGATGGCGGTGTTTGCGCCGATGCCGACCGCTAGGGTGAGCAGAACGGTGATGGTCAAACCCGGGTTCCGGGCCAGCATGCGGAGGCTGAATCTGAGGTTCTGAAGCAGAGTCTGCATAACCGTCCCCCTGGTGCTGTGGACTTAGGACCCGTGGACGACACGATTCACATGTGTCTCGAAGAAAGCGATTCGAAGGCAGCGACTTCTCCGATGAAGACGCACCACCAGTGTCACACGCTCAGAGGTTGTGACTAAATCAAATTTTCATTTTCCGGGCGATTGCGGTATTTGTTTCTTAGCGGTTCATCTTCCCCTTGGATGTGCTGTTCAGCGCCTGGGAGCGCTGCTGGTGGCGAAGGTTGCTGCCGGTAGCGGCTTTTTCCCGGTTCCGCGCCGGTTCATCCGAGCAACGCGGCGGCGAAGTGCAGGATGTTGTACGCCAGGGCGCACCACAACGCCACACATTGCGCCTTGGCCAGGCCGCGCACCGTGATTTGTCCCAGTCCACGATAACTTCTGAGGTCGGCATTGACTGTTTCGCTGGTCGCCGCTCGTTGTTTGTAGATTTCCTTGCCCGCCTCACTGCGCATGCGCTGCTTCCAGGCCAAAACAGCCTCGCTGTCGCCCTGCTTGGGCTCCAGTTCCCGGCCGCGGCGGAGGGGACTCTTGGCCATCTTCGGCGGGATAAACAGTTCTACGCCATCGCTCTGGGCCTGTTCGATGTCGGCGGTGCGCAGATAGCCGCCGTCGAACAGATGCTGCTCGACTTGCTCGCCGCTGCGCTCTTCCACCTGCTGGCGCATCGGCGCGCTCAGCCCGGCGCTGTCGGAGCCCTCGCTGCTTACCTGGACGCCGAGGATCGCGCGGCTGGCGGTATCGGTGGCCAACTGCACGTTGACCGCAGGATTGAAGCCGCCGTTGGGCATCTTCATCACCCTCGCCTCGGCATCGGTGCTGCTGACGCGCGGCTGTCGCTCGCGAATCTGCTCTCCGCGCTTGCCCCTGCCTGCCTGGCGCGCGGCTTCGGCCTGCTTCTGCTTCAGTTCCGGGTCGCCGCGGCGACCGCCACGGCCTGCTCCAGCCGCTCGGCCGCCGCCCGTTTGCGCGCCGCCCGCTGCCGTGCCCAGAGCGCCGCGTACTGCGGCGAGTCCACTTGCGCGCGCAACTCATCCACATGTTGGCGGGCCTAGACGAGCAGCTTTTCCAATCGCTCTTCGCTGCGAAAACTGCCCGCTCCGGCGCCGACCCGCACCCGCACCCCGTCCTGGCTGACGCGGCTAACCCGCACCACGTCCTTGTCCACCAGCGACGCAATCACCTGCGTGAAAAGCGCATCCAGCGCCGCGCCGTGATCGGTGCGGAAATCCGAAAGCAGGCGATGATTCACCGTCACCCCGCCGCACAACCAGCGGAAGGCCGCGCTGTCGGCCGAGCGGCGCGCCAGCTCGCGTGCCGAGCCCATGCCGCACGTGCAGGCATACAGCCATAGCGCCACCAGCAACTGCGGATCGGTCGCGTCGCGGCCCGCCACTCCTCGGCGAGCCTGGATCGGCTCATAAAATTGCTTCAGATCCAATCGCTCGACCACCGCCTGCAGCAAGCGAACCGGATGAGTTGCCGACACCAGGTCGTCCGGACAGGTCGCCACCATGGCCATCTGACGCCGCTGCGGCTGCCGCAAACGAACCGACCCTAGTTCCACCCGCCCTTGACCCACTAATACTTCACCTGATACGCTCATAACTATATTATATATCAATAAGATAAGTCGAGATCAATAAAATGATGGGTGGCGCCGAATAAAGTCACAGCCTCTCAGGGCAGGCTTTGAAGCCGTGCCCTGATACAAAACCGTGGTTCCTGGGTTGCACGGGAGACAGTTGTTGAGATGATCTAACCGTAATCGCAGTATGATTGCTTACGGCGTCTCGCAAATTTGCAATCAGCTTCCAGAACGGAACCTGGATAGCCGCGAAGGCGGCATATCCACTTGCAGTTGAATTCAATGAATTGAAGAGAACAATGGCAAGATTGGGAGCATTCTGTTTTCCGGGAACCGGTCATCTGAATCCAATGACTGCGCTGGCGCGTTCGTTGCAACAAAGAGGCCATGAAGTAGTGATCTTCGGAATTGCGGATACCGAGGAGCGCGTACGTGCAGCAGGAATTGAGTTTCACAGGATTGGCATTGAAGACTATCCGCTTGGCACCCTTCAAAAGCTGGATGAGCACCTGGCCGAGTTAAAGGGATTCGCTGCCCTTCGATTCACGTTGGAGCGAGTGAGGAATACTGGGCGGATGGTGCGGCGCGACGGGCCGGAAGCGGTAAGGATGGCCAACGTTGAAGCACTTCTGGTCGGCGAGTCGGATTCTGCTGGAAACGTGGCAGACTATTTGGGACTGCCGTGGATCTCCATCTCCTTGATTCCTCCCCTGCTACAGGATGACAGGTTTCCGCCCTTCTGGTTCGGTTGGGGGGCGGGACAGGATCGGCTCAGCCGTTTGCGGAACCGCCTTGCAATCTTTTTGCTATTGAAGATAGCAGCCCCAATCTTCAGAGATGTAAACCAGCAGCGCAAAGCATGGGGACTGAAGCCCTTCAGGCGTTCCGATGAAGCGCTTTCGCGGCTGGTGCGAATTACCCAGTTGCCTGAAGCACTGGAGTTCGACATCGTAGGCGAGAAGCCGGCGGGGCTTCACTATACCGGGCCGTTCGTACACTCAGGGCAGCGTCCGGCGGTCGAGTTCCCCTGGGATCGCCTCGATGGACGCCCGCTTATTTACGCATCGATGGGCACTCTTCAGATCGGTTCGGAAGCCACCTTCAGAACGATCGCGGAGGCCTGTGCCGGACTCGACTCGCAATTAGTGATTTCACTGGGTGGCGGACTCGATCCGGCAAGGTTGGGGAAGCTGGCCGGAGACCCCCTGGTAGTGAGCTATGCTCCCCAACTGGAAATTCTGAAGCGGGCCGCGCTGGTGATCACGCATGCCGGCCTCAACACGGTCCTTGAGTCGCTTTCGGAGGGCTTGCCGCTGGTGGCCGTGCCCCACGTCCACGACCAACCCGGAGTGGCGGCGCGGGTCAAGGCCCGCGGAGCCTGCGTGGTGGTTCCACGGCACAGGCTGAGCGCGGCCAGGCTTCGTAAAGCAGTCATGCTGGTGCTTCAAGACGCCAGCTACCGTGAGGCGGCCCAGGTTTTGCAGAGAGCGATGCAGCAGATGGACGGACCTGGCTGCGCCGCAGATCTCATCGAACAAGTGCTGAAACTCCGTTCAATTTAGGGCCTGTTCACACTAATCT
>PLGM01000114.1 GCA_003139795.1 Acidobacteriaceae bacterium | reverse complement strand
TAGTTGTGGACCGAATCAATAAGCCTGCGATTATCCCGACAAATAGCACCAGAGCTATACCGATTCCAGCGAATTTCCCCGACCTTCTGATGAGTCCGATTCCCCCCGCAAGGAAAAGAGCAGTTGTCACGAGGGTAGTATTTAAGTTGCCCTCGCCAGTCGCTAGTTTCTGAAGCCCGCCCCACACCCCAATGACAATGAGTATCCAGCCGACAACAGATGGCCACCGTGACCTCTTCGCAACATCTGTCTTTGGCGCCCGCGCATTGTCCCCGCCAGAAGCGGAAAAGTGCTCCTCAGTCGCTTTCCCGGCGCGTTCTTGAGTCTGTATTAATGCGACACCCGTTAGGTGGGAAGCGGCATCATCTCTCATTCTGACTACTTCCTCCACCCGGATGCCTTCCGGCTTGCCGGATGCTGCGAGGTTTAGCCAAAAATAGGCTTCCGCGTAGTCCAGGGGCACGCCTTGTCCGTCGCAATACGCCGCACCGAGGTTGAACCGCGCGGTGGCGTCCCCTTGCTCCGCAGCTTTGCGATACCAGGCAGCGGCCTGTGCATAGTCCTGGGGCACACCCTGTCCTTCGCAGTAGGCCGCACCAAGGTTGAGTTGCGCAGAGGCAAACCCCTGCTCGGCGGCTTTGCGATACCAGACAGCGGCCTGCACGTAGTCTTGGGGAACGCCTATTCCTCGGTCGTACGCGACGCCAAGGTTGAATTGCGCACAGACAAACACCGGTTCAGCCAATTTGCGCAGGCACTCCTGGGTACCCCGACGCCGCAGCTCCGCATCGAATGCCTCAAGAGCCTCAGGTATGAGATCCGCCACGCGAATCTTCAGCAACTGCTCCTCGTACATCATCTCGTATTGCTTCGCAAAACCAGGCATAGCGTCATCTCCTCGCTGGCTCTCAAATAAGAGCGTGGGTCGAACCGGGATCATCTACCGCGCGCTTCCCCATTGCTGCCGCCCCCCACCGAAGGTTGGGGTCATTATCGTCATGAAGCCGTGACTCGTTGCCCATTCGGACGCGGCGTGTTCTAGTTTCACATCACCGGAGTTCAGAAAGTTCTGGGCCATTTCCTCGTTGCCGAATCGATAAAGTGCCTCGATCAGCGCATCCTCCGACCCCGGCTTGCCTTTCTTGATGTAGAAAGGGTAGGCGCCTGCAATTACGGCTGAGTCGTCCTGACTCAAGGCCTCCAGCAAAGCGCTTTCCACGCGTGGGTCTTTGACTTTGGCCAAAGGTATGCTTGCATAATGCCGGACCTTCGGGTCCGGATCTTCCAAGGCGGCGATCAACGGCACGACCACACGCGGGTCATGTATCTTTGACAGAGCCTCGGCCGCGCTCACCCGGACTCCAGTATCCGTATCGTTCAAGGCTGCGGCTAACGGTAGGGCCGCACGCGGATCCTTGAACTGAGCAAGTACTTCGACCGCCCTTTGCCGGACCAGCCATTCGTTGTCCCTTAGCACTGCAATCAGAGGTACAACTGCGCGCGGGTCTTTCATCATGCCTAGATCCACGACTGCGTTCAATCGGACCCCAGTGTCGGGATCCTTCAACGCGCCGATGAGTGGTTCCACAGCGCTGGGGTCTTTGATCGTTCCCAACCTTATGGTAGCGAACCGCCGGATTTCGACATTTGCGTCATTTAACTCTGCGACCAAGGGCTGGACAAGCGGCGTTCCGATTTCGTTCAACGCGGAAGCAGCGTCCGTTCGGACTGCGGCTTCCGTATCCTTCAAGGCAGCAATCAGGGGCTCAACCGCGCGCGGGTCTTTAGCCGAGCCCAAGAAATGAGTCGACATTCGCCGCACGTCCACGTCCGTGTCATGGAGGGCCAGGATCAAGGCTTCAACAGTACGGGGATCTTGAATCTTGCCCAATGCCATAACTGCACCCTCCCGGGCCAGGGTATCGCCGTCCTTCAGGGTTGAAACTAGCGGCTCCAGGGCGGGCGCTCCGATTTTGGCCAACGCCTCGGCTGCCCGGCTTCGGTCGGCGAAATTCGGGCTACTCAATTGGCTAATCAGTTGGCTGACACGATCACCTTGCCCGTCAGCGGACTGGAAAATGCCAAGGAGGCAAAAGCACAGAAGGACTCCGCTTGCAAGCAGTCTCTTGCGGGGCAGAAGGCGGTAGATACTCAATTGGTTCATACAATCTCCTTCAAAGCTGCGGCATGGCGGATTCAGCCATTTAACACCTGGAGCATCGGAGGTTGATCTCCCAGAACCTCCAGATGACCTGGGCCTTCATCTATCCCGACATCTCTTCATGACGGCTCACTCCTGAACATTTCAATCGTCTTGTGTTTTTCTGCGGTTTTCCCGACCGGCCTAATGCCGTGGCATCTACTCGGTAGCGTTGACCGAAGTGCCTGTGGTCGATTTCGGCATTCCGGAGAACACAAACTTGGCCCGGAGCATCAAGATGACAGAGGGATTTCTGGTTGATGCGCACTACTTGAGCAGAAGTAGCCGGGCACGTCTGTGATAAGCATCACCGGGATTCTCACTTCTATGACACGCCCGTTTTGAGAAAAACCGTGCGAAGAATTATGCGATCATCCGTATCGGCCTTCATGGGAATCGCCTCTCTTGGGGCGCAAACTTAGGTCCAGTTCTTTGAAACCGGTCGACGAGTTGGACAACTCCAGGAAATCAGCGCTGAAGGTTGAATTCATAGGGAAGCAGCAGCGATGCCGAAGCCACAGCTGCGTTTTGGTCACTCTAGATTTGACACAATCTAAGTCATGGTCGAATAATTATTAGACTATGGTTGAGATTCAGAACGCATACCTGCGTTGCCGAGATGTGCTGCTCGAACGGCTCCGTGAAGCCGCGCCCGGCCGTATCCAGCTTCTTACCGGCCCCCGGCAGGTAGGAAAGACAACGCTGCTCTTGGAGATTGCCGCGAAGTTCGGCGACCAAGCCATCTACGCCGCAGGCGACGATCCGGACGCGGCTCTGCCGGGCTTTTGGGAGCGCCGCTGGGCCGAGGCCGAGGCGCGTACAAAGCAAGGGACAACGATTCTGCTGTTGGACGAGGTGCATCATCTTTCCGATTGGGCAGGACGGCTCAAGGGACATTGGGACCGCGCTCGCCGGCGCCGCCTTCCCATTCATGTGGTGGCTACCGGGTCTTCAGCCCTTCGCGTCGCCCAAGCCTCGCGGGAGAGCCTAGCCGGACGCTTCGAGCGCTTGACGCTGAGTCACTGGCCTGCCGCCTCGCTGGCTGAAGCTTTTCATCTTCCGCAGCATGAAGCCGCCATCAATGTCGTCCTCTTCGGCTCCTACCCTGGCGCCGTGGAATTTCAGAAATCTCCCGAACGATGGCGAGCGTATGTGCGCGATGCCATTATCGAGCCAGCCATCGGCCGCGATGTGCTGGCACAAGGCGCGGTACGGCGTCCCGCTTTGCTCCGCCAGGTCTTTGCAATTGCCGCCGGTTCGCCCGCGCAGATTGTTTCCCTGCAAAAGCTGCAGGGGCAGCTTCAGGACAGCGGAGCTATCGAAACGGTCGCCAATTATCTGGCTCTGCTCGGAGACGCATATTTGATTGCGCCGCTGGAGAAGTATTCGACGCAGGTTCACAGACGCCGGGCATCTCCGCCGAAACTCGTAACGCTCAACAACGCTCTCTTGTCGGCTATGCACCCCGATGGCGCTCCTGACCAGGGTCGTGAGCCGGGACGTTTCGGCTTCTGGGTCGAAAACGCCTGCCTGGCCTTTGCGATCAACCAGGGCCAGCAGGTAACGTACTGGCGCGAGGAACCGCTGGAGATCGATGCCGTCATGGATGGGAGTTGGGGGAAGTGGGCCGTGGAGGTCAAGACTGGAAGATTCGATGTCCTGGCGCTTCGCGGCGTACTTGAGTTTTGCCGTCGCAACCCGGCGTTTACGCCTCTGGTCATCTGTGCGCCCGGCGATGAAGAGATTGCCCGGCGCCACAGCGTCGCAAGCGTCAGTTGGGAAGACTTCCTGATCTTCGGCCCGCCGCAAGGTTGAAAGGAAGTTCCTGTTCCTGATTCCTTCATTGCTCCTTGATCGCCATGCAGGATTACTGGCAAACAAGCATTCTCAACACCTGCATCGAGGTGAGGAACCTGCCATCCCGGCACATCCAGGACTTCCGGATCAGGATGGCAGGCATACAGACACAATTCAACTCTTGGTCTGCATCGGCTGATGTATAACTGTTCCAAGAGCGCTTCAGAATCCTCCTTCTTCGCCAAGAGGGGAAGGCCGAAGATTGGCGTTCTGGGAATTCCAGGAAAAGTTTGTACAGCGTTTGTACAGTAGATTTGGAAATCATTGCATTTCCTGCAGAGCTGGCATTCCCAGAATCAGTAAGTTGAGTGTTTTCAACACTGATGTCGGGTTCGACTCCCGCCGCCAAATCGGATGGGAGGCGTCCTTGGAGAGGCTGGCGGGCATTCTCGCTACCCACGAACCGTAGAGTTGAGGGTATGATGTGGGAGAGAGCACCCCCAGGCTAGGCCGTAAAACTTGCTGCTGAGCAAACGTTATCCTGCTTGCCAGAGGCCAGCGCCTGCGATAATATGGCCTCCTTATGTGTAAACGATTCTTTGCACTCGTTCTGCTGGCGGCTCTCGCGCTGCCTTTGAGCCTGATTGCCCAGACGCCGTCGCTTGCCGTTCAGGTGGATCACACCATCGCCAAAGTCAGCCCCATGCTTTATGGCCTGATGACCGAAGAGATCAACTTCTCCTACGACGGCGGGCTCTACGCGGAACTAGTCCGGGACCGAGCCATCGGCGAGGGTCGGCGGGCGCTGACTCACTGGACGATGGCGGCGCGCGGGAACTCCGCAGTCGTGGTTTCGGTGGATGCCCAGATCGGCCCCAGCGCTGCTCTGCCGCGCAGCCTGAAGGTGAGCGTGACCTCGGCGACGGAAACTGCGCCCGCCGGCGTGCAGAACGACGGATTCTGGGGCATCCCGGTACGGCCGCAGACCACCTACAGTGGATCCTTCTACGCGAAGACCGATAGCGCCGGGGTCCCGGTGACCGTCAGCCTGGTGAACGATGAGACGGGCGCAACCGCGGCCAGCGCGACGGTCACGGGCCTTACCGGCGAGTGGAAGCAGTACACCTTTACGCTGAAGACCGCGCAGGCGCCCGTCACAGCCAACAATCACCTGATTCTGACCATCCCGCGGCCCGCGACGGTGTGGTTCGACTTGGTGTCGCTGTTTCCGCCGACCTATCATGGGCGTCCCTACGGCGACCGCATCGACCTGATGGAAAAGCTGGCGGCCATGCATCCGGCCTTCCTGCGCCTGCCCGGCGGCAATTATCTGGAGGGCGATCACATTGCGGAGCGCTTCGAGTGGAAGAATACTATCGGCCCGCTGGTGGACCGGCCCACCCATCCCAGCCCGTGGCGCTACCGGTCATCGGACGGCATGGGGCTGCTGGAGTTTCTGGAATGGTGCGAGGATCTGAAGATCGAGCCGGTGCTCGCCGTCTATGCCGGCTACTCGATGGCGCAGGAGCATGTGGACGCTGGCCCGGCGCTCGAGTCCTACGTCCAGGATGCGCTGGACGAGATCGAGTTCGTAACCGGGGACGCAGGCACGAAGTGGGGCGCCGAGCGCGCGAAAAACGGGCATCCAGCGCCTTTCCCGCTGCACTACGTCGAAATCGGCAACGAGGACTGGTTCGACCGCTCGGGCTCCTACGACGGCCGCTACGCGCAGTACTACCGGGAGATCAAGCAGCGCTACCCGGACCTGCAGTTGATTGCCACCGCGCCCATCAAGAGCGTGAAGCCGGACGTGCTGGACGAACACTTTTACATGACGGCCGAAAAGTCGTTTTCGGACGCAAACCACTACGACAAGACCGACCGCAGCGGGCCGAAGATCTTTGTGGGCGAATGGGCGACGCGCGAGGGCGAGCCGACGCCCAACCTGCAGGCAGCGCTGGCTGACGCTGCCTGGATGACGGGCATGGAGCGCAACAGCGACATCGTGATCATGGCCAGCTACGCGCCGCTATTCGTGAATGTGAACCCCGGCGGCATGCAGTGGGAGACTGACTTGATCGGCTACGATGCGCTCACGAGTTATGGCTCGCCGAGTTACTGGGCGCAGGTGCTGTTTGCCAACCATCTGGGCGCGGAGGTGGTGGCCAGCACGCTGGCCAACGCCGGTCCCTGGGTCTATGCATCCGTGACGCGCGACGAAAAGCGGCGCAAGCTCTTCGTCAAGGTGGTGAATGCGTCGTCTGACGCGGCGACGATGACCATTGCGCTCGACGGCGCACCCGGCGTTGGGCGGGAAGCGACGCTGATTGTTCTAAGCGGCAAGTCGCCGAACGCAACCAACAGCATCGCCAATCCCGAGGCCGTCATACCGGTCGAGCGCCGGATTCAAATCGCCGGACCGAAGTTCGAGCGCAGCTTTGCGCCCTACTCGATCAATGTGCTGGAACTGAGTTACTAGAGGATCGTCCCAATGGCTTCGCGGCACGATGCTTGTATTACTGATCGAGCACGCAATATTGCCAGGCAGCGGGCAGGATGGAAGTGCAAGTTCGACCAGGAGTAAGAACATGAGAGAACACACACGCAGAACATTCCTCAAAGCGGGCGCCGCCGCTGCCTTGGCTTCGCTGACCAAAGCGCAAAGGTTAGGAGCCGGCGGCGTACCCAGCCTGAATGTTGCAATCGCCCCGGCGCTCGATCAGTTTGAATATGGCGAGGTTGAGCTGCTGGAAGGGCCCATGCGCCAACAGTTCGACGCGAATCACGCCTTCTTTCTTGCACTCAATGAAGATATGCTGCTCAAGCCGTTCCGGCAGAGGGCGGGACAGTCCGCTCCGGGCGACGACATGGGAGGATGGTACGATAACTCGGCGGAGTTCGACCCTCATGGGAGCTTTCATGGATTTATCCCAGGGCATAGCTTTGGACAGTATCTTTCGGGGTTGGCGCGGGCCTACGCTGTAACTGGTGCAAAACCGACGCAAGCCAAGGTGCAGCGCCTGGTGCGCGCGTTTGCGCCCACCGTTGCAACAAAATTCTACGACGGCTATCATCTACCTGCTTATACTTACGACAAAACAAGTTGCGGGCTGATCGATGCTCATGAGTTTGCCGCGGATGAGGTGGCTTTGGATGTGCTGAACGCAGCGACCGATGCGGTGCTGCCGCATCTGCCGCGCAAGGCGCTTTCGCGATCGGAACAATATGCCCTGCCCCAGAAGGATGAGGCTTACTGCTGGGACGAAACCTACACGCTGCCTGAAAACCTTTTCCTGGCCTATCGGCGAGGCGGGGGTAGCCGCTACCGCGATCTGGCCATCCGTTTTCTTGAAGACGACCTGTATTTCGGCCCGCTATCAGAAGGGAAGAATTTCCTGCCCGGCGAGCATGCCTATAGCCATGTGAATGCCTTCAGCAGCGCCATGCAAGCCTATCTTGTGCTGGGAAGCGGGAAGCATCTTCGCGCCGCGCAGAATGGCTTTGAGTTTTTGCGCACCACACAGAGTTTTGCCACCGGTGGATGGGGCCCCGACGAGTTATTTCGGAGACCTGGCAGCGGTGAAATGGGCGAAAGCCTGAAGAACTCGCACGCCAGCTTTGAGACCCCCTGCGGCGCATACGGCCACTTCAAGATCACACGGTATTTGTTGCGCGTCAGTCGCGACAGCCGGTACGGCGACAGCATGGAACGCGTTCTATATAACACGATTCTGGGCGCAAAGCCGCTCAAGGAGGATGGGAGCAGCTTCTATTACTCGGACTATAACAACCATTTTGCCAACAAGGGATACCACAGGGACAAGTGGCCGTGCTGCTCAGGAACCTTTCCCCAGATTACTGCCGACTACGGCATCAGTTCCTATTTCCACGATAGCGAGGGCGTCTATGTCAACCTGTATACGCCATCCCGTGTGAGCTGGACGCACGGAGGCGCGCGCATCAAGCTCACGCAGCGGACCAACTATCCGTATGATCTGTCGGCACAGATCGAGGTTTCTGCGGACAAGACGGATGCGTTTGCCATTTGCCTGCGGATACCCGGTTGGGCAGGTTCCAAGACCACAGTCGCGGTGAACGGCCGCCGCGTCTCCGTTGATCTCACCCCTGGCAGCTTCGCCCGCCTGGGCGGCACATGGAGAAACGGAGACCGGATCGAGGTCGAGTTTGAAGCCACAACAACTCTTGAAGCCGTGGACCCGCAGCATCCTGATCTGGTGGCTCCGGTGAATGGGCCGTTAGCCTTGTTTGGCATTGCTGAAATTCCCAGGAAGCTGCGGCGAATGGACCTGCTGGGAGCCGGCAGGATTTCCAGCGGATCGAGCACGTGGCAGACAAAAACGGAGACAGGCGTCCTTACGCTCAAGCCATTTGCATCGATCCAGGACGAAGGATATCGCCTCTATCACCAGATCGAAGCCTGATGCCGCGCAATTGAATATGGCCGCCCAGCAGCTCGATGCAACCAATACCGGAGGGAATCATGTCTCGCTTTTTTTACGCCGATCTTATGCTTGCAGCAGTCGCTCTCGTCGCCACGCCATGGCTTCCGGCGGCTCAGGCCCAGGAACCCATTGCCCTGCAATTGACAGGGGATTACCCTGGCACGCACGACCCTTCAATTGGCAGGGAAGGCAATACGTACTACGTATTCGCTACGGGCCTGGCACCGGATGGAGGCCAGTTTGCGATTCGGTGCTCCAGTAATCTAATCGACTGGAAGCTGTGCGGGCATGTCTTCGACGACATCCCAGCCTGGATTCACGAAACAAGCCCCGGCACGAAAGAGCTCTGGGCCCCGGACATTTCCTTCTTCAACGGCAAGTACCATCTCTACTACGCCTATTCCCTGTTTGGGGTGAACACCTCGGGGATAGCGCTGGCCACCAACGAATCGCTGGACCCCAAGAGCCCCAAGTACCACTGGAAGGACGAAGGACTTGTGCTGCGTTCCACGGCTGACGACGACTTCAATGCTATCGACCCAAACATCGTGCTCGACGACAAAGGGCAGCCGTGGCTGAGCCTGGGCAGCTTCTGGTCGGGTATCAAGATGCGGAAGATCGACCCGGCGACCGGGAAACTGTCGGGCACGGACATGCGGACCTATGCACTGGCTAGCCGTAAGCCGCCTGAGCACCCCGAACCGGCAAAGCCCGGGTTGCCTCCGGACTGGCAGGCGATTGAAGCGCCCTTCGTGGTCCAGCACGACGGCTATTATTACCTTTTTGTTTCCTTCGATCTATGCTGCCGGGGGCTCAAGAGCAACTACCGAACCATGGTTGGGCGGTCAAGACTGGTGACGGGCCCCTACGTCGGCCGCGAGGGGGTTCCCATGCTGCAAGGGGGCGGTACGTCGTTGTTGGTGGCCAACCAGCGCTGGCTGGGGCCGGGTGGGGAATCGGTCCTCCAGCGGCCCGAAGGCGACATCATCGTTTTCCATGCCTATGACGCGCTGACCGGCAAACCAGCGCTGCAAATCTCCAACTTGACATGGAAAGACGACTGGCCGCATGCGGCCGTGGCAACTACGGGACAAGCAAGATAGCGCCTGCCCTCTTTTAAGCTCCGATCGCCAATTATTTCGCGAGGCCGACGCGCCGCACCAGGTCATCAAAGCGCGGGTCGGAGCGCAAGGGGGCAAGGCAGGGATCGACCTTGAGATATATGAGCCCCACATCATGTGCGTTATACGCCTCTTCCAGCCATTTAAACGCTTCCTGTTTCTTGCCCAGTCCGGCATAGACGAGCGCTATTTCATACCTCCCCACGCCATCTTTTCGCACATTCTGCTCCAGTTGCGAAATGGTCTTGCGGGCCGCGTCCACTTGGCCCGCGCGGGCATAAGCATTGCCCAAATGGCCTAAGGAATCCGGTCCATCGCCCGACTTCAGAAACTCAGCGATGGATTCCGGGTACATGCCCTTTTCCGCGTAGACATCGCCTAAGAGAAAGCTCCAATCGGGAGGATTGATGTCCAGTGCGCGAACCCTCCGGATCAGCGAAAGCGCCTGGTCATATTGACGAGAAAAGTAATAGATGAACCCCTCATAGTGGAATGAACGGCCGGAAACAGGATCAAGGTCCACGCCTCGCTCTACCTCTGCAAGGGCTTCGGGCAGTTGGCCGGTCCGCACCAGGTAAAACGCGTATTTCTGATGGATGGGTGCTGAATTTGGATTGAGTTCCAGCGCCCGGTGGAACTCCGTCGCCGCAGCTGCCCAGTCCCAGTCCAGAGTCATCGCAGTATTCGCGAGTTCGGCATGGCCTTCGGGCAGCGAGTCATCCAGCTCAATCGCCCTGGCTGCTTCGGTCTTCTGCTTGGAAAACGCCTCCTTATAGGCCATCCGGCCAGATTCACCCATCCGGCCATAGCAATCAGCCAATGCAGCATGCGCCTGCGCATAGTTGGGATTCTTGTCGAGGGCTTCATGGAAATAATCGACAGCGCTCTTGCAATCGTCCGCATTCAATTGGAGAATGCCATGCAGGTACAGATCCTGGGCTTCCGGGTCGATTGGGCGCCTGCGGGCGAAGCGCGCTTGCTCCTGCGGCGTCACCGTGATGCTGATTCCTTCCGCAATTGCTTGCGCCACTTCTCCCTGCCACGCCAGCACGCTGGTCATGTCGCGGACATAGGTATGGGCCCAGATGGGACGATCAGTCCTGGCATCGATCAACTGGGCGCTGATTCGCACCTGGTTTCCCTCGCGCTGTACGCTCCCCTCTACGACCCAGCCCACGGCCAACTCACGGGCGATTTCCGGCAGCGTCTTCTTCGTGCCTTTGTAACTCATTGCCGACGTCAGGGAAATGACGCGTAGCGTAGAAACCTGGCCCAGGTCGTTGATCAACTCTTCCGTCATCCCGTCGGCGAAATACTCTTGCCCCGGATCGCCGGAAAGGTTTTTAAGCGGCAGGATGGCGATGGAGCGAATCTCTGGCCGTCCATGTGAATCGCTAAACCACATCTTGAAGCCCGCGTAGCCGATTACCGCGATGAGGGTTAATCCGACCACGGCGCCGGTCAGGACGCGTAACGGGAGGTGGGAATTCTGCGCAGGAAGACGCGGTGCCTCGTCTACTGGCGCCGCAGGCCTGTCGGCGGACCGTCCTTCACCCTGAGCGATGGTTTGCTCCACGGAGGCCAGAGGAACAACCCCGCTTTGCGTCTGAGCCGTTGTCTTCAACGGCTCGAAGAGGAATCTCGGCACATAGGATCCGCTCGGAAGCTCGATGCGGACAGCCGGCTTTCGGTTTGCTTCAAGGTAATATTGTGCCAGCCTCTTTCGAACTTCGGTGGCTTTGACGCGAACCACGGAATCGCTTCCCGTGTCGTAATCGACCGGGCGCCCGAACATCTCGGCCCCAATCATCCGCTCCCTCAGGCTATCGACTTCCCCCTCCAGAGCATGTCCGACGATCAGGTGGAGAAAATCCTGGGTGCGTTTGCTCCCAGCGAACGCGTGGCTCGCTGTCACCTCTTTGAGGTGATGGCGCACCAAACCGATCTGCTTTGGACTGAGGACTTCCGGCTCCCAAGATGGATCGGCTGTGGACATAACGCACCCAGATTTCCTTTGGTATCCCACTATATCATCACAGCAAACGTGGCCCCAAACGGGCAGCAACCCCCGATCATCGATCCCACTAACGTTATGCAAAATAACATCTTATCTACAACAAACGTCCCAACAAACCGTTAATAGCGTTGCACATTCGCGGCGCTGGTGTTGGAATGGGCACGCTCTCGAACCGGGTAAAGATTTTTGCTCAATTCAGAAAACGTTTGCCAGATCGCCGGTATTGACATCGATCACATCTGCGAATGGGGTCGAACAAAATGGGGTCAGACAGACATTTTCTGGCGCAGAGAGGGGAACAGCCTTAACGGGCATGCAACCATTCAGGGGAATCCGGAGAAGATTTCCGAGTCCGCTGAGAACTGACAACTGAAGAGTCCGGGCTGGCAAGTGAAACATCAAGAATCAGCTCTTGCCGCGCAAGCGCTTCCGCTGACGTACCAACCAAGAATCGACCACAAGACAAAGACGGAAGGAAAGTGAAACAGCCGTTAAGTAACCGTTTTCTCAGGAGGAAAACTCTATGAATCATCTCACAACACAAATCCCCTCCATTGCGAAGCGATCGGTATGGGGATTTCTGGTAGGGTGCTTCGCTGTGATCACCATGCTCCTGGTGCTGACGCCCGGAGCCTGGGGCCAGGATAACGCAACAATCACAGGAACCGTGGTGGATGCCACCGGAGCGGTGGTTCCGAACGCCGCAATCAGCCTCACCAACCCCGCGACCGATCAAGTAAGACAGGACACCTCGAACAGCGCGGGGGCCTATCGGTTTGCCAACGTGGGCGTTGGCACCTACGCGCTGAGCGCCTCAGTCGCCGGCTTTCGGAAATACACAAAGACCGACATCGTGGTGCACCCTGCCCAGACCCTGGAAGAGGATATCGCCCTCACGGTCGGCAGCCAACAGCAGACGGTTACCGTCGCGGCGGACGCCTTGCAGGTCCAGTCGGAGACCAGCGAAGTCAGCACATTGATCAGCGGCGAGCAGGTTTCCCAACTGTCAACTAACGGCCGCAACGTCACCGCGCTTGCGGCTCTTGGCTTGGGCGTGTCCAACAACTTGCCGCCTTTTAGCGGCGTCAATGCTCTGACGTCCGCCAACGGCATCAGCTTCAATGGAACCCGCACGGAACACAACATCTACCTGTTGGATGGAGGCGAACAGAACGATCGCGGCTGCGGCGGCTGCTTCATGAACCTGCCCTCGCAGGATGCGCTGGCCGAATTCCAGACTCTCGACAGCAACTACAGTCCCGATTACGGCATCGGCTCCGGCGGAACCATCCTCATGGTGCTCAAGTCCGGCACGCATAACTTTCACGGAGAAGTCTACGAGTTCAACCGGAATACCGCCTACGACGCCGCCGATTACTTCAGCAAATCCGTGCCCGAGTTCAAGCTGAACGAGCCCGGCGGGAATATCGGCGGCCCGCTGTGGATTCCGCATGTGTATAACGAGAACCGAAACAGGACATTCTTCTTTTGGAATGAAGAATGGCGGCGGCTGATTCAAGGAAGTTCGCCTTCGATTCAGAATGCGATCCTGGCCCCCAACTTCCCGACGGCCGGAGCGGCATTGGCCTATACGATTCCAGCCGGTGGCCCGACCCCGGTTGTTCCCACCACCTCGGACCCAGCCAAGCTGGCCCTCTACACGGCTGACGGTTTGACGGCCGGAAGTCCCTTCCCAAATAACACCATCCCCGCCAACTTGATCGACCAGAATGCGGTCCTCGAGGTGAACGCGGGCACGTTTCCGAAGCCGAACTACAACAATGGCACCCAGTACATCGCGTCCATCCCTCAACCGACCGATGTCCGTGAAGACATTGTCCGCATCGACCACGCCGTCAACAGCAAGTACCAGTTGATGGGCCATTACCTCCATGACACGCTCCTGCAAAACTACTTCCCACCGTTGTGGGGCAACAGCACCTATCCAACCGTGGGCACGATCATGACCAACCCGTCCTTTTCGGCGGCCATCAAGCTGACGCAGACGTATACGCCCAACCTGCTCAACGAGACCGCCTTCCTTTACGCCGGCAACAAGATCACCCTTACGCCCACCGCCGGTCCCGGCGGCACATTCCTGCAGCCCAGCGGGTGGACGGCAACCAGCTTCTTCCCGGTCGCAGACGCCGCAATCAACGATATGCCCGAGATCGATTTGCAGGGCTCGCCGTTGAATGTGCAGTGGAGCGAAAGCTACTATCCCTGGAGGAACGGATACGAAGGCTTCGAGTATCGGGACGATCTGTCCTGGACCAAGGGGCGGCACCAGTTCAAGTTTGGCTTCAGTTGGCTGCACGACTACAAGAATCAACAACTGCAGGCAAACACCCAAGGGACCGCGGCTTTCAACTCGAGCGCCTTTTCCCACGACTCGTATATCAATTTCCTGCTCGGCGACGCCTCCAACTTCAACCAGCTTCAGTTCCTCTACGGCAAACACTGGGTCAACAACAACTACGGCTTCTACGGCAACGACAACTGGCATATCACTCCGCAGTTGACCCTCAACCTCGGGCTTCGTTTCGACGGGTTGCCGCATGCCTTTGAGCGCTACAACAAATTCGCAAACTTCGTTGCGGCGGACTATAACACGTCGCTGGGCAGTCCGGTCACCGCGGCCGGCACTCTGCTCCCCTCTTCACTCTCCACTTTCTCCGGAACCACGGGCTCGTTTTATCTCAACGGCATCGAGGAGGCCGGCGTCAATGGCTTCCCCCGTGGCAACGTCCAGAACAAGTACAATACCTGGGAGCCCCGCATCGGCTTCGCCTACAATCTCACCGGGAACGGAAAGACCGTTCTCCGGGGCGGCTTTGGCATGTTCTATGAGCGCGTTCAGGGCAACGATGTTTACAACGCAGCCTTGAATCCGCCCTTTGCGTACATTCCTTCCGCCAACAACGTTTACTTCTCCAACCCCAACACCAGCGCCTTGACAGGCATCACAACCTCGCAGTCGTTTCCTTCCAATCTGACCAACATCAAGTACGACTATCCGCCCCCTGGGACGGCGGATTGGAGCTTTGGAATTCAGCGGGAGCTTGCACCATCGATCGTTGCGGTGGTGCAGTATGTCGGCTCTTCCGGATGGGACCAGAACGATGACCGGCAGATCAACACCTTGCCGTTGCTTGATTCAAATAGCAGCTACGCAACACGCAAGGGCGTTGCCAACGGCTCGCTGAATGCAAACGAGTATGTCAACTACCCCGGTTTCGCCGCCATCAACCAGGAGGAGAACGAGACCAACTTCGACTACCAATCGCTGCAGGCAGGTGTGCGCCTGGAAAACCGGCATGGGCTTACCACCCAACTGGCCTACACCTGGTCCCATAACATCAGCGACGTGAGCAACGATCTTTATGGGCTCTCCGATCCGTACAACACCGGGTATGACCGCGGGTCGGACAATACGTTCGACCGGCGTCACATCTTCAATGTGAGCTACATCTATGCCCTCCCGTGGTTCGCGAAAAGCTCGAACGTCGCAGCGCGCGAGGTCCTTGGAGGCTGGTCGATCTCCGGTGTAACGGTCGCGGAAAAAGGCGTGCCTCTGACCGTCACCGATAGCATCAACACCATCGGCCTCGGCTGTTGCTATACCAACCGTCCGAACCGGGTGTCAAAGGTCTCCTACCCCAAGACGAAGGCCGCTTGGTTCAGCACCAGTTCCTATGCAGATCCAACCGCTCCCTGGAATGGCGGCCCGAATCAAGGCTTTGGCAATGCCGGAAAAGACTCAGCCGTAGGACCGGGAATCTTCAACTGGAATCTCTCACTGTTCAAGGCCATTCCACTCTCACCCGGCGAAGGGCCGAGAATTGAACTCCGCTTCGAGTCCTTCAATACCTTCAACCACACGAGTATCCAAGGCGTCGATACGGGCTTCCACGACGGGAATTTCGGAGCGGTGGTCAACGACTACGGTCCGCGCACGATGGAGTTCGGCGGGAAACTCGTTTTCTGACCTGTAATCTGCCCTAACCTGGGCGCGGCAGGGCATTCCCTGCCGCGCCCATTTCTTTGCACCGCGTGCTGCCCGGGTATTGCGCGGTGCATTCCCGGCAAGCGAAAATGCCAATGGAGATGGACGTGGGGCGGTTTGCACAACTGACGATGGTTCTTGCGTTGTTATTGGCGATGGCGGCGGCCGGCGGTCAGGGCCAGACGTCAGCGGCTGGGGAAGATCAACGCCAGACGGCGTTTGCGCTGGAACAACAGGGCGACAATGCCGAGGCCGAGACCGCATGGCGCGCCGTCTTGAAGGTTCATCCCGCGAATGCCGAGGCCTACGCCCATTTGGGCCTCCTTGAAGCTCGCCGGGAACATTACACGGAAGCTGTGCCACTCTATCGCAAAGCTCTGGCGCTGAATCCCGCCATGCCGGGCTTGCGGCTGAACTTCGGCCTGTCGCTCTTCAAATCCGGCGCGCTGAAGGAAGCCATCCAGGCCTTCACCCTGCTGCTCAAGAGCCAGCCCCCATCGTCACCCGAGGCGCTGCGCCTGACCGCGTTGATCGGGCTGGCCCACTATGGGTTGGGAGAATACGCGGCAGCGGTTCCTTATCTGAAGCAGGCCTCGGCCGACGACAAGCAGAACCTGCCTTTCCGCCTGGCCCTGGCGCACAGTTGCCTCTGGTCCAAGCAGTATCAATGCGTTCTCGATGTATACCACGAGATCCTGACGCTGAACGCGGAGTCGGCCGAAGCGGACATGCTGGCCGGCGAGGCGCTGGACGAGATGAAAGACAATGCCGGCGCTGCGCAGCAGTTCCGCGCCGCCGTCAAGGCCGACCCGAGAGAGCCAAATGTTCACTTCGGCTTGGGATATTTGTTGTGGGGTCTCATGCAATATGAGGAGGCGGCCCAGGAATTCCAGGCAGAACTGGCCAACAACCCGGAACATGCCCAGGCCCTGGTCTACCTGGCGGACACCGACATGCGATTGAGTCAGCCCGAGGCTGCGCCGCCGCTGCTTGAAAAGGCCATCCGGATTGACCCGGGGATTGAACTGGCGCACCTTGACTTAGGCATTCTGGATGCCGATGCCGGGCACAAAGAAGACGCCTTGCGAGAACTGAAGATTGCCGAAAAGCTAAGCCCCGGCGACCAGAACGTGCATTGGCGGCTGGGACGGTTTTACCAGGCAGCGGGGAGGAAGGACGAGGCAAAGGCCGAATTCGACAAGACCCGCAGCTTGCAGAAAGCCGCCGATGCGACGGTCTTCAAAAAGCTCCACGAAGCCCAGGCGAAAGGCGAGCCGGCAGAGGAAACGCCAGGCGCGCCGCTCGGCAAGTAACTCCGAACTTCCGATTCTCAACCCGTAAGCCCCGCGACCTTACCCAGACAATGGATTTCATGCGTCTCCATATCAGCTCTTTCCTTTGAGAACTGCGGATGGAACTGTGACCGACCCCATGCGGCCCGAGTTCTCATCCACCACCACAATCCGCACCGACCCGGCATTCTGCTTCTTCTCGATGAACTGGTCGAATGGGATTCCATCCTGAATTAACTTCGCATAAGTGGCGGGTTTCAACGTCAAACTCAACGTTTGCCCCGTAACCCGCGCATGAAGGCCCTCATCGTCTCTTTGGATGAGAAAGATATCCAGCTTATCTACCCAACGCTCGTCCTGTTGCTTCAGCGCAATGTCATTGGTTGCAATGTTGAGCTTGAGCGTGGCCCCTTGTGATGCCGCCAAAGGATTCGCGCTTATGGCGATCTCGCTCACATCGAGGGATTGCCAGACCGCCCGTTGGAACCGCTCTTTGAGCGTGGCCGGCTCCTTGGCGTATTCGTAACCCGTGCGGTAGCGCAGCGTCACGCCGCGCCGCGCGGCGAGTTTCACGGTCAGCAGGTGGTACTGGTCGTCGGCTGGAGTGTCGGGCGTAAAGCCGAGCAGATATGCGGCACGGCCATCCGCAATCACTTCGTCGAGATTCTTTGCAATGTCGCCGGAGCGGCGAAAGGCGTGGCCGCCGGTAGCTTCCGCCATCTCTTGTATCGCGGCCTGAATGGGGTGGACATTCTGCTGCATCTCGGCATCAATGCGGCTGGGCTTATGCGGACCCCCCGTCGTCCCCGGTGCCGCGGTAATCTCTGGTTCCAACCCCGAGTTGAGGTCTCCGAGCATCGGATTCTGGGCCTTTTCGTCCAACTGCGAGGCGTCAAGGGGATAGACGCTGACGTGGGCATCGTTCATCGCCTCCTGCGCCTGCATTACGAATCCCTGAATGTGCTTGCCACTCTTGTCGATTGCCGGTGCCTTGTCGGTCCAGTCGGCCAGGACATTATCGCTGCTGACCCACACCAAATTCTTTCGGCCCGGGACGGCGGCAAGATGCCGGGCTACGCCGGCCAGGATCACCATCGCATCGCGCCCCGGATTGGTGTTACGGTCGTCCACCTTTGGATCAAAATCTTGACCGCCGGGATTGACCGTATCCAGTTGCGTATAGGTGTTTGGATTCGTGCCTTGCATATAGTCTCCGTTTTGTATTTCGGAGGCATCGAACTCTTGCCGGTTAAGCTGTTCGGCCTCCTGCGCTCGCGCCATGTCCTGAGCGCTCGGTATCCATCCATGCAACTTCGACGCGAGCAAGACGTGGTCCGTGGTCCCCTCCTCCAGAACCTGAAAACTGCGAGCGTGCATGACATAGAGTCCCACGGTTTCGTTCGCTGGCAGCGACCGCAGAAACCGCAGCATCTCTCCGCGCGCATAGGTCAGATCGGCCCACGCCAGGTTGGCAGGGTCCATCAGGAGAATCGTGCTGCTGCTTTCCGTCTTTCCCATTCCCGGCCTTGCGTCGGCAATATCCGCGCGGCGATTGGAAAATACGGGCTGACCCGGCGTCAGGCCCGACTCCTTTGCGGACTCCACGCTTGCCTGGCTGAAGGATCGCACGGTCTGCTTGCGTCCGTTGTCGTATATCTCGAAGTCCTCCGGTTTCAGGTCCGTCACCGGATGGCCCTTCTTGTCGAAGGCCACCAGCCCAACGTCCACCAAGCGCGCGGTCATGCGCAGGGTGAAGCTCGAATTCGTCGAGCCAGTCTGTGAATTTGCGGGAGGCTCCGGCAGTCCGGTTGCTTGTGCGACATTGATCTCCGGCGTCGCGGGTTCCGGCGCGGGGGGCTCCGCTGGATTTGACGCTGCTGCAGGGACCACGGGCGCAGCAGGAACACCGGTCTCCGCTGCAGCTGTCTCTACCGGAGCTTCGGCCGGAGCAGGCGAGCCGCCGTCTTTCGTCTCCGGGGGGCTGGAAGCGGGCTGGTTCGCCTCCGCCACCGGGCTATCGCCGGTCAGAATGCGCGCGTCAGCGCGAAACAGGTGATATTGCTCAAACACAACATCGTTCAGCAGGGTCTGAAGGTGCTCCCGAGCAGCCCAGTTGTCCTTATCCAGCAGTTTGCCACGATAGCGCTGCATCTCGGCGGAGGCAGCGGAAGGCAGCGCGGGTGAAACCGTGATGGAGACACTCTTGATCGGGCAGATGTAGGTCTTGCCCCCGATCTCCACGGGACCATATTCGACCACGATGTCGGACCTGAGAAGCGGATCGGTCGGCTGCAGGTCCGCCTCCAGCGTCAGGCGAAGCACCGCTCCATTCAGCGGATCTACGGTGATCTCGCCGTGATAGCCGGAAAGTCGCTTGAAAGTACCGTTCCCGTGATCTCCAGGAACACAGCAGAACTCCACCCTGTAATGCGACTGCTCTCTGGAAACCGCATAATGAAAGACCGCCTCCGCACCGGCCGCGGCCTGCTCCCAATGGCTCCAGACCAGCTTGCCATGTGAAGAATCCACCAGCACCGTCCCGAGAATTAGCCCGAAGACTCCAGAGGTTGTCAACGTAGGTGCTGCCTGCTGGGATAGGTTGCCCTTCACCGCTTTAGAATCCACCACTTCCTTGCCGTCGCGGTAAAGCACAATGGCGCTGGTTCTGGCTACGGGGTGCAATGGCCGGTAGCCTGTGTCCAATTGCCTGGGCGGTGTATCTTCAAAGTGAATCGTATCTCGTGTCGCAAAGAAGTCAGGCAACTTGGAAATGGTTCTGACAGCATAGTCCACGGCCTGAGCCATGATCTTGCGTTGCGTGTCCAAATCCGGCGTGGCCGTGGCGGGAATCTCCGCGGTGGGAGGATCGAGAAACGCCGACAGATCGGCCAACGCAACCAGCGCCTGCCGGGACTCGGGGCCGGGCGAGTCTGCCTCCCAGCGCGAAAGCTTCGCGCCGCTCAGCCGTTCGGTCAGTTCCAGGTCGGATAGTTGTTTGGCCACCTTCAAATCGGGCTTGCCATGGGCCGCGGCCAGCACATGCTCTAACTGCTCCACGGTAATTCGTGTAGCTGCGAAGCCCGGCAGGGCAATTCCCGCCGCCAATAACAGAAGTCCCAGCTTGTGCATGACGCGATCCCTCGCCAGACGCGCACTCAACCGTAAAAGACACTGTCTTCGATAATCCAGTCACTAATCGACACGTCGTACAACCAGGCGTGGAAGACGGTAAGCTGCGCAAAATCCTCAGACGATCATCCTATCTCAATTGTAATAGCCGGTGTTGGTGAGCGCCTTCAGCCCCGGCTTGTCGACAACCACTTTCAGGTCGTGATACTCATTCCTCTTATCCGCGCGTGGAGGATCG
>PLGM01000102.1 GCA_003139795.1 Acidobacteriaceae bacterium | reverse complement strand
CTAATAGAGCTATTTGATCAATTTTTGTTGGTAACTCAAGCCCTTCAAACAACTCCGGAATGTGTGTTAGTCCAGCTGCAAATTTCTTTGAAAATCGAAGTCGACGCTTCGGCCATGGATAACAATCCATCGAAGGTTCATAGTGGACAAGCTTCTTTGTTTCTGGATTGAAGCCAACAACGTCCAATTCCCCGTCATAGCCTCCCTTTGAGCGTTTGCTAACTTTAACATTTCGACGGACAAAATAGCCTTGATATTCAAGCCATTCGGCAACCAATTGTTCGAGAAAGTTTGTCAAACTACCTCCTAATTTTTAGAGAGCAACGCCTTTGGACAAGCGCCATTCGTCTTTCATCGCTTGAATCTCACGGCGGCCCTGTGCGCCGTCGATCAGTTCGCCGCGCTCGGCCTGTAGATAGCCTTCCTCGATATGAGCCGATAACGCCCGGCGCTCCTCACCGGTCCAGCTTTCCTCGGCGTCCTGAGCTTCAAGGGCGCTGCGCAACACATCTTGAGCTTCATTCTTTTTCCGGCGCATGGTCAGTCCCCTCCGCCTTTTTCCGCCCCACCCCAAGCAGCCGGATCTGTCCCGCAACCGCCAAAAACACCGCCCAAAGCAGCAGCAAAACCCCCAGCACCGTCAGCGCAAACCCGCCCAGCGCCCCTGGTCCCGTGGTCGCGACACACAGATTGAATGACGCCCCCGAAACCGGGATAGCGGCGCTCAAACCCGCGGTGCCGTGGCAATATCCAAACAGAATTCCCAGTCCAATGGCCAGGAACACCACGGACGCAATCAGGGGACGGTCGGGTTTCATCGGAAGTCCTTTCAAGCAGTTCGTTCAGACGGCCAAATTCTACGCCCCACCGCATCAACCCTCAAACACCTCCATCTCCGATCCGTGGTGAAAAGCCCCTCCGCGATAAACCGCCCGTCAAATCCACGAGTCCAGCGCACCTCTTGAGCAATGCGACATTTGGCGCTATAATCGGCGACATTATGGTAAATGAACTGAGTGCAATTGTTGGGGAGCTGGGAGGAGAAGCTACTTTCGGCCGCCCGATTCGAACCGGTGAGGATATGAGCGACGCTATCCGGGAGGGATTCCTGCACTCCGTGGTGGATGCGCTGGTAGGAAGCTCTGGCCTGACGTTGCAGGAAGTCGCATCCAGCCTCGACCTGTCAACTCGCAGCTTGCAGCGCCGCAAACATCAGGGCCGGCTGGCGCGGTATGAATCCGACAGGTTGTACCGGCTCGCTCGCTTGTTGGCTCTGGCCGACTATTTCATCGGCGACCGCGAAAAAACGATCGGCTGGATGAAGAGGCCAAACCTGGTCCTCGGCGGAATCCCGCCACTCAAGCTCCTGGATACGGAACTGGGAGCCCGCCAGGTGGAGAACATTTTAGGCCGCATCGGTTACGGCGGTGTCAGTTGACGCGTGTGTACCGTCTCGCACGTCTGGTTTTCGCGGCCAACCCGTTTGACGGGGAGGGAAGTTTTCGTTTCGGTGGCCGTTGGTCGTACCCCGGTACCCGCATTGTCTATACGGCGGAACGCCTCTCGCTCGCCATGCTCGAATACCTGGCTCATCTTGACCCGAATCGTTTGCCGGACGACCTGGTGCTGGCACAGGCTGAGGTTCCGGACAGCGTTAGCCGCATTTCCATAAGGCCCAGGGATCTTCCGGCGGACTGGGCCCATTACCCTGCTCCAGCGGAGATCGGCCGCATCGGGGATCAATTTGTCCTGGACGCGAAAGCAGCGGTACTGATCGTTCCGTCCGTTCTGGCGCCGACCGACGACAATTGGCTCATCAATCCCGTCCACCCCGACTCACGGTTCATTCGCATTCTTCCCATCGAGCGATTTCAGTATGATCGTCGTCTGATCTCTCCAAAATAGCCAGGTGCCCAATCCCCCCGGTGACCAACATCACACGGTCCCCCTACCCAATTCCTGAATAATCTTGAAGGATGGGGTGGACCCTCCCACGCCGTCGGCGGACTGCATCTCTCTATCCCAAAAGTCCCAGCCGATCGCACAGGCGCTTTGCTTGTAGCCCTGCTCCAATCGGAGTTCCCTATATGTACAGGATTGTGGAAGCCCGCGACGTCGGCCTCAATATCAAGCAGTTTGTCATTGAGGCGCCGCGCATTGCTCTCAAGCAGAGGCCGGGCCAGTTCCTCATTCTCCGCCTGCATGAGAAGGGCGAGCGCATTCCCCTCACCATCAAGTCGTCTGACCCCGAGGCCGGCACGGTCACCATCGTGGTGCAGGCCATCGGCAAGACCACCTCGCTGCTTAACTCTCTTGAAGCGGGCGACTCCATTCTGGACATCGTCGGCCCGCTCGGCCGCCCCTCTGAGATCGAAAACTACGGCACCGCCGTTATTCTTGCCGGCAGCGTGGGAACGGCCATGGCGCTGCCCACGGCCAACGCCCTCAAGCAGGCCGGCAACCACGTCATATTCATCGAAGGCGCGCGCAGCCTCGAGATGGTGGTCTTTGAAGACGAAGTCCGCCAGGCCAGCAGCGAGACCTACATCATGACCGACGACGGCAGCTACGGCGAACAGGGCCTGGTCACCAAAAAGCTCAACGACCTGCTCGCCGCCGGCCGCAAAATCGACTTTGTGCTCGCCGTCGGGCCCGTGCCCATGATGCGCGCCGTGGCCCGCATCACCGCGCCCCTCGGCATCAAGACCATGGTCAGCCTCAACTCCATCATGGTCGACGGCACCGGCATGTGTGGCGGCTGCCGCGTCCTGCTCGGCGACAAGAGCAAGTTCGCCTGCGTCGATGGACCCGAGTTCGACGCCTCGCTGGTCAACTTCGAGGTCCTCATGCAGCGCAACGCCATGTATCGCGACAAGGAGTGCCAGTCGCTCCGCCACTTCGAGGAGCACAAGCAGGAAGAACTGGCGCACCTGCGCGCGGAGTTGACCGCGAAGGAAGAGGAAGTGGCCCGGCTGCGCGCGGAGTTGGCCGCCGAGGAAGTGCATCATGGCTGACACCAACACACTTCCCCTCAAAGAGCGCATGAAGATTGCCCGCGTCCACATGCCGGAGCTCGATCCCCAGGTGCGCAGCCGCAACTTTGAAGAAGTGAACCTGGGCCTCGAAGCCGCCGGCGCCCTGATCGAGGCCACGCGCTGCCTGGCCTGCGCCAAGCCGAGTTGTGTCGTCGATTGCCCGGTGGGCGTAAAGATCAAGGAGATCGTGGCGCTCATCTACGCGGGCGACTACCTGGCCGCAGCCGCCAAGCTCCGCGAGGACAACGCCCTGCCCGCCATCACCGGCCGCGTCTGCCCGCAGGAGAACCAGTGCGAAGGCGGATGCGTGCTGGGCAGGAAGGGCGCGCCCCTCGCCATCGGCAACCTGGAGCGCTTTGTCGCCGACTACGAGCGAACCAGCGGCCAACTCGGTCTTCCCGCCATCGCGCCGCCCACGGGCAAGAGCGTAGCCATCGTCGGCAGCGGTCCGGCCGGGCTCTCGGCCGCCGGCGACCTGGTCCAGAAGGGTCATCGCGTGCGCGTCTTTGAAGCCCTCCACGAGCTCGGCGGCGTCCTCATCTACGGCATCCCCGAGTTTCGCCTGCCCAAGTCCATCGTCAAAGGCGAAGTCGACAATCTGCGCCGCATGGGCGTCGAGTTTGAGACCAACGTGGTCGTCGGCAAAAGCGTAACCATCGACGAGTTGATGCAAAACGAACACTTCGACGCGGTCTTCGTCGCCACCGGCGCCGGGCTGCCGCGCTTCCTCGGCGTCCCCGGCGAGCACCTCAACGGCGTCTACTCCGCCAACGAATTCCTCACCCGCGTCAACCTCATGCGCGCCTACCAGGTCTCCGATTACGATGAGCCGGTCTACGATTGCCACGATCGCGACGTGATCGTGGTCGGTGGCGGCAACACCGCCATGGACGCGGTCCGCACCGCCCGCCGCCTCGGCGCGCGCTCCGCAACGCTCGTCTATCGCCGTTCCGAGGCCGAGATGCCCGCCCGCGTCGAAGAGGTCAAGCATGCCCGCCAGGAAGGCGTCGAGTTCCGCATGTTGACCGACCCGATCGCCTTCCTGGGCGATGAAAAGGGCTGGCTGACGCAAGCCCGCTGCATGAAGATGGAGCTCGGCGCTCCGGACGTGAGCGGCCGCCGCTCGCCGGTCCCCATCAAGGGTTCGGAGTTCATTCTGCCTGTCAACGTGGCCATCATCGGCGTCGGCACCAACGCCAATCCCCTCATCCAGAGCTCCACGCCCGACCTCAAGACCACTCCGCGCAACTACATCGTCGCCGATCCCCAAACCACCCGCACCTCCAAGCGCGGCGTCTTTGCCGGCGGCGACATCGTCACCGGCGGCGCCACGGTAATCCTGGCCATGGGCGCCGGCCGCAAAGCCGCCGCCTCCATCCACGACTACCTCACCACCGGAGAGTGGTAGAGGGCGATCTCCCGGGCAGTTTTGAATGGCATAGAATCCGAATATGCATGGACCGCAGCGAATGACGGCAATTATTGAGCGCGAAGACGATGGCTTTGTCGCCTTGTGCCCCGATTTGGATATCGCAAGCCAGGGCGCCACGATTGAGGAGGCGCGTGCCAACCTCGTCGAAGCCTTGACGCTCTTTTTTGAGACCGCCTCTTCTTCAGAAATTGCGCGGCGGCTGCACAGTGAGGTCTTCGTCACTCAGGTTGAGGTGCCCGTTGGGTAGACTACGGGTCCTCTCAGGCGCCGAAGCCTGCAAGATCCTCGAAGGGCACGGAATTCTCACAAAAGGTAAGTTTTGAGACCAGAAGATTTGAGCGCGAAGGCTTGTTTGTCACGCGAGGCCGGGCGATTAACGACTTGGTTTCAGTATTTTGCCGTTACTGTCAGCAGCCAAGAATTCAAGCGTTGAAACCGCCGCCTTCCGGTGAAACAATAAGAGTATGGATACGATCCTGCGCAAGTACACGAGCTTCGATGAGATGAAGGCTGACGAGTATCGCTATTGGCAGAGCCGGCCCGTGCATGAGCGGATGGACGCGGTCGAGGAGATGATCCAGACTGCCTACGCGCTTAAAGGTTGGGAGATCGAGCCGAATGTACCAAGATTACAAAGACCTTTTGTCCGCCTTTCATGCCCATGGCGTTAGATACCTCATCGTGGGGGCATACGCGGTCATCTATCACTCACAACCCCGCTTTACAAATGACATCGACCTTTTCATCAAAGCAGACCCTGCTAACGCGCAAGCGACGTACGCCGCGCTCGCCGCGTTCGGCGCACCGCTCCAAGGCATTCGACCGGAGGACTTTGCCGAGCGTGGCAGTTTCTTTCGTTTTGGACACGATCCGCACGGGTTCGATATTCTTCCCGACATTCCGGGCGTCGATTTTGAGGCGGCCTGGGAAAGGCGCGTTGAAGGCGTAATCGATCCGAACAGCGGCCTCAAGGCGTTTTTCATCTCCGCTCCCGACCTCATCGCGTCGAAGCTGGCCGCAGGGAGGCCCCAGGACATCGCGGATGCGGAGGCTATCCGCAAGGCTGCAGAAGCGCAACCGCGGCAACCCGCAAAAAAGAATCGGCGGGGGAAACCGGTTAAAAGCGGGCCGAAGCACTGAAATACTGCTATTCCCTGCCCCCTGCCCCAAAAAATGGGCGGCAAAGGTCTTGACCTTTGCCGCCGCCCGTCCCTGGGTTGTCTTGAAATTACTGCAATCTTTCGCTTACCGCAAAAGCCCCTTACTGCAAAAGCTTGGTCACTTCCTGCTGCACGCTGTTGGCCTGCGCCAGCGCCGCGATCCCCGTCTGGCTCAGAATCTCATACTTCGACATGTTCGACGTCGCCGACGCATAGTCCGTCGCCTGCACCGCATTCTGCGCCGAAACCACGTTCTCCTGCTGCGTGCTCATCACCTGGCTGATCGCGCTCAGGGTGTTGATCTGCGCCCCGATGTAGCCGTCCTGGGCAGCCGCGTCGCCGATGGCCACGTTGAGTGAGGTAAGGGCAGACTCCGCATCGGTCTGGTTCAACAGGTCGGTGCCGCTCAAAGACACGCCGGCTGCGTCCGAGTAGCCCATGGTAGCCACTCCTCCAGAGCCGTTGGTGTCTGCGTCCAGCCCCACGTTCCATGTCCCGCCGCTAGTGCTGGTATCCGTCACGGTACCTGAGATCCCGACGCTGTAATATTCAGAAGCGGTCGCGTTCACCGGAGTCAAGGCGGCCACGGTGACCCCAGAAAGCGTTACTGGCGTATACGCCGAATTCGCCGACTTCAGTGTCATGATTAAGCCGGTGGGATCGAGCGTGGCAGTCACCCCGTAATCGCCGCCATTGATCTTGGCTGCCAGGGCTGTATATGTCTCGCCGTTGGTCACCGCAATCTGGCTCGTGCCGAGGTTGAGGGTAGCGGTCGTTGCCACGGTGATCGCGCCAGTCATCGTTGCCAATGCGGATGAATTCGCAGAGCCCGCCGCCAGAGGCGTACCGGTCAGAGAATCGTTCGTGGGCGTGGCAGCCGCAAGATAGGCGGCAGGAGTATTGTTGCCTGCACCGATGGTGAAACTTGACGCAGTTGTTCCAGCCGCATTCGCTGTCAGCGTCATAGCGTCTCCACCAGCCACCGTGGCCACAACCCCGAAGTTGGTGGCATTCGTTGACTCGAAGGCATTGATCGTCGCCGCAAGATTTGCAATAGTGTCGGTCGATCCCACAACACCCAGAGTGAACGTCTTACTGGTTCCGCCCACACCGTTCACCGTGATTGTGCCGGTCAGCAAATCGGTGGCGTGGGCGGTGGTCATTGAACCGATAGAACCGCCTGCGCCGCCGGGAGCGATCGTAGCGTTGGTGTAGACAGGAGTGGCACTGGCGGCGTGGACGCCGTCCGTAAGACTGGTGGCCGTCACCGTCGCCGCTGAGTCCGCCGATGTGAAGGTCAGAATCTTCCCGGTGCTGTCAACAGAGGCGGCTACCCCGTAGTTGTCGGCATTGATCGTCGCCGCCAGGTTGGCAATGGTGTCGGTGGAGTTGGCCGTGCCCAGCGCAATGTTATGTGTCTTGCCGTCGGCGCCCGTGACATTGAGTGTGCCTCCAAGCGTATCGATGCTGGAGTTTACTGTGAGGGCGCCTATCTCGCCCGCGCCGTTGGTACCGGCTCCCACCCCTGTGCCGGATATCTCGATGCCGGTGTCGGCGCCTCCGCCCCCAATGGTGTTTGCGGCCTCGGCAGCGCTCACGGCCCCGGTTCCAGCCTGTGTCGCCGTAACAAAGCTGGCGTTCAATCCCAGTCCGGAATCGTTGATCGCAGTAATCAGCCCCTGCGCGTTGTTCAGGTAGTTTGTGCCGGTGCCAACAGTAATATTCTCTGTTGCCATCGTGGCTGAGCCGTTTGACCCATTGGTCAGATAGTTGACAGCAATCGTGGTTGAGCCGCCAGCGTTCAAGCTGTCGTTGAGTCCCGCATTCACGCCACCCTTTGACAAGTCGATGAACACGTTGTTCTGGCCGCTGCTGTACGACATCACACCGTTCGTGTCGCCGATTGTCGAGGAAGACAGTTCGCGGATGTTCAAATCATCCACCGACGAACCTGAGGTCGAAGAATCGCCAGTGTAAATCGCCACGTTTCTTCCGTTGAAGACCTGGTCCTGGTTATAGGTGGTCGTCGATCCGATGTTGTTCACTTCGGCCAGGATCGACTGGTACTCCTGGTTGGCCGCCGCGTCCTGCGTGCTGTTCAGCGTGCCGTTCGAGGCTTCCGTTGCCAGGGTAATGGCCCGATCCAGCAAGCTCGTCACTTGCGAAAGAGCACCATCGGCCACCTGCAACAGACCCACGCCTTCCGTCGCGTTGGTCTCCGACTGCGTCAGCGCCGTTTGGTTGGCCTCCAGTCCATTCACCAGCGAAAGGCCGGCTGCGTCATCGGCTCCGGAGTTGATCTTCGAACCCGA
>PLGM01000040.1 GCA_003139795.1 Acidobacteriaceae bacterium | reverse complement strand
GGTGCTTTGAGCGCGGCACGCTGCACGCAAACAGAAAGGCAAACTGAACTGGAGCGGCCTGTTCAAACTCCTCATATTCAGCCGTCGGAATTGCAGAGGTTTCGGAGCGTTGGGAAGGGACTGGACGAGAGGAGACACTGGCGGCGGGCAGAGCTGGAAGGCAAGAGCGGGTATCGGCAACTGGAATGTGCCTAGCGTTGTGCCCATGATCTCGCCTTCGCCATCGTGCGCTTGATGTAGGCAGCTTTCCTTGAGGGGTTGGGGTCGCGGGAGAGGTACTGGCTGTCGAGGGTCGTGGCAATCGCATCCTCCGGCATTCGCAGCGACAATGCGGCGACGCAGAAGGCGAGGTCGGCGGCGGCGGGGCGGTTGAGGAACTTGGTCGCGTTGCGGAAACGCTCAAGGGAGAGCCAGGAGTGAGACGGCCTTCCCGCTGTAGCAGAGGAGTTGGTAATGTACTGAGCTGCGCGCGCTTCTCGTTCCTGCTCCTGGAGCTGGTAGAGCTTCGTCATTTCCAGTCGCACGTAGGCGGCCTGCCGGAATCGCACTCCGGTCGCGTTACGAAGCAAAACGTAGGGATAAAGGCCGTTGTCCCTGCGGTATTTGGGTTTGCAGTTTGTGAAACCGGGGAGGCGGCCAAAGCGCCGCCAGTCCGCCGCGCTGGGGTCCGCACCGTACCGCTTGGCAAGGTTCTGTGCAATGAACGTGGACATAGGTGCCGGGTACACATCGTCGTGCTTCAGCCATGCTTGGAAGTTGCCGAGGCTGGTCTCGATCACGGCGCACGGCTCAAGGCCGTCGCCGGTGAGCTGGGCAACAGAATCCGAATTCAGGTCGTCGAGGACGCTGAAGCGGTGTTCTCCGGCTGGCCGTATGTAGATGTGTGCCCCGCGCGCATTGTGGGCCTTGAGGAGCGAGAGCCGAGAGAGGACGCCCTCCGCGGACAGATTGGATAGACCGGGGAGCATTCCCCGGTCGCTCAAGATACCGATGTCGTAGGCCGGCGCGTCAAGCGCGGCAAGCATTCTTTGGACTGCAACGAGCGTTCTGTCCATGCTCCGATTCCCCCAACCAAAACGATGATTTGCCAAACCCTACCAAAATGGTGTTACGATACGTCTACTGCAATGTACATTGCATTGCGGATCGAAGGCAAGCCCGGATTGATGGTGGATGTGAGGAGCCGATGAACCAGGACTCGCACTCGGATGAAAAGCAGGAACGGCTCAAAGAGAAGCTACGCGATGAGCTGGGGCCAGTGATTGTCGGCTTGCTCGACAGGTCGAGCGGCCTTGAGGACATCCTCGTTAACGAGGATTCCCGCATCTGGGTAAAGCGAACCGGGTCGCCCTTCGAGCAGGTTGGCGAGCTTTCCAGCCGCCAGGCGCGAGGGGCAATGATGACGATTGCCTCGATGCAAAAGACGACGGTGACGGAGATGCGTCCAGTTCTGGAGACGCAGCTCCCTATCTGGAAGTACCGGTTTGCTGGTTTGATCGAGCCGGTGGTTCCGTCACCGTCGTTCGCAATCCGCGTCAAGTCGGACAAGAAGCGAAGCCTCAAAGATCTTCAGCGGCAAGGCATTCTGACGACGAAGGATGACCCGCGTAACCGCCGCTCGCAGCAGGAAGACTTCATTGCATCGGTCAAGGAGCTCGATCACCTTGAGGTCATTCAGCAGGCAATCGTTGCCCACAAGAACATCCTGATCGTCGGCGGGACGGGCGCGGGCAAGACGACGATTGCGAATGCCATTCTCGAAGAAATTGGCGCGCTGACGCCCGGCGATCGCGTGCTTGTGATCGAGGACACGCAGGAACTTCTCCTCGACTCGGCAAACAGCCTAAGCATGTTGGCGACAACAGAGTTCGATCAGTTGAAGTGCCTGAAGGTGGCGCTGCGCCTGAAGCCGGACCGGATCGTTGTGGGAGAGGTGCGAGATGGAGCCGCCGCTCTGCCGCTGCTCAAGAGTTGGAACACAGGGCATCCGGGCGGTGTTTCGACGCTCCACGCCAACAGTGCAACGGAAGCGCTTGACCGGCTGGAAGCTTTGGTCCGGGAAGCGACGGACGCACCGCAACAGCGCATGATCGGAAGCGCCGTCGATCTTGTCATTTCGGTAGTCAACGATCCGATTGCTGGCCGGAAGGTTCAAGAGGTGGCTGTTGTTACCGGGTATGAGAACGGGCGCTACCTCATGACGCCGGTTTGATTGTCGTGGCTCTGATCGGTTGTGGCGGAGCTGATTATTCACCGTGGGAGGCTGCCAGAGACAGATGCCTTTCGCCTAAACCGTGCCGGAGGGCACTCGGAGGAATTCCATGAATCAAAAGCGAAGTTTTCTTTTGGCGCGGCAGCGAACGGCACAGATGGCCCTCATGCTTGGCTTCGCGTTGGCGGCGGGCTCGTGCTGTGCATTCGCAGCCGAGACCGGAACCAACCTGCCCTGGGAAGGCCCGCTGACGACGCTGGTTACATCGTTGACCGGGCCGGTCGCTTATGCCATTTCCGTTGTCGCAATCGTGGCGCTTGGAGCGACGCTGGCCTTCGCCGGCGGCGAGATGGGCGAAACGATGAAACGTCTGCTGCACGTCGGCATTGCTGTTTGCTGCGTCGTCTTCGCGGCACAGGTGATGACCTCGTTCATCGGGCAGGCTGCGGAGATTTCTCTGTCGCAGCCAGTCCACGCAATCACACAGCCCGCTCTTGTGCTCGTTGCGAGAGGGTGACAACACAGAAACCCTGAAACGGGGATGGGAGCTTGCTCGGCCATCCCCGTCTATTTGAGCCCCTGTTCTTGGAGAGAGCAATGAACGAACCGGAACAAACCATTATGCGGACTTCATTGAGCAGGCCGCAGCAACTCCTGGGCGGCGACCGGGAGATGGTCATCATGGCCGGGCTGTGCGCGGCCATGATGGCTGTGAGTGTAATGACCTTCGTCTCGTTTCTGCTGGCGATTGTTGGCTTCTGGTTGATTGTCATTGTCCTGGCGAGGATCGGCAAGGCCGATCCGATGATGCGGAAGGTCTACAGCCGTCACCTGCAATACAAGGATTTCTACCCCGCGAAAAGCGGGGTCACTGCTTTTGGCAAGACGCCAAAGCGGGGCTGGAGGTAGCTGTGTTTGGTGAGACGCGTAAACAGCCTACGGGCCTGGCGGATCTACTCCTATGGTTTGGGCTGGTCGANNAGATGGCGGCGATTGCGCGGCGGCTGAACCGGATTCTGCGGCTTGGAAGCGGGTGGATGATTCAGGTCGATTCCTTCCGCTCGTTCTCAAGCGGCTATTCGCCCGAAGGCGCTTTCCCGGATGCTGTCACCGCGCTGATTGATCGGGAGCGGCGTGAGCAGTTTGCCCTTGAGGGCAGCCATTTTGAGAACGAATACTTTCTGGCTCTGACGTATATGCCTCCGCTGGTTGCGTCCGAAAAGCTCACGGGCTTCATGATGTCGGGATCAGACTCGACTCATAGTGAAGGGGCCAACGCGGGTGCTGAGGCGCTGCGATTCTTCAAAACGAAGATTCGCCAATTCGAGGATGTTTTTGCCGCACAGTTCCCGGTGTCGCGACTGAAGGCCACAGTTGCGAACCTGGGCAATGGATATGAGCGCGTGGACGATGAGTTGCTCGCCTACCTCCGCCGCTGCCTGACCAGCGTGAAAGGCCCGGTCATGCAGCCGGAGATTCCAGTTTTCTTGAACGATCTGCTCTCGATGGAGGATCTCCGCGGTGGAACCGAACCCTTGATGGGAGACCGTCATCTCCGCACGCTCTCGGTTGATGCATTCCCACGCTCCACCTATCCGGGCGCGTTGTCCGTGCTGGACACGGTGCCCTGCGAGTACCGCTGGAATACGCGCGCAGTGCTGATGGACCCCTCTGAGGCGCAAGGAATCATTGCAAAGATCGGGAAGAAGTGGAAGTTTCAGCAGCGCGGATTGAAGGATCAGGTATTCAAATCCAGCGGCGGCGGTCAACTCAATCAGTTCGCCATGACGATGGTCTCCGACTCGGACGGCGCACTGGCGGAAGCGACTTCAGGAGATGTGCATTTCTGCTACCTGTCCTCATCCATCGTGCTACAACATAAGGACCGGAAGTTCCTGGAGAACATCATTGGTGAGTTCCGCAAGGTACTCATCAATCGTGGATTCGGTGTGCGGGTCGAAGACATCAACGCGGTTGATGCGTTCTTCGGCACATTGCCTGGGAACGGCGTGGCGCAAGTGCGGCGCGTTATCGCGCATACGCGCAATTATGTAGACCTGATGCCAATCTCGGCGGTGTGGGCGGGCGAGAAGAAGAATCCCTCCTCCCTAATGCCGCCGAACTCGCCTCCGCTGCTCTATGCAGCCACGCAAGGCGGTGTGCCGTATCGCCTGAACCTGCACGACTACGACGTTGGGCACACACTTCTGATTGGTCCCACAGGCGCGGGCAAGTCAGTGAGTCTGGCGCTGTTTGTGGCGCAGTGGTTCCGATATCCGAATGCCCAGGTCTTTGCCTTCGACAAGGGACATTCCCTGTACGGACTGTGCAAGGCCGCTGGCGGCCGCTTTTATGACATTGGTGAAGGCGGACTGTCCTTCCAGCCGCTTCGGGATATTGACGACGAAGCGGAGTTCGGCTGGGGGCAGGAATGGGTGGAAACCGTATTGCGGATGCAGAAGGTCGAGATTGGGCCGGGGGAACGGAACACCATCCATCGTGCCCTGCAGCAGCTTGCCAGCGCTCCGCGCGAACGGCGAACACTCACAGAACTTGAAGCCAATCTTCAGGATGAAAAGCTCAAGGCCGGTTTGCAGCCTTACGTAATTGATGGCGCGTTGGGCGGATTGCTCGACTCGCGCAACGACGGGCTAACGACGGCGCGCTTCGTTGTATGCGAGATGGAGACGCTCTTGAGCGGTTCCTACGGCGAAGCGACGGTTATGGCGGTCCTGCTGTACTTGTTCCGACGTATGGAGCGGGCGCTCGATGGCAGTCCGACGCTGGTTCCCATTGATGAAGCCTGGCTATTCCTGAAGCATCCGGCCTGGCGCGACAAGATTCAGGACTGGCTCAAAACGCTGCGGAAGAAGAATGCAGTCGTTCTGCTTGCAACGCAGAGCATGGCGGACGTGAAGGAGTCGCCAATTGCATCGGCGATTCTGCAAAGCACGGCAACGAAGATTTACCTGCCGAACTCGGAAGCCGGAAACGAAGGAATGCGCCAGTTCTACGAGTACGCGGGTCTGAATAGTCGGGAAATTGAATTGCTTCAGTCGGCGACACCGAAGCGCGATTACTACATTGTCCAGCGGCTTGGACGGCGCATGATCTCGTTTAGGCTTGGGCCGGTGGCGCTCGCCTTCCTCGGCGTCTCCGGACAAAAGGATCGGGCACGAATCGACGCCCTGGCCGCAGAATTCGGCGAGGGCTGGATTTCTGAGTGGATGAAGGAAAGGAAAGTTGAGAAAGGGTGGATCGACTACTACGAAGGAGGAGTGAATCATGCAACCCAAATGGCTCGCTAAGAGCGCAACCGCAATCGTCCTGGTCGCCCTGATGGCGACTGAAACCGTCAACCCGGTCCCGGCTTACGCAGGAGTGCCGGGCATCTTCGCAACCGAATACACGCAGATCCTCAATTACTTGCAATTGATTGGTTCCCTCGAAAAGCAGGTGATGATGGTTGAAAACCAGCTTACCCAAATCGCAGACATGGCGAAGCACGGTATCACCATCACCAATCAGCTATTCGGGACCGTCACGTCCGATATCTCCAATCTGAATCAGATTGTGAAGACGGGCCAATCGCTCTCCTACACGATGGGCAATCTGGATGGAACATTCCGTCTGCGGTTCCCCGGCTACTCTTCCTCAACCAACTACGGGCAGTCGTATCAGACCTGGAGTCAAACGAGTCTCGATAGCACGCTCGGCGCCCTGAACGCCGCCGGGCTACAAAACTCACAATTCAACAGTGACGAAGCATTGCTGCAAACGCTGCAAGGTCAGAGCGAATCGGCCGTGGGCAGAATGCAGGCTATCGAGGTGGGGAACCAGATTGCGGAGAATCAGTCTGAGCAATTGATGAAATTGCGGCAACTGATGATGGCGGATATGCAGAGCAAAGCGTCTTATCAAGGAGCGCTCGTTCAGGCCGAAGCAACAAAGCAGGCAAACTCCGATTTGTTCTTCGGCCAAACTCAGGTGACGAGCGACGGCGTTTCATTTTAGGAGAATGCGATGAAGACGGTTTGCGTTTTTGTGGTCGGTGCTGGCCTGGCGATTCTGGCAGGATGCAGGCACGCTGAGCCGAGTCCGATCGTGACGGCCTTTCAGAATGCCGGGGGAGGCGATGTCGGCCATGCCACTCCCGGCAGCATTTCGGCGTTTCTTGCCAAGCGCGAGGATCTCCGTAAGCAACTCACTCCTCTCTGCAAACAAAGGCAAGTAGGTGCTCCGGCAGATTGGGCAACCACGGACGAGGGCAAGGTGTGCGCGGGCAATGCAAGCGCCAACTTCTTCGGAAAGCCCACACTGAAGTCCGATGGTGTGGCGTTTTGAGGTAACGTATGGCTCAGAGGCGAAAACTTCTCTATGTGGTGGCCGTGGCGTTTGCCTCGGCCACCACAGCCCATGCTCAAGCTCCTGTCGATGTGGGCGGAACATTTCAGCAGATCGAGCAGGCGGCGAATGCATGGATTCCCGCCATCATGCAGGAAGCCTCCTTCCTGTTCTACGTTCTGGCCCTCTTGGACTTCGCCTGGGGAGCGCCGCAACTGCTCCGGGAACACGACTTCAACGGCTTGTTCCTCAGCTTGATTAAGAAGCTGCTGGTCATCTCCTTCTTCTACGCCGTCCTCATCAATGGCCAGACCTGGATACCGGCCATCGTCAATAGTTTCGCTCAGCTCGGTGCAAATGCTTCGGGCGTTTCCGTGGCTCAGAATCCATCGGACATCATGACCCAGGGGCTTCAGATTGTCTCGGATCTCTTTACCAAGGTCTCATCCACGAGCCTCCTGACGGAGCCTGGCGGGGCCATCACGACGATCTTGGCTGCCTGCATCGTGCTTGCCTCCTACATCATCATCACGCTTCACTACGTGGTCACGAAACTCGAAGCGATTATCGTGATGTCGGCGGGATATATCTTCCTCGGTTTCGGAGGGAGCCGGTGGACTTCGCCGTATTTTGAAAGGTACATTTCTATAGCTGTAAGTACCGGCATCCGCCTGATGCTGATTTACCTCATGCTGGGTGTATTCAAGACGATCTCGAACAACTGGATCGCGACGATGAATGGCTACACCGCCGATCAGCCCATTACTCAAATCTTCCCAACCTTGATGTCGATGCTGCTATTTGCTTTCGCGTCCTGGATGATCCCGAAGATGGCGGCGTCGATTGCTTCGGGGACGCTTGGCTCCGGCGCGGCAGACCTGGTCGGCATGGGCGCTGAGATTGGTAAAGCGGCTGCGCTCGGCGCGGCCACGGTTGCCGTGGTAGCAGCAACCGGAGGAGCTGGCGCCGTTGCTGGCGGGGCGTTGGCGGCAACTGAAACGGCAGGTGCGATGGGAGCAGAGGTTGGCGCCGAGGCCGCCTCGGGCGCTGCCTCCGCCGTGGGTGGAGTGGGTGAAGCGGCAGCGGAAACCGCCAGCGCGCCAGCGCCGCCGGTTCCGGCAGCGGAAGCGGCTGGTTCTCCCAGTTCTCCTCCTCCGCCGCCTCCAGCGAACGCGCCATCTGAGACTTCTTCTGCGCCTCCAGCGCCACCGTCGCCTTCCAATAATCTTCAATCCTTGGCGCGGCATGCGACCAACGTCAACGTCCCGCACGATGGCAGCGGTCACGCGCCATCGGCACAACTGCGAATCGAGAGGGAGGAATAATCAGTGCCAGAAACAGCTATATCCCAGACACCTTATGTTCGCGCCCGTCAGGAGTGGGACGAGCGGTTCGGAGACCAGATCAAGAGCAAGAACAACTGGCGTCTCGCCGCGTTCATCGCGATGGGAACGACATTCATCTGTGTAGCTGGCATGGTCGCCATTGGCTATCGCTCGAATACTGTGCCGTATGTCGTCGCGCTTGACGACGTGGGGCGGGCAGTTCCCGTCATCCCAGCTAGACAGGTTGCGGTCAAGGATGTGCGTTTGCAGGAAGCGGTGGTTGCCCGCTGGATCACTGACTTGCGGACAGTCGTCACGGACGCGGTGGCTCAACGCCGCCTCGTGGATGAGGTCTATGCACAGACCGGGAAAAGCTCGCCGGCGTCGGCCACAATCACGGAGTTCTACTCGAAAAGCTCTCCCTTCGACCTGCTGACGAAGCAGACCGTTGACGCCTCGGTCGAATCCATCGTCCAGCAATCGCCTAAGACCTACGAAGTGGCCTGGACGGAAGTGACCCGCGACCTGGGCGGTGGACTGATCGCGACGCATCGCTATCGGGCCTTCGTCTCGGTGGTGACACAAGAGGTCACAGACGCGAAACAGGCATTGGTCAACCCTCTCGGTCTCTATGTCACGAATCTGACCTGGGGTGAAGTGGTCACGACGGGAAACGACTCTCAAACCGGAAATGGAGGAAACGGCAAATGAAGTGGCTCGCGGCAACATTGATGGCAGTCCAAATTGCGAGTGCGGCGGCGGGCGCTCAATCAGCTCCGGCACTCACACCACAGCAGAAGCAAGAGCTGTCAACCTACAACTTCAAAGGCGCGGAGCCTGCTCTGGAGGCACAGAATAATCAGCCAACGTCGAAGGCAAGCCCGCTGACTCCCATTCCTCTGCTGAAGGTTCCGCCTATCACAAGCCGTTCCCCCGTAGCTCAGCCTTTACCTGGAGGCGCTGCGGCGGACAAAGGTTCTGAGGTTCCGTCGAACTGGACACCGCCTCACGCGGAGCTGAACGCCGCCGCGGTCAGCGCGACAGAAGTTTCTCATCAATGGGAGAGCGGGGTTGCGATGCCCACGCCCGGCGCCGACGGCCGGGTGGTCTACATCTTTGGCCAGGGCATGCCGGTCATGGTCTGCGCACCTCTACGGGTCTGCGCCATTGAATTGCAGGCTGGCGAGCACCTGCAAAGTCAGCCCCAGATTGGCGACTCCCGTCGTTGGGAGATTACGCCCGTCCTCTCCGGCTCCGGTCTTGATGAAACGCCGCTGCTGATCGTGAAGCCGATTGAGACGGGCCTTGAAACCGACTTGATCGTTTCCACAGACCGGCGTACCTACGTCTTCCGGCTTGTCTCCGATCCGGCGCGCTTCGTCTCTCGGCTGGCATTTCAATATCCCGGCGAAGACAGCGCAAAGTGGGCGGCATTCCAGGCACGTCAGGACGCGGCAAAGCACGATGCCGAGGCCATCGCCGAGCAGGCACGCGAGAAAGACAAGCGGGCTGGCGTGGTGCCAATGGCCGACAACGCTTTGGACAATCTTTACTTCGACTACAAGCTCAACGGAGACGCGGCCTACCGTCCCCAGCAAGTCTTTGACGATGGCCAGCACACCTACCTGATTTACCCGAACGATGGTCGGTTCCGCGAGCTGCCAACTCTCTTGATTCAAGTGAACGGCAAGTCGGAACTGGTCAACTTCCGCGTCGATGGCTCTCGTTACATCGTGGATCGCCTGTTTGACAAGGCCATTCTGGTGGTCGGCGTCGGCAAGAAGCAGGCCCGCGTGACCATCACACGTGAGACACCCTACTCCGGTAGCGCCGGGAAAAGGAGCTGAGTATGGCGATAACAGGAGAGAAATCCAAATCGCTCGATCTTGAGAGCGCGGGAGCCGAGCAAAGCCAAGATGAGATCCGAGACGCGGCACAGACCGATAAGGTCGTGCGCGGCGTCAATGGTAGCCTCACCCCGAAGGCTCGCAAGCTCCGTCCGCTTGCCGGTATCATCCTCATCGCCCTGGTCGTTTTGGCGGCGGCCTATATGCGGCACGGGCTGGCAAATCGCAACAAGAAGACCGCGAAGCAAACGGAAGCGGCTCAGACTGGCGTCGGCCCGGCCACAACTGTTGAGAAGGGGATGCTGTCGGACCAGGCGCGGAATGGGCTGGATATTGGGCAATCTCACGTCCCGGAATCTGCACAACGCTCGTCCATTGCTACCGGCGACTCTCCATCGGGCCGGTCAACCTTGTCAGCAGGGACCAGCAACGGAACCCAAACCAGCTCGATTCCCCCTCTTGAATACCGACAGACCGCGGCCTCAACCGTAGTGAACGGTTCGTTGTCGTTTGCCGAGCAGCGGCGCCTGGAGGAATACAACCGGGACCGCGAGGCGATGGAGGCGGCAACTTCCGTCAAGGGGAACCTCCCCGGCGACGACAAGGAAAAGCAAAATGCGGAGGCCGATCCGCTACAAGCGATTCAAGCTGCCCTCATCAATGCCCGTGCCGCGCTGGGGGCAAGCCCCGCGCAAGGTGGCATTCCCCAATCCGTCAACTCGCAATCCACCGCAGCGGGCCAGCCAGAGCAGCGCACGGACTACGAGCGCCAAAACGATCAGCAGCAAAAGACTGGATTCGGTCTGCAGCACGGCACTGAGTCTGAATACCTGGGCAGCACCCGGAAACCGGCGCTTGGTAAGTATGAAATTAAGGCCGGCTGGCTTATTCCGGCCGTACTGGAACAGCAGCTTAACTCCGATCTGCCTGGGCTGATCCGGGCGCTTGTCCGTGAAAATGTGTATGATTCCGCTACTGGCGGGTACATTCTAGTACCGGCTGGAAGTACACTGATTGGGATTTATAATTCTCATGTCGGGTATGGGCAAAATGCGTTGCAGGCGGTTTGGCGGCGGATTATCTTCCCGGACGGAAGTAGCCTCATCCTCGGCGGCTTTGAAGGGGACGACAACACTGGCGCGGCCGGGTTTCGCGACCAGGTGGATAATCACTGGGGCAGAATCCTCTCCGGCGCACTGCTCACGTCGCTTTTCTCCGCAGGAATTGAGCTGAGCCAGGGGACGAACTCCTCGGTACTGCAATCGCCCAGTGTCGGGCAACAGGTGGGGCAAGCAGTCGGCCAGCAAGTCGGGCAATTGGGAGTAGAGGTTACACGCAGGAATCTGAATATCCAACCAACGATTATCGTAAGGCCGGGGTACAGGTTCTTTGTAAGGGTTGAGAAGGATCTCTTATTCAACGGTCCTTACTCGCCGATGAGAGCAGAGAGCGAGTCCCGACAGAGACTCGGAAACAACTTTGGAAGGGCATCCATTGGCAGTCAAGAAGGCAGCGAAGACGGCGGCGCGGAAAGTGAACCGCGAGGGGCAGCGGTGGACGGACGACCGTCCGGGAATGACGCTGCGGCTCCCCATTGATCTACGCGAAGCAGTCACAGAAGAGTCTCGTGTAAAGGGCGATCTGGCCAGGATCGTCCTTTTTGCTTTGAGCCACGTTGAGCGCGAAAAGGTAGACATCATGCAGACCCGCAAGGCCGGCATGGAGCTTTCCAATCCGCAGCTCCTCCACGTCGGTGCCGAAGCCCGGCTCAAACTCAAGGATTGGGCCGAAGCCGAAGGCGTCAGCGTGAATGCGATTGTGGTCAGCGTCCTCGAAGAGTTCTTCAAGCGCCTCAAGAAAAGCAAGGCGCTCCGCGAAGAATTGCGTCTGGAGATTCGTGCGCACCGGGGATTTATGCCCAGTTGAGCAATGACTAAGATTCTCAACCATTGCAGAGCTGTTATTTATTAACCACTCCTTTTCGGACCAATTCTTCCTGATAAGGGGCTTTGCCTAATAAGTGCCATGTTTCTTAGATTCTTTGGGCAAGACCCGGATTATTCGGGCAGACGAACGAATTTGTGGCAACTTCGAAAACCGAGAAAAATCAAGCCGACACAGGAGACAACAAACATGTCAGTACCGAAGCAACTTATTTTCCTTGCATGTCTCCGCGTATTCATTGCTTTCAGTTTGGCCATCGTTTTCTGCCCGGGCAGTCACGCCGCCGAGATGCGGCTCCTTGCCAGAGGCAACTACCGCAGTTTGATTATTGAAGGGCCAATAGAGAGCGGCGACTACGAGCATTTTTTGAAGGTCGTCAAGGATAACCAAGGCAAGCTTGCCGATGTGTACCTGTTGTCGCCTGGTGGAGATTTCGTCGAAGCAATGAAGATCGGGCGCGCGCTGCGCGCTCTGGAAATGGGCTCCGTGGTGCCGGGGCGGAACTCGGCGGGCCAACCGGTCTGCGACGACGACGACATCCCTCGCAACCCCGCGAACTGCACAGCTGCGAGCGCTGCATTTTTCATTCACGTTGGCGCTATTGAACGAACCGGCCTTTACCTAGTCGTCCATCGCCCATACTTCGCGCCGGAACAATTTGCCAAGCTCACGGAATCTCAGGCTCAGGCTGCGTTCGATGCGCTTCAGCGTGATGCGCGTGCCTATATGACAGAAATGGGCGTGCCACCGCAGGTTCAGGAGGAGGTCATGGGCACGCCGCCGGATAAGGGCGTTGTGCTTGACGACAAGACGGTTAGGAATTACTTCGTAGGCGAAATACCTTATCAACAAGAGTGGAGGCATGCCAAATGCGCGCAACTTTCTCCCGTCGAGGCGCAGCGACTGGACGTGCTCGTAGCCAAAATGCTGGCGGCCGGGACGCTGAATTCAGAAGAGTGGGCCGAGTACAATCCAATGGATAAGAAGCGGAAACTGGAATGGGCATGTCAAGGTACTCTGAGAGTTCAAAGTCGAATGGCTGCCTATGAAAGGTTTTTCGGCGTTGCTCCCAGCGATGTTGCAAATCAAAACTTTAGCAAATGGTCTGATCTACCCAAATACCTTGGCCGCACTTTCGAGGATGTCTCCAGTGAAGAACGATTCACGGTAGGCGATACTCACAGTGGATTTACTTCGATGGACCGCGAGGCCACTGCAACCTCGCCCGAAGTAGTGTTGCTGGACTCTCCCAGCCGGAAGCGATATGTCATAGAGGCGGACGCCTCTCAGACCGCCGCCTCAGACGCCTTTATCGAGCGCGTCCGTAAATCGTTAACGGCGGACTGGGGTGAGCCGTCAAACTTCAGCGACAATAATAAATGGGTGTGGAGAACGAAGAACTTCATCGGCACTCTCACTCTGGAAAAGAGGGGCTCAGACCATTTCCTTCACCTTCAAGTTGAGGCTGTTAACGAATGAGAATGGGAGTGGCATCGATTGTCTTTCGGCAAGTGTCAAAGTCAAAGGGTTCTCACTAAGCAGAAAGGAGAATCATGCCCTACTTGTACAGGATTGTAAAATGCAAGAATTGCGGAGTTCCAATCGACCATAGCTACCGTGGTCAATTTGAGACTTCCGGAGATGTGGTGACGTTTAGCATGTTGAGTCCCTTTGATTTGACATGCCCAGCGTGCGGCACTCTTCGCACCTACACGGATGGAGATTTGAACCCGGCGTGGCGGGATCATCCGCCGGATACCCAGCCCTCATGACATTGTCGGGCGGGGATAGGCACTAGACCAAGGTGCAACACCTGCGGTCCATACCTGACTCTCGACGGCTGGCCCGGCTGACCAGTAGAGCATGCCTACGGTATTTCAATACTTGGTGACCATTGATCTTTGATCGTTCAAAATTTCGTTTTCCGGCCCCATTACCAGACTAGTCCACAGTCTATGTCGGCAATGAATCTCAGACATTCCAATGCGTTCAAGCCCGTCGGGTGGGCCAAACCAAGTCTGACGCGGAGCGGCAGCACATTACAGGGTGGGAAGACGGGCGAAAAAGAATGGAGCCTGCGTCGGCAGACCTCGTTTGGAAAGCTTGGAAGTTGTGTGCTACGCGGCTTTGGCCTTTTTGGTTGCCGCGGGCCGCGCCGGTTTTGATTGGGCTTTGGTGGCCGTCTTTTTGACGGCTTGCGCCTTCTCTTTCGCGGCAAACTCAGCTTTAACCTTCTGGGCAATGGCGTCGGTGTCCACTTTGTAATGCAGGGCGGCGTCTTTGAGCGCCTTGCCGGTCTCCGATTGCGTCCGGGCTGAGTGAAGAATGACCGTCTCAACCAATAGCTGTCCGAGTTCGCCTTCCTCGGCCTTGCGAATGTAGGCGCCCATCAGCTTCCCGATGGAATCGGAGGCTTGCGCTTTCTTGATGCCGTGATTCCGGGCGAGTACCTCGATGCGCCGTTCCTCCAACTGAGGCAGTAACCGCTCGACAATGAAGATCAGGTCGCGCTTGGTGAGGCGCACTGGAACGGCGGCGACGATGGCGGAAAGGACGCGCAAGCCTACGGCGTTGGCAATCGCCTCCTCGCGGCGCTGCTTTTCCTGCTCGGCCTTGACGCGCTGGTCTTCGGCTGGCCGCTGCTTCTTCGGACGGTGGACGGGGCATTCGGGGTCAGCGCAGATTTTGCGAATCTCGCCTTTCTCGGTGCCTTCGGTGACGATGGCCTCGGTNNGGCCAATCCCTGTGCTTCTTCGCGTTGGGGTCCTGCGGCTTGATTTCGATGTACTTGTTGCGGGGCAGCGCCGCGCTGGCGCTGTCGGTGGCGGTTGTGGCCGGTCCGTAGCCCGATGAAATTTGTACCAGCTTCGGCTTGGCTGTGATGGTCTGCGCTACGAATCCGTCCAGCTTGGACTGGTAGCAAGCCGGGTCGGTGCAAGCGTCCTCTGCGATGTCGGCGAAGAGTAGCGCGTTTCCTCCAGTGCGCTT
>PLGM01000068.1 GCA_003139795.1 Acidobacteriaceae bacterium | reverse complement strand
ACCATGTCCCGGAACTTGACACTGGTGTGCGTGGCATGGGTCCGTAGGCAAGACGATCGACACACCAAGCATCATCTCCCACGCCCACTTACCCTCCGAGGAGTTCCGCCAGGGACATGGAGGTCGCCCGACAGATGAACGCAGCTCAGTTGGCCGATGCCCGCCGCGTTGGGTGCCGAACCTGTGAGAGGCTGGGGTGCTGATGAGGGATGCCCGCACCTCCTGCGACGCGGCTGGGGGCATCCTGGACCCTTCCAGGGCCATCCTCATCAGCTGAAGAAGGACACCATAGCCTGAACCGTGGGTCAGCGGCCAGCGGCAGCCACGAATCGCTGTACCCCGCCAGGTGATGCGCACGGACGAGCACGGCATCTACCGTTGGCGCGACAGCGGTCAGGTGCCTTCCGAGGGAAATCCTGAATCGGCTCAGCCTCTCCGCCGAGGAGATGGAGCGCCACGCGGCGGCGCTGGACGTGGACCTCGACGCGCTCGCGGCCGAGTACATCTGCACCCGGCCCGCGTCGTCGATACCTATTCACACATGCGCCGTGTTGGCGACGGCACGGCGGAGTTCTGGATGTCTGCGGTAGACGCGGACTATCCCAGCCCGCGGGCGCCCCCAAAGCGGAGTCCTTGAATATAGTTCGAATGAGTCTGAAATCGTGGTCTCGGCGGCAGTATAGGGATATGTGAGCAGTTTATTGGAGCAACATTACACGGTGGGCAAGCTGGCCAAGATGTGGGGCTGGCACGTCGATACTGTGCGCGTCTGGTTCATGGACCAACCTGGGTGCCTTCTTCAGAGTCGCCCTGAGACGATGCACGGGAGGAAATACACCTCCATCGGAGTGCCGCTGTCCGTCGCCGAACGGGTATACCGCCGCCACTGTTCCAAGTAGAAACGCACGGTATCTTCACGCCTCTATGCAGCCTTGTGGAGGCGTTCATTTTTGGAGGAAAACTGTAGGAAGGGTTTCCGGCGTGATCGTGTAATTCGTCTGATTCGCATTTTTATGCGCTTGGAAGCCAGCAAGTTATTTGTTTCCAACGTGTCTGTAACATCACCTGCATCATGCTCCTCGCTTTGCCGGCTTGATTTCTTCTCGCTCCCAACCATCGATCCCCATCGAACCTCGTAATTCGAGATGCGGATTCGGAGGTTGCTGGAGGGGTTGCATCGCGATCCCGTGGCCGGCTCGACTGTACCGGCGATCCGTAGGGCCGGCCAAATGGATGACTGACCAGCCTTTGAAGAGAAAATGAAAATGGTCGGAACTTTCGTTTGATTACTGTGTTGGATTAAGAAGATTCCGAGCCGGTGCGGCCTTCGCATGATTTGCTTGACAGCCCTCAGAAACGTGATGTAGCGTTTGGGGCATCTACCGAATATTCCCCGCAACCCATGAAATGGAAGTGGAAGATGGTTAAATTGCAGATGCTAAACGCATTAGGATTTGCCGCTATGGCGGCGATCTTGACGATTGGGATGGAAGCTCAGGCAGGCGACCCGGCGACGCTGATCCAGCAGAAGCTGGTCTCTCAGATCAAGCTCACGAAATCCGCGGCCGACCACTCGGATATTGTTACCGCCGGCGACGTTCTGGTCTTGCATAAGGACGGCCTGATGATGTGCAGTTCGGCCTCCTCCTACGCATTCTCAAACACCTATAGCGGTGGGGTCCTCACTGCGAACCAGAAAAACCGCGCCAAGGATGCTGCAAAGTCCTTCGGTCGAGGATTTATTCCGATAATTGGCGGTGGGGGCAGCGCCGCCGATGCCGCAAACAACGGCTGCGCATCGCGAAAGTTTGTCGCCGGAGAGAAGTTCTGGGTGACCGGGGTTACCGTTCAGAAGGACGGCATCCTCGTCAGCACCTTCAGCGATCCCTACCCGGATCCTTCCGGAAATCAGGTCCGTTACTACGGGGAGATCAAGTTCCCCTTCGCGAAGGGGCCTGTGCCGCCGGCAGACGATTTTGCCAAGACAGTCTCGGAGGTCATAACCGTTCAACCCCCTGACGATAAGGGCGATCAAGGCGGACAGGGCGATCAGGGTGGTCAGCCGGCCCAGGCGGCCGCGCCGCCGGCGGCTCCGGCAGCCCCTGCCGCTCCAGCACCCATGGCGGCCATTGCGCCGCCGCCCCCACCGGCCGATGCCCCGCCCCCGACCATCGCCATCGGCCAGACCAAGGATCAGGTCACCGCTGCCTTTGGACAGCCGACCAAGGCCGCCAAGGTGGGAGCAAAGGAAATCTACTATTACAAGGACATGAAGGTGACCTTCACCAATGGCAAGGTCAGCAACGTTGAATAGATCGTTCGCGCATCCGGAATGGAGCGCGGGCCAGGAAAAGGAATTGAGGACACGATGATCATGCATTCTCTTCGCAAAACCGTGAGATACGGTTCAGTTGCTTTGATTCTCGCCGGGCTGCTGGGTGCGGCCGGCCTGGCAAGCGCAGCCACCGATACTAAAAAGCCCCCTGCCAAGGCTGCTCCCAAGGCGGCGCCCGCCAAGCCGGCCGCAAAGACGCCTCCAAAGTCCGGGGGAACCACCGCCGGTGCAAAGACGGGAACCACAACCGGCTCCAAGGCCACGACCACTTCCGGCTCGCATCCGACGACCACCACCGCCCCGCGCACCACGACCACCGGTGGCTCGCGCACGACCACCACCGGCGGAACCCGCACTGGCGCCGGACCCACCGGAGGTTCGCACCCTGCTGCCACGGCCAGCCACACGCCCATCAAAAGTGGCCCCGCGCCCAAGGGAAGCACTGAGCATGTTACCAAGAGCGGCAGCGCGGTTCGCACCCGCCCCGGCGGCAAGGTCAGCGACGTGCATGACTCTAAGCGCGGCATGGACACCCATAACAATCTGGGCGGCGGCCGCAGAGTCTCGGTCCAGCGTCATGACGGCAGCCGTGTTGTTGCCGAGCGGGGCCGCCGGGGATACGTGGAGCGTGGCTATAGTTACCACGGCCACGATTTTGGCCGGAGGTCTTACTACTACCATGGCCATGAATACAACCGCTTCTATCGCGGCTATGGCTATCGCGGGTTAATGCTCAACGTCTATGCCCCAGGCTTCTACTACGGCGCGGGCTTTTACGGGTGGGCGTACAACCCGTGGGCGGCGCCGATCGCCTTCGGATGGGGATGGGGAGGCAATCCCTGGTTCGGCTTCTACGGCGGCTATTTCCAGCCGTATGCGGTGTACCCCTCGGCCGCCTTCTGGCTGACGGACTACATCATCTCGCAGGATTTGCAGGCCGCCTACGCTGCGCACCAGGAAGCAGCCGAGGAGGCCGGTACCCCGCCACCGGCAGGCGGGCAGCCGGCGCTTACCCCCGAGGTAAAGCAGATGATCGCCGATGAGGTGAAGAACCAGTTGGCGCTGGAAAGCCAGGAGGCAACACAGAACGCCGCGAGCCAGGACGTGGACCCCGGTTCCAGCGGGATTGCGCGCCTGTTAAGCGACGGCCGTCCGCATGTATTCGTGGCCGGGGGCAATCTGGACGTGACGGATGCATCCGGGCAGGAATGCGTGGTCAGCGACGGCGATACGCTGCAGATGAGGACGGCGCCCGCCACCGACGCAACCACGGCGAATCTGGTGGTTCTCTCCAGCAAGGGCACCCCGGAGTGCCAGATATCTCTCACGGTTTCGGTCCAGTTGACCGACCTCCAGGAGATGCAGAACCACATGCGTGAGACCATCGACCAGGGTCTCAAGGATCTGCAGGACAAGCAGGGCACCGGTGGTTTGCCTGCGGCTCCGCCCTCCGCGCAAGCCCCACCGGCTGCGGCGCAGTATGCCGCTGTTGCGCCTCCGCCGGAGGCGAACCTGGCAGCTGATATTCAGCAGACGGACCAGCAAAGCGACCAGTCTGAGAAGGAAGTTCAAGCCGAGACCGCGCAGGACAGCGGTGGGCAGGCAAGCGCTAATCCTGCGGCTCCTCCGGCGGAAGCCCCTGCAGCCCCGGCTCCAACCGCGACCGTGGAACTGGGCCAGACCACGGACCAGGTGCAGGCAGCTCTGGGCGCGCCCACCAGGATTGCGAATCTGGGACCCAAAGTCATCTATTACTACAGCGGCATGAAGGTCACCTTCAAAGATGGCAAGGTGAGCGACGTGCAGTAGTCGGGAACTTCCGAACACCGGACTGGAAACAGGCCGCAATGCCGCCCTCGGGCGCCGCATTGCGGCCTGTTTTCTTTGCTTCTGACTCTCAGCCGTGGCCGGAGCCGTCTTCGCCGTGCAACAATACCGTTTCGCCTGTTGCGAAGCTTTTGTTCCGCCCGGAGATGAATCATGACGCAATCCTTTGATTACCCATCGATCGCCAAAATGATCGACCACTCGCTCCTTAACCCCTCCCTGACCACCCGTGAACTGGAAGATGGCATTGCGCTGGCGGTTCGATATAACGTGGCCAGCGTCTGCATTCTGCCTTACTACCTGGCCCGCTGTGCTCAGCTGCTTGCCGGGACCACCGTCAACGCCAGCACCACCATTGGCTTTCCCCACGGCGGCCACACCACCGCTGTCAAACTTGCCGAGGCCCGCCAGGCGCTCAACGATGGCGGCCGGGAACTGGATGTGGTGATCAATATCGGCAAGGCCCGCAGCGGGGATTGGCAGTATGTCCGGGACGAGCTTTCAGCGCTTGCCGTAAACATTCATGCCAACGGAGCAAAGATCAAGGTGATCTTTGAGAATGCCTATCTGGACGATGCCGCCAAGATTCGCCTGTGCGGAATCTGTGGCGAGATTGGCGTCGATTGGGTCAAGACCTCAACCGGGTACGCGCCCAGCGGAGCCACTCTTCCCGATCTCGAACTGATGCGGAAACATTCCCCGGCCAGGGTCCAGATCAAGGCAGCGGGCGGCATTCGCGATCTCGATGCGCTGCTGGCCGTGCGCGAACTCGGTGTCAGCCGGGTCGGCGCCACGCGCACTGCATCCATGCTGGAGGAATGCCGCAACCGGCTCGGTCTTGACCCTATCGCTCAGAGCACCGCATCGCCGGTGCAGGCTGGATATTAGAGCATTTTTCCTGTTGGTATAGAGTGGATCTCCTGCTTGGCTCCAGGTTGCCGGACGCTGCAAGAACAGGTAGCGCCGTGTATGACAGCGTCGGCGTTGTCAAGGCATTTTTTATGACCCTTGGCCGTAAAAAATGCCTAGCAAGGCGTCGGCGTGGGGAG
>PLGM01000045.1 GCA_003139795.1 Acidobacteriaceae bacterium | reverse complement strand
TTGCGGCGGTATTCCAGGTCGTTCATCTGGTCGCCGGACTGGTACTCAATGATGTTCTCCTCCCCGGTGGCGGAGATGTCGAGCAACACCATTTTGCCGCTCACGCGCTGTTCCAGGTTGATGTACTCCTCCAGCTCCAGATTGGGCCAGAAGTTGATGAGCTGGATGCGCTCGTTGGAAGAGCCGAGACGGTCGATGCGGCCGAACCGCTGGATGATACGGACAGGGTTCCAGTGGATGTCGTAGTTGACAACCGTATCGCAGTCCTGGAGATTCTGGCCTTCACTGACGCAGTCGGTGGCAATGAGCAAGTCAATTTCACCATCGGCGGCAAGGTCTTCGGGGCGCTCCTTCGAGCGGGGAGAGAATGCCGTGATGATGCTGACAAAGTCCTTGCGCAGGTTGGGCAGAGTCGTCTGGTTGTGGCCGGTGCCAGTGACAAGGGCCGCGTGTAGGCCGAATTCCTTGAGAGCCCACTCTGCCAGCTCCTTATAAAGGTACTGGGCGGTATCGGCGAAGGCGGTGAAAACGAGCAGCTTGCGGTTGCCAGGATTGAGTGGCTCGGCGCATTTCTGTTCAATGACCTCGCGCAGAGCCTTGAGCTTGGCGTCTCGCGCCGCGCTCACCTGCCCTGCCGCCGAGAGCAGCGTGGCCAGCCGGTTCCGGTCTTCGATGAGGTCCTGCCGCCACCGGACTCGATCCACGTCTTGCAGCAGCACCTTTACCTTACGCCCAACGAGAAGGCTCTCAAAGGCTGGGTCTTCGTCGTCTACGTCGGCAATGTCGATCTCTTCTAGCGCCTCCGTCTGGGCCTCGATTCTGGCTACCCTGTGGCCAGCTTGTTGAGCCAGACTTGAATCTCGAACGTGCCGAGTTGCCCCAGCGGAATGCGTCCGAAATGCTCAACGAGGTAATGGTTGATCTCGTACGAGTTGATTCGGCAGTACGCAGGGCTCCATGCACCCTTGCGCATCGGAAGATACCGCTCTCCGACAAACCACCGAAATGTTACGGAATCATCCTCGATGACACCGGCTACCTTTGCCGGCAATCCCGTTTCCTTGAGGATGAGCGCGTGCAGCATTTCCTCTGCCTTCCACTTTGTCGTGCCTGCTTTTAGGCAGAGCGGAACGTTGCGCCGCGTCCCGACCTCCTTTCCTCTCTCGTCACGGAGGTACACGGTGTACCTTCCGTACCACATCTTCACCTTTTTCCCTCTCGGGTAGACGGTGCCCTTCTGATACTTCACTGCCATGGCTGTTCTCCTTTAGCCTGGCTTCCTTCCCTGATCGTGGAGAACACTACTTTCATACACGAAATCGCGAGGGTCGGGAAGACGGTTGTGTATCCAGTTCAGCCAGAAAGGCTTCCACGTCGGCCAATCGGTATCGCATGAGCGAACCCATCTTCAGCCCGCGGATTCTGGGCGACCGACGCGTGGTGTGGTCGCGGACCCAGCGTTCGGAGACGCCGAGTTTCGCCGCCACCTGGCGCGCGTTCATCAGCCGATCGTTTTTAGGCATCGGGATCGAATGTGAAGGTCCTGCAGATTCGATTGAGTGCAAGGTGCGTTCCGCTGTTGGAACATATGCTTTGAAGGTCGTTGGATAAGTGGGATAGATTGACTGCTCGGAATGGCTGGCGATACGATTCTCGCGCAGTTGGTCTTCTGCGCTGAAGACTGGCGCTTTGGCCCGCATCGCTAAGGGGGAAGCAGGAACGCCGGACTGATTCATATTGCGATTGGACATATGTGACCTCCCATGCTCGACTTTGGATACATCGTCGAACGAAACGGGCTGCCCGTCCATTACTTTGTGTTTAACAGACATTAGATGAAAGTTAACTCTGCGAAATGATCCGGATTAGTCGACTTAGCTCGACGAACAGATCGGAGCTGAGCTTTTCTACTACGATGTGAGCCTAGTACTTGCTAGCGAATTAGATATGCTGTCCATTCACTTTACGACCAACTCCAGTCATGTTGCAGGACACTCTGTGCAATTAATGAATCCAAGTACTAACTTCGTGACTTACTCAACCGGTAGATTTCGCATAACACCGCCGTTGCTTAATTTTGTAATCAGCAATTGCACAATCTAGCTATTTACTTGACGCCACCAGGCCCAACCGGTTGTGGTTTCACCAGTTTTGCGAACGGAACCGGTTCCATCTGAACAGCTTGCTGCGCCAACCTGTAGAAGAGTTTGCCGCGTGACGCCGAGGTGCGACGGTTGAAGCGGAAGGTAAACTCGTTGAGATAATCGTCCAGATGCTCGGCCGACACTGCCCCTTGGTGTGTTCCCATCAACCAGCGTTTCAGCAGTCCAATGACGCGATGCACGCGAGGCAGCACGTGTTCTTCTTCTGGCTGTTCTGTTTGCACTTGACGCTGGTGGGTATAGCCATTCAGCCCCAGATAGGACTTGAAGCCATCGGTCCGCACCTTGCTGCCGGGCTCAACCGACGCAGCGATAAAGCCATGCAAGATCGCTTGCGTAAGATTCGGGATCGTTTGCAGCCGGACGCGGCCGATTCTTCTACCGTCCTCCTCGACCGCCACGGCGATAATCGCCTTGTTAACGGCTAACCGACCAATCAGACCGGATTCCTCTGCGCCCCAATAGGCCTCATCAACCTCCACTGTGCCTGACAGACGGTCCCGGCCCGGACGGACCATCGCACGGCGCAGCTTATGCAGCATCGCCCAGGCTGTCTTGTAGCTCCCCAGGCCCAATACGCGCTGTAAACCAAGAGCGCTGATGCCGTTCTTCTGGCTGGTGAGTTGCCACATGGCGCGAAACCAGATCGTCAGCGAAAGATGGCTGTCCTGAAGAATAGTTCCAGCCGTGACCGACACCTCGTAGCGGCAATGACCGCAAAGCCAACGGGCGCGTCGCACCGTCCAACCTTCGACCGCCTTGCAGCGCGGGCAACTCCATCCCGATGGTCAGCGTAGGGCCGCCAAGTATTCAGCGCACGCCTCCTCGCTGGAAAAACGCTTCTCCAACTCAAGCAACGTCCTGGGATAATCTTCGTCCACAACCCAAAACACTACTGCTTGTGGTTGGTGGCGTCAAGTAAATAGCTAGATTGCACAATTGTCGAGTTACACGGACATTGAATCAGTCTTGATCTGAGTAGTTCATAGTTCAGCTGATCCCGGAAAGGAAAGTCGCTTTCCATTACCGATGCTGGACGTTCGGCGGTGGATTGATTCATCACGGACTATTGAGACGCAGGCACGCTGCCATACATGGCGACTCCAACAGGGGTTAAGTTGGTTGGCCGGAACGACGGAGATGCAACGCGTTTTGCTTTCATACGCTGCTGAGGCTCTGCAGAACTCAACGCTGCAAGCCCCGCGCCTGGTAGGTCTGGAGCAAATGACAGGACTCTGGTCACTATCCTTACCGATGGCATTGCCGGTCTGCGAGCGATACATCGCCAGTTGGCGCCCAACAAAAAGGCCCGGCTAAAGGATCGTCCCGGCCACCGAATGCAACGGCAGGATCTTGTCGACGCCACCCAGCTTGATCGCCTCCTTGGGCATGCCGAAGACCACGCAGGTAGCCTCGTCCTGGGCGATGGTCTTGGCGCCTGCCTGCTTCATTTCGAGCATGCCGCGAGCACCGTCGTCGCCCATTCCGGTCAGGATTACGCCCACTGCGTTCCGCCCGGCATAGCGGGCCGCGGAGCGAAAGAGTACATCAACCGAGGGGCGGTGCCGGCAGACCAGCGGGCCGTCCTTAATCTCGACGTAGTAGCGTGCCCCACTGCGCTTCAGAAGCATGTGATGGTTCCCCGGCGCAATCAGTGCCCGCCCGCGAATCACTGTATCGTTCGTCTCCGCCTCTTTGACGGTGATGGCGCACAGCCCATCGAGCCGCGCCGCAAAGGCACGCGTAAACAACTCTGGCATGTGCTGCACGATCACGATGCCGGGAGTATCGGCGGGCAGCGCTTCGAGCACAGTTTTTAGCGCCTCGGTTCCGCCTGTAGACGCGCCGATCACTACCACTTTCTCGGTGGTCTCGACCATGGCGCCGGTGGCCTGCGAGAGGATGCAGTCGGCGTTGAGCTTGGGCTCGACCATGTGGCTGGGCTTCAAAGAGCTTAGTCTGGCGGCCGCAGCGGACTTCACCGCATTGCAGATTTCGATACGCGAGTCCTCAAGAAACTGCTTGGTTCCAAGTTTGGGCTTGGTAATGATCTCCACCGCGCCATACTCCAGCGCTCGGAAGGTGCTTTGCGCGCCCTCATCGGCCAGGCTCGAACAGATCACCACCGGAATCGGATGCTGGCTCATCAGCTTCTTCAGGAAAGTCAGCCCATCCATACGCGGCATCTCAATGTCCAGCGTGATCACGTCCGGCACCTGTTCGGCAATCCGGTCGGCGGCCACAAAGGGATCGCCGGCCGTAGCGATTACTTCGATCTCCGGGTCCGACTCCAGCACCTCACGTAGCGTCTGGCGAACTACGGCGGAGTCGTCCACGATCA
>PLGM01000026.1 GCA_003139795.1 Acidobacteriaceae bacterium | reverse complement strand
ATTAGTGTGAACAGGCCCTAATCAACATTGTTTGATTAAAGGATTGTCGCCGCTGCGTCATACGGATTCGAAAAGCAATCTATTCTCGCGAATCGCGCCTCGGGTCATAATGTGATCTCTAACAAATCTTCCAGCGTTGCCAGATAGTTGCTGGAAATTGTCATCTGTCCACGCCACCGCGGTTTGCAACGCGTCAATAAACGCTTCGGGGTTCGAAAGCGGTAGGTCCCATCCAGCACCAGCTTCCTCTAGGTTCCGCCAGGGCGTACAATCACTGATCAGCGGGACGCATCCTGCTTGCATTGCTTCGGATATCACGTGCCCATAGTTCTCACCCAAGGTGGGAAGCAGGAACAAATGATATTCCCTTAGGACCTCCTGTACCGCATCATGTGGGATTCCACCCATAAATCGGACAGTAACTGTGTGAGGTAGGTCAGCGCACTGCTGTTCGCACTTCGCCAAATACTCCCTATCTTCCAGCGGGCCGTAGATGTCGTACTTAACCTGCCCCCGGACATTGTGGAAGAGCCGAATGGCGAACTCTATGTTCTTCATAAGGCAGACTCTCCCTAGCGTGACGACTCGCAGTTCTCCTGGTGCTTTCGATACGCGTCTGCTAAGGGTGTCCTCCGGTCTGCTGGCAACGGGCAAATCCGGCTTGATGAGGACTTCTCTCTCTGCGCTGCTTGGTTCGCGGTTTCTGAAACTGCTCTCGGCAATCGAGGCTGCCTCCCTCACATCGACATTTCCGAACGTGTTTATGATGTCGATCTTTTCAGCTCCGCTCGACGCCTGCCAAAGCACCCCGTCGAAGAGCCGTGCTTTTCTCGCGAGGGCTAGATATAGCCGTTTCTGCCTCGGCTTGATTCTAAGCGCTCCGATCGATAGCTCCCCTCGAGGCGCTACGACGACCGATGTTCTGGGTAACAACCCGAATTTCCGGCACGCGATTGGCAACATCGAATAGAGGCGCGACCAAATGCTGTTGATATACAGGATGTCGTAGCTCTCCGAGCGGAGTGCACGCAGCATCATTATCGCTCCGCCGAACCCGGTAGGAATGCGCAAGATTCTGGCTACACCATAGTTATGCCAGCGTCCCACCGGCTCATTTGGGAATGGCTGCTTCTCGCCGAGGTCGCGATCCCCACAGATGATCATGAAACCATAATCATCACTCAGACCCTCAACCAAGCCTGAGATACTTCGAATGGGTCCTCCAGCCTTGAATCCCGGCAAATAGTAGGCGACAAGGATTAGTATCGTCTTCTTCATGTTCCCATCACCTCTTCCGGAGAATTAAAGGCTGTAACCCTTCCCAGATACCGCTCTTCCGTTCGTGGCTCGACAAGTGTCGTCATCGGCTGTCAACTCCTCCTAAGGTGGCCTCGATGAACTTGTCCAGTACCTGCTCGCGGCTGAAATAGTGGTGAACCTGAGCGTGAAGTTGCGCCGGAGTATGCTCCGGCAACCTGCCCAGCAAGTAGTCGCGCATCAAAGCGGCAATGTCCCCAACCTTCGCCGATCGTGCCACCCAGGATGGCTCGAATTTGCAAATTATTTCCGGAATTGCTCCCACCGGAGTCGCCAATACCGGGCGCCCCGCCGACAACGCCTCCAGAGCAATAATCCCGAAGCACTCCAATTCTGCTGTAGGTAGCACAAAAGCGTCGCATGCTGCGTAGGCAATGGGCAACACGCGATCCTCCAGCCGCCCTAGGAATGTAACCGACTTGCTCAGCCCGAGGATTCTTGCCTGCCCCTCCAGTCTGACCCGCAACGGTCCGTCCCCCCCGATCACCAAGTGAAACTTGAGTCCTTCTCCTAGCAATTGACGCGTGGCCTTAAGCAACCTGTCCAACCCCATTCGTTGAACCAGTCGCCGCAATGTAAACAAGACCGGGCGATCAGTTGTCCACCCTAACTCTCTCTTGGCACGCAGCCGGTCATCCGACGGGATGAAGCGATTGGTATCCACCCATCCAGGTATCAATCGAATTCTTTTAGCGAGTTCCTTCCCGTGGATTTCGCCGATGCAGTTGATCGTGTATTGCGAAAGCGCAGTGATCACGCGCGACCGGCGCAGGCATTGAGCCTCAATCCGGTTGATTATCGCCAGCCCGAGAGGAGCCATCATCCTTCGTGCGAAGCTTGAGTTTCTCCACTCAATCGCCATTTCCATCTTCGTAGGCGAATGAATGGTATAAGATGAGTGGATTGAATCTCCGTAGAAGTCTAGTGCTGCCAAGTACGCGAGTGGAATATGTCCGTGGATCGCATTCACTTGTGGCAAATGGCGCGAGAGCAGCCTGGCCACAGTTCTTTGATGAACAAATGCACGCGATGGATTCCAAGCTGCGACCGTCGCCGGGGTATACCGCAGAAGATGAATTCCTTTATACAGTTCATGTTCGGGGAGCAAAGACGCCCCCTGCGCTAGCACCCAGGTATCTATCCCGCGGTGCTCCAGTTGCACAGCCTCATCGAATGCTATTTTTGCTGATCCACTGGGCCGATCATTGTAATGGCCGGTCGTTGCGATCAGCACGCTCATAACGGCCCTCCAGAACTCAACTTTCTCAAAATGCGCAGGGATAGGGTTGACAGGCGATCAATAGAAAATGACTTATGTGTCGCTACAGCATCAAGCTGATCCGAGTCTGCAACATTTCCAGCGACATCCTTCTCCGGCGGTACCGAGATCCTACATTCCGCCTGAATCAAGAATACCGGGACCAATTGGCCACAAACTCGCATCTTCAAAGTCCGACTTCTCGCATTTCCTTGTCCTTGCTTGTTCAACACTGTCTAGGTCGTCTTATCTGTGAAGGGCCCCATTTCAATGCGCCAGTCAGTGGACCTCAATACCCCAATATTCAGGGACGAAGTCCCAGCACCTCTGCTGCTGAGATGGAACTTCGCCTGATTCAACGAAGCGGATCACCTCATCGAACCAAGGTGAGCCTATCCAAGCACGCTTTAAGCCGTGGAGGGAAAAGCCAAGATCGGTATTGCGCCCGACCTTGTGAAAAAGTTGCCCCTTGGCCACGCTGGACGTCATCATCTGTTCAAGTGCAAGCCACGGCGGACGGCCCTTACTCATTCGGTGCAGCACTCGTAGCACGTCGAGCCGCAGATTACGCAGTGGCAGGTGGCCATAGAATGATTGTTTGGCGATCATAAACGCCCGCGAGGACACCTCCCTCTCTACGCCGAGATGCAAATGCGGCGGCTCATACACGTCTACGCCCTCTTCTAATGACTGAATCGCCTCATCGAGCCAGCCGTTTTCACAGAACAACATGTCCGAATCGCACCGCAGTACGATGTCGCATCGCGCTTGATCAATAGCGGCGATGAACGCAAGAATAGGGGTTCCGGCCTGGCATCGTACCGGCCGCGCTCTCCCGAACCAGCGGCGCTGTAACGCTGTTGGCTTGATAGACTCAAGCGAGACGAACCGCACTCTTGCATCTGACACCTCAAGAGACTGTATTGCCTCCTTCATTCTGCCCTGGTTTGACTGCCCACGTTGCAACTCGGCGATTCGTCCGATAAGTGGTTCTGAATCCACAACTAGTATGATTTCATCCAACCGTGAGCCAAACACGCGAAGCCAGTGCGGCACGAGTCGTAACAGCGTTGGACCGTCGGCCAAAGTTGCGTTGCTGACTATACTTATCTTGGTCGCCATCACGGCCCTTACTGTCTCAGCTTCGCTCATCGTAACTTGGGTCTTTCCCCATTCGGCCTTATGCCGTATCTCATTGCGCGCCACATATGAATTCCCCATTTAAGAGTCAGGGCTCCCGCAGTTCCAGAGTGTACTAAGGTAGATATCATATACATAAGCCTGTCTTTTGCGCCTATTCGGATGCCAAATCCCTTTAGCCTTTGCAACTCATCTCTTGCCTTGGCTGATTCACCCAACAACGCAAGCGCACGAAACCGGCGGCGTGTAGCAGAAATCTTAAACAACATCGTTGCTTCTTCTCCCTGCGGGAACTCGTACAGGTCCAGCACGTCTCTTTCAAATTCCCCAAGACCAGCTAGAAGCTTGTAGGCATTCATTGGATCGCGCGGCCTAGTCGCGGACCCTCCTGAAACTCTGTAAGCTGCATAAACATCTGGCATTCAATAACAGGCGCCGTATCGACTCAATGCAACCCAGAGAGGATGATCACCCATCGGATACCTGCCGAGCTTGCATAACGGTGATTCGCGCATTGCCTTCTTAACCAGTGCAGTCCGCGTACACACTGTCAGCGTCCTAATCCTCCCTGACACTATAATATCGTCCAAACCGAAGTAGTGCCCGCGGCCCCTCCCAAGGGAAAGCGTGTCTGGATTGATAGGGACACCATCTTCGGAAATCGTTCGCCAACTGCTGCAAACAAGGCTGATACTGGGATCGCTCTCCAGGACTGATATCTGAAGCTCCAGCTTGTCTAGCCTGCACCAATAATCGTCTCCCTCGCAAAAAGCTATGTATTTCCCTCGCGCGGCCGCTGCGAGCCGAGCAAGATTCTCGTGCATGCCCACGTTTCGTTCTGACGTGATCACACGAATCTGCACTGGGAATCGCTTCTGGTAGCTAAGCGCAATTGTTCTCGTCCCGTCGGTCGAGCAGTCCTCGCCGATGAGGAGCTCAACTGGGAAACTTGTCACCTGTCCCACGACGCCTTCAATCGCCTCGGCCAGATAGCGCTCGTGGTTGTACGTAATCATCACGACGCTCACCAGTGGGTCCTTCAAGAGACGATCGCTTTCGACGTATTCAATCGGAGAATTTAGCATGTCTGATCCGTAAAATCCCAATCGAGGTTCCAACGCCTCAAAGAGTGCTTTCAGCCCTGATTGGCTCCGGCTTGCCGCACATCTCATCACTTCCAACTCGCAGCGGTCTTGGTTGAGCAGGTACTAGCGGAGCAAAGCGCTGAATACTACACTTAAGAGCCGCTGCTCCCAGAGTTCCAGGATGCACCAAGTAGGATGGTAAATACAGCGTATTATCTTTGGCGGTTATGTGGATACCAAAACCTTTAGTGTCTTTAGCTCATATTAGATTGCCGGATTGCCGTTCTTGACCTGAATAGAGAACTCAGCGTGCACCTTGAGCGGCCGACGCCTGTTTATCCCATTGTCACTTCGGCTATGACATTTGCCCACTTTCTCCTGATTCCTTCTAGGCCGAGATGCTCCTGTGCCACGCTGATATTTGCCCCGCATTTCCGCTTGCAGAGACAAGAGAACTCAGATGCACTCATGCTTCCGAGCGACTCGAGAGCTTGCACCTCGAAGCCTGTGGCCTCCAGATCGCGGCGGATCTCAGCGTCTTTCGGTAAGAAGACCGGCTTGCCCGCCGCCAAATATCGGTAGATACTATACAGAGCTCGTTGTCGATGACTCGCAAGCAGCAGAGCGTCGCAAGAATCGATGAGCCTGTCGAATTCATCGAAAGGGAGCAGACGGTCAATGAGCTCGCATGAGACCGCAGCGGACTGCTTCGATGCTGTCTTAAGACGCTCGATGTACCCTGGAGCAGAGTGGTAGCCCAAAGGATAAACAACGGTGAACGCCAAGTTGCGAACGCGCGACAGTTCGGCAAGGCAGGCCAGATGGCCATTGTCCTCCTCACCACTATTGCCGATCTGTACGCGCACGATTGACGAATCGACATTTCGTTCTGACGAAAGGCTGGATCGACCGAGGTACGATGGGTTGTAATATGGAATAACGATGGACCGTACGTTGCGACCGCAGAGCTTTTCTGCCCGAACTTGGTCACTGGCCGCGAGAAACACACACCGATTGAAACGCGGTATTGTCCAGCTCTTTAGACCTGCGTTGATCCGGCTCTTCACCCCCCCGCTCGACTGGAGTTCACCGCTCCAAGGGATCCAGATTGGCCTTGAGCCCGCAAGAATAGCCAACGATGCGACAATCCAGAATTTGGGCCAGTGATCGCTGTGAAAGACGACGAAGTCGAAGCGACGGCGGCCAATGAGTAAAAGTATCGAGGCCGGGGAGAGTATGCGGAGCGCCTTCGACTTGGCAAACTTGCTGAACTTCGCATCTCGCTCGCCCGGAGCGACGAGAACTGTTTGGTTTTCGAATTCGGAAAAGACAACATTTGTGTTCTCTATCATCGTGGCGAGGTGAATAAACATCTTCGCCGGATAAACGTGCAGTATTCGCTTCCCAGGGCTGCGAAGTTCTTGACTTCGATCAGAATCAGCCTGTGAGTCAGACGAAGATCCTGACTTCGTCATGCTCGTTGCGATGAAGTTATCGTTTTTCACGCGATCCCCCTTTCATAACCTTCCGCATCTCTTACTCCTTTCCTCTTGGAGGTCTCCTACGAAGCCATCGCGACACTCACCAGCGGATCTCTTACGAGGCGAATACTGTCAGTTAATCCGACCTGAGGGGGTTGCATATCGTATTTTTGAAGCCCAAACGAAGGCTTACTTGAAAGAACCGCTTGAATGGCGAGTCCCGCCGACGGGCCAATGAAAGCTTTCGGATAGCTCAAGGGGCCTGATTGGGCGAGGAGGTATTCTGCCGTTGTATCTTAGCAGGCACACCAAATGCCACCACACCGGCTGGTATATCGCGAGTGACCACCGCGCCGGCGCCAATGATCGTCCATTCGCCGATGTGTCTCTTGTCCAGAACTGAGGCGCCTAGTCCGATCCACGCGCCCTCGCCAACTGCCACTTCACCCCCCAGACTTGCACCGGGTGAAATATGTGCATACGACGCAACGCAACAGCCATGATCGATCGTCGCGCCCGTGTTCACAATGACGCCATCGGAGATGTTCGTTACCGGCCCTACGACAGCTCCTGCAGCGCACACGACGCCTCGCCCAATTGCTGCCTTAGGTGAAACATATGCATTGGGGTGGATGGCTGTGACGCACTCGAGCCCCATTTCCTGCGTTGCTTCTCCTGCACGTTGCCGGGCCCGGTTGTCCCCCAAAGCAAGCGCTATATGTCGGATGCCTTGCTTTCCCAGCCCCTGAAATGCCTCTTCTCCGCCGAGGATCGGGTAGTCGCCGAAAGTGGCGCCCCATCGCCCGGGGTTGACCTCGTCCAGATAGCCGACGATCGACCATCGGCCACAAATCTCCAGAATTTCCGTCACGACGGTTGCATGGCCGCCAGCGCCCCAGATCACTATTGGGGTTTTACTCCTCATTTTATGCACAACCAATCCGTGGCGCATTCAGATCGGATTCGCTTCTTGCTCTTGACAAAAATGCCCCGCAAATTGCAGCCACGGCGAATTTGTAGGATTCAAGCCGCAGTACGTGACAAATGGCGGGATAACTCACAACTCCCACCAGGACAGACGAGAATAACTGGAGGGGCGGCCAATGAGAAAAGGGAAGGCCGGCAGCCCAGGCAAGAGCGCTGGTGAAGGCCGCGACCGCAGCATAAGGCGCAAGGTCGATGAATTGCGCTACGGTCCCGTAGCCTATCAGGGCTTTCGTATAGTGCATATTCAGGAAGACACACATAACCGATACGATCAGAAAAGCCCAGACCATGGCCATCACACTGATTTTGAAAGTGGCTAGGAGGCCTAATACAATGAGAATCTTCTTGATCACTTCAAGGCGCAAGTAGATATCCGACCTGCCGACAGCCATCACAACGTCCAAATTCGTCATGTGCAGCGGCCACAAAGCACCGGCCAGGCTCAGCACACTAAGATAGGGCACGCAAGGGAGCCACTTTGCGCCAAAAAGGACCAGCACCAGCGGCCTCGCCACTACTGCCAGCCCGAACATCATCGGCAGCGTCGGGAGCATGATGCTTATCTGAGCCTTGCGGACAACCGGCCGAAGCGCGCCCCCTACATGGGATAACTTAGAGAAGATCGGCATGGTCACTCGATTGACGACCATGGAGAGCAGGCTCACCGGGAATTGTTGTGTGCTGTAGGCGCGGGTGTAGAACCCCAGCTCAGTTGCGGAAAACGCCTTGCCTATCACGGTTAATTGAATTCGATCGAAAAACGTGCTTAGCAGTCCCGACGCCAGCAAGCGCGAACCGTAGCCAAAGAGCGATCGCAGAGAATCGACCCGAAACCGCATGATAGGCTTCCAAGGGCAAAAGACCCAAATCAGAGCTGTGGAAGCGGCGGTAGATACCAGCGCCTGCGCCGCAAGGCTCCAGACGCCGTACCCTCTCCAGGCCATCCATATCGCCAAGACGCCAGAAACGACGATTGCCAAGATGCTGGCCTTGCACTGCGTGCGAAAATCGAGGCTGCGCCTTAAAAGCGCGAGTTGCACTACGCCGAATGAACCGATGAATAGGTTCAAGGCCATCACGCGGGTAAGCGGAAGCAGAATTGGCTGACGATAAAAGCCCGCAATCCAGGGCGCCGCAGCCGCAATCGTCAACGCCATCAGTGCGCCCATCGCCGCATTGAAAAAGAACACCGAGGATTTGTCCGCTTCGGTTATCTCCTTGCGCTGGATCAACGCAGAGCCGAATCCGCTGTCGACAATCGAACCGCCCAGCGCGATGAACAGCGACAGCATACCGAGGAGCCCGAATTCCGCGGGAGAGAGCAAACGGGCAAGAATCAGGGTCACCAGGAATTGAATCCCCTGGCGACCAGCAGCATCGACCGCACTCCACCCAAATGCGGCAATCGATCTGGACTTTAGGCCAGGCGTAGATTCTGGGTTCACATTCACAATTGTGTATCCGTAAGCGCCAACACCGAGTCGGCTTGCCCCGATTGGCTAGCCGCCAGTGCCCATTTGCAACTTCGAGACGCAATGTCCCCGATGATGTCGCAGATGCGGTCCACATCGTCCAAAGCAAGATCGCTATAGATTGGAAGCGTTAAAACCCGAGATGCGGCTCTCCGGGCCACTGGCAAATTTCCGCTTGCCACCAACCCCCGATAGCAAGCGTAGTCGGGAACCAATGGATAGAAGTATCGCCGAGCAAACACGTTGAACTCACGCAACTTCAGATACAACTGATCGCGCGTAAGGCCGAACTCGTCCTGCTCCACTTCCACTGGCATGTACGCGTAGTTGTAACGAACTGTTTCCGCTGGAGGTGAGACCAACCGAATACCCGGAATCAAGGCGAGCCTTTCGCGGTAGCGTTCGTTGATTGCGCGGCGCCTCTCGATCATCTCATCCATGCGGCGCAGAAGAAGCAGCCCCATCAATGCCTGGAATTCGTTCATCTTCGCGTTCGTCCCAGGCATCACGACTTCCGTCTCGTTCTCGAAGCCGAAATTCTTCAGGTAATCAAAAAGCCGCCGGTACTCTGGGTCGCGAAAAGTCAACATCCCACCTTCGATCGAATGGAATATCTTCGTCGCATGAAAGCTGAACATGCTCAGGTCGCCGAAATGAGCTATGGATGTTCCATTCACCTCGACACCAAACGCGTGTGCCGCATCATAGAGAAGCTTCAATCCGTGTTTCCGGGCAATCCGTTCCAAATTCTCCAGATAGCAGGGCTGGCCATATACGTGAACTGCCAGAATTGCGCTTGTCCAAGGAGTGATCGCCGCCTCAACTTGCGCCGGATCAAGCGAATAGTAATCCGGTTCGATGTCAACAAACACCGGTCGTATCTTGTTCCAAAACAGGCTGTGGGTTGTCGCCACAAACGTGTATGGCGTAGTGATGACATCCCCCGTGATCCCCATCCCCTGAAGTGCAATCTGCAGCGCAAGCGTGCCGTTGACAAAGAGTGACAGATTCTTGGTTCCGCAAAACGTTATTAGGTTGTCCCGGAACTGCTCCACCAGCGGTCCGTTGTTTGTCAACCAAGCGCGGTCCCAAATTCCCTCCAGTCCACACCGGAATTCCTCTAATGAGGGCAGCGCTGGGCGCGCGACATAGATCGGCTTATCAAATGGCCTGATCATCCTGCTTCAACCTCTCTTCCGATTACTACTCTATCCTAGGCTGTCGGATTCCCCAACAATTCCGCTTTGGGGGATCCGACAACTCCGGTCCGTCCTTGGTGCATTCGCCACGGGATCACAAGCACCTTAGCTACATTAGTTCATAACCTCTCGAACCATCTCTTAGTCGCCGCGGAGTAGCGACAACTCCACTCCCAAAAACATCCACGATCTTGATGATAAGACTCCACATAGTGGTCGTTATCAATAAGGTACGCAGGACGATCGGAACAGGGTACACATAGCACATCATCGATACTTTGCACAGGATACACAATGCGAGAAGGGACCCGCCAGAACTAAATCGAAACCGCGTGATTATTCGCTCCGTCCCACAGATACCAAGTGCTACCAGAAAAGCAAACAGACAAACCCCAAAAGCGCCAGCAGTCGACCATCCATCCGCAACAACCCCAAATTCAGTAGTGCTTTGGGTCGAATTGCTGAATCCGTAGTCTCTGCCATGAAAGGTACCAACGTTGTTCTCGGAGGCCCGCTCTTTCCCTCCCTCTGAATTGCCCCAGATTGTCGCATAGAATTTGCACTCGGAAAGCCATTGCGCAAAGCCTCTATACGAAACCGTCTCTGGGGTAAGCGCGACAGCAGCTGCGTTGGGCCATGCATATAGCCTCGACAGCGAATCAAAGATGGAATCTTCTGAACCAGTTCCTGTTGCGGCCTGAAATGTCGAATCTACCAAAGTGTATAGGTGGGATATATCAACCAAATCGAGCGAGCCTCGCCCCTGACTCCCTCGCAAATGACCAATGGTGCTAAAAACGAAGAGAGCAGGCACCATCAATACAGCAGCGAAGGCTGCCATTCGCCATCGGTTTCGCTCACGCCTCGATACTAACCGCCCCACGACGTAGATGCCGAGCAGTACGATACCGTACCGCGTTCCCAATAACCCACCGATAAGAGCATTACCGAGGAGGGCAACCAAGCACCAGGTTCCCACAATGCCCATATCTGTGCTAAACCAGCCGACAAAGAAGCATGCACCTTCAAGATTGGCCGTCAGCACAAATGCTATATAGCGCGCGGTATCGGTAAGTGCATACGGGACGACACTCCCTGAGATTACTAAAATCAATGCCGCGACAAGATAGACTTTTGTGCGCGGAGACGGATTCCTGCCAAGATCCCCCGCCAGGCTGTCGCGATCATGAGTGAATGCAGATAGAACCTTGGCAGCGATCAGGCTACCTCCGAGTAGACAGAGGTGACTGAGCGTAATAGCACCCGTATGCTCAAAAATGCCAAAGTCCGTGCCGTTCTTCGCAAACGGAAGGTTCAGAAGTGCAACGAGGAACTGAACGGCAATTTGCGCACCGTATACGGATATGAGGGCGACAAATGCAACCGAATTCGGCAGAACCTTACGGCCGATGGCTCCCACCCCATAAGCTACAATCAGCGTGCCAAGACTGGCCAGAGCCAAACCGGCTCGATCACCTAGGATTGCCCCTCCTGTGCATAATAGGCCCGAAAGCAGCAGTGCATAAATCAGTATTGGCTGCCTGCCGTCAAGAATGCTTCTTCGAATCGACTCGTGAGCGAGACGACTGGTGGATGAGAGAGAAGGCTCAGGCCTGTACAGGCGGGTCGGGCTAATCATAGTCATAAAGCAGCAGTCACAACTCTTGTCAGAGGTAGATCCTATGGGCCATCGGCCGCACTGTGTTTCTCCGCCTGTGACTCGTGCGCTTCCTGGTCCGCCAATCTCGCCAATACGCGCATTACGTGTCCTTCATACGAGTAATCAGATTCGATACAACGGCGCCGCCCTGCTAGGGCAATCGACTCTCTTTCCAGCGGATGTTCCAGGTAGTAGCGGCATTTCTGTAGCAATTCCTCACGGGTGGCGAAAAATGAAACTTCTCGATTCTCTGTAAATAGTGCCTCATGCTCCTGCGTGCGTTCCGCCAGCATAAACGCTCCACAGGCGGGAATCTCGACGGAACGTTGTGTCTGCAAATCCCGATTCAGTCGGCGCAGGAAGCAGAGATTGATGTCGAAGCTGCAAATGCCTTTGGCATATTCATCGCCGAAGAGTGCGCGACTCTCTATCCTAAGATTGGAATGAACGTGAGAAGCGCCCCACTTCAACCATCCGCCTCCCCGCACCGCGCCCCAAACTCGAACCTGAATCCCATTGCAAACCAGAAACCATATTGCCTCGGCGCGGTAACTCTCAAAAGCTCCAATGAACCCTACCGGGCCGCCGAAAGCTGCCCGCTCTGTACCGGACACGCTCATCGGCCGATGCACGCCCGAACAAAAGGCATTGTTCACAAACAGCACCGCACGAGCACCCATGTTGTAGAGTTCAGCAACGTTGTAGGACTTGGTTGTGACGTGTAAATCGTAGACTGGAATTCCGCTTAGGTAGCTCCTTGATTGATTGTGTTTGCCATACATGTCGTCCGGACTGTAGTGCACCAAGCGTATATTTGGCACAGATTGGCGAAGGCGCAACAGCGTATTATACCGAATGGTTAGCCCTTTATCGATCCAGGCAATATCTGGCATGTACTGTTGAGCAAGGTCCAGCAACTGTCGATTGGCGCCGACGGTATCCAAGGGCCAACCAATTTTGTTTCCCACTCGATAGGCAAAACGAAGAGGACCATGAGGTGGACAAGTACAGTCCACCGCGAACACTGAGGAGCCAAGTTGCTGTAGAGCTTCCATGCGCATCCGGCATGTGCCGCCGTCCCATAGGTCCCCGCAGTAGAGGATTCTCACTGTGACCCCAGTGGCCGAATTGCCATGACAACCATATTGCGCGTGTATATCCCCCCTTTGTCGGAGCCAGTTTCGACAATGTTCCACAAGGCGCAACTCATCCGAATTACTTTCCAAAGCGCCCAGCGCACTGCGCTGAATGCGCCGTGGACGTAGGGTGTGATTTCCCGTATTCGAACGTCATGAAATCCCATGAGTTGCAATACAGAGGTGATGCAGTGAGGACCGAATATCAACTCATGGGTAAGATCTTCGTATCGATAACTTGCTGCCCATGGTGATAACGCATTCGGCGTTTGAAGGATGAATCGTCCACCTGGGCTAAGGCGATCATGAACAAGAGCCAGAACTTCGATTAATTCGTCTTTATCGAAGTGCTCAATCACGTCAAATGCCGTGATCAGATCGAAAGAATCATTGGCCCCTCGTAGAAAATCCCGAAGATCGGCCTGGACAACTTGATGGCCTCTCTTCCTGGCGACGTTGATAGCCTGTCCGCCAAGGTCCACGCCCCGCACGTCGGAATAGCCGGCATCGCAAAGCGTTTCCAACAATAGACCGGAACCGCAGCCTAGGTCAAGGCATTTAGCCTTCTTATCTTGTGGCAACCAGCCATGCAGCCGGCTCAATGTCGCCTGGCTCCAGACCGCGTCCCGCCTGCTGTCGGACTCGTTCCATACTGGTGTCTGCACTGTTGCGTAGTTCTCATACAACTTTGAGCGGTACATGCGGTTAGGCATCCCTGCGTAACTCCTTCTGCGAGCTGTCTTCGTACTAGTGAGGAATCAACGGCCCTGATATGTTTCGCTCTTCACGGATGAACTCTACAGGGATAGCAGCCGATCGTCTCGGGCTGCGATGTGTACCCGACTAACATGCTGAGGGACAATACTTTCCAGGAGAGCGTAACCACAAATCTGATGGTAGCCAAGCTCCGGCCCGCCGTGATGCATATTTCGGCATGAAACAGTTGCGCATCCGTTCCATCGTGAATCTCAAACTGTTTCTAACTTGGCTGGGACTGGTGCGGTTCGCGCAGAGGCACTTCGGTCCAGCGGCTTGTTGATAAATGGCCTTTCACAGAAGTACCAGAAAACTGCCGCGATCATCACCATGGCGATAATCTCAATGGGAATCTTGAACAAGTGAGGTACACCAATTCGGAACAGTAGCTCTGCCGCTCCGTTGGCCGATTGCAAGTTGAATTGATGGACCAGATAGAGGCTGTAAGTTAGAATGCCGAATTGGGCCAGCTTTGAGCCAACCATGTCCGGACCAGGAAATCGTCCACCGAACGTGCAACCAACAGAAACAAGGCAAATGCACCGCAGATGAACCACTCCGCATAAACTGAGCGCTGCAGCGGGAAACCGGGCCCCTTGTTCAGGGCCCACGCGACCCCCGATCCCAAGACAAGAATCGATAGGCCGGCATCTATAGTCCTGCTGGCTGTGGCATTCGTCATCTTACAAAGCCGATAGAACACCAGAGCACCGAGGCTGAAGTGGACCCAGTATTCAAGGAAAAACCCATACGAGATGGAAGGGTGGGTTAGGTTCCATGCAAATGCAGGAATCATCAAGGCCAGCACTCCCCACATAATTGGCCAACCTAACCGGGATGACACCACCATGATTGCACCGATCACCAGATAAAACTGTTCCTCGTAATTGAGCGACCAAAATGCTGCTACACACAGGGTTTGATTGGAAGAGGCATAGGTCGCTGGGTGCCAGAGCAACGTTAGCCATTGCGTCAGGGTGAGCGTCTGCAGCCATACGATGATAGAGGAGGACAACTGCATGCCTCCGCCCATTGTCCACTTCAAGAGACGCGTAGCGGCAAAAAAGAGAAGTGCGAAGAGGTAAGGCGGATAGATGCGCCGCACTCGTCTGCGCATATAAGTCGTGAAGCCATGGCCATGGCGGAGGCACGATTCCGACGTGGCCGCGATACAATATCCGCTGATCACGAAGAACACCATGACGCCCATGTGCCCAACGTTGTACTGGATTCCAAAGTGCAAATGATGGCATACAACCGTGAGCGCTGCCAAGGCGCGCCAACCGTCGATCATTCTGTATCGCGCCGGCCAGAGATGCGTGGGCATTGCGGTCATAGGGGTCTTTCGTACACATGTGTCACTTTCTATTAGCTGTACACCCCAGGTACTGAAGCCTTCTGGCAGCATCCGCCAAATGCTGCGCACCTATCGCGATGTCTTGGGACTTCGCGATCCTCACCGCGGCCTCCGACATGAAGCGGTAAATCGACTGGTCCTTGTACAAATGGACGATACAGTTCGTCAGCGCTTCGATATCCGCCCACGAGTACACCAAGGCATTTTCGTTGGGTCGGGCGCTATCGGTTGGGCCAACGCATCCAATTCGGTCGCTCAAGATTGCCGGGCATCCAAAACAACCCGCCTCGGGAACCACGAGACCTTTGGGTTCGTACTCTGACATTAGCGCAACAGCGTCAGAAGCCGCATAGTACATTCCGATAGAACTCTGATTCACGAACCCAGTCAACACAATGTTCTTTACATTGCGGTCAGCAAGGAACGACTCCAAGCGTCGCCGCTCCAGACCTTCACCAACCAAGAGCCCCCAGACCTTCAGTCCCCGTTGGTCGCAGTTATGGATGGCTTGCAACAGGTGTAAAGGGCATTTCAGCGGGATCAGTTTTCCCGCGTAGATTACTACAAATGCGTCCTCGGGAATCCCATATCGTCTGCGGATGTCTCGTCGCGCCGCGGCCGCATCTCCTACTGAAGCGAGCAGCCGATTGCAATCGATAGGCAGAGTTCCCGCAAAGATTCTTTCTTCCGGAAGGCCGTAATTTAGATGATAGGTCCTATTATTGTCACCGACGGATAAGGCGCCATCCAAATGTCGATAAAAGTGCTTGACAATAATTGCCTTCGCGGCGCGCTTCCAGGGTGCGAGTTTTACGGCCCCGTTTGAGTCAGAGGCCAGCATCACGGGAATCCGGTTCCTGTTACACCAGCTAACTGCTCTCCAGACGGTCCGATGCGCATATCCGTGGACCACTACGACCTGTGGATGAAACTTGCCAAGTGCGTCACCGACGTTGGGATTGTCCGTCGCCCAGAAGTTGCTTCGCCTAATCTCTTTGCGGCTATCTAGGAACTCCGAATCGTACCCATCGAAGAGCGGTATATCCCACTTTACATTGATTCCGAACTTACTGTCGTAGTAGGTCTCTGCACCTAGTCTGCAGCAAAAGAAGACCTTCAACGCCACTTCCGGAATTGCAGCCAACGCGCCGTACCAAGGTGCGAAATACTGGATAGGGTGGCTCACAACAATCGCGATCCGAACTGACGGCTCTCGACGGCCCAGTCGAAGTGGCTCGCCTGCGCTTTTCACGGTTGCCATTTCGTTCGGCTCCGGTGCGAGTCGTTGGTCATCCGCTGACAGAATTGCTTTCACCGCTTTTGTCTCTTCTCTCAATGAGCCAGCCGTCATCCGAGTCGGTAAGGTCTTATCCTGCGTTGGCAAATCGGATACGTGCGGCGAGATTCGCTATTAGGGAACCTCTGCGCAGGTG
>PLGM01000364.1 GCA_003139795.1 Acidobacteriaceae bacterium | reverse complement strand
AGATACAGCACTAAGACTTCTGGGTACCGATCTGCTGTCGATGAGTGCGTTGGCGATTTGGCGCTTGTCGAGTGCGCGTTCGCTCAACCCTCGAACTACGGGTCAGGGAGCAGCAGGCGGAGCCGGCGTCCCGTCGGACCAGTGGCCAACCCAAACGAGAAAGATGGTCATTCGGTCTTCGGGGTCATTCGCCGCGAGAACCGGCGAGCCCGGCAGATTCGCTCCCCAGCTTTTCGCCGCGTCGCCCGGTACAAACCACATCAGGTGTGGATGCCAGCCTTTGTCCTGGTCGCTTAAGTACTGATGCTTCGACATCATGTAGCACATCCCGCCGGGCTCAAGCGCCGGCAGTTGTTTGCTGTCCATTCCGGATTGAATCGTCTGTGCGATTTCCGTCTTCGATTTCCCTGCCAGCACCAGCTTCGCCTTCATCAGAACGGTCGGCAGATAGGTTCTTGCGGCGGGTGGATTCACGCAAATGGGGCTGATGATCTTCGCATTCCAGAATTCCGGGAAATCCGTGGCGGCACCAAAGGATCGTTCCACGAGGCAGACAAAGCCATTCCTGCCCTTCGCTACGGTCGCATATCCGTTCCGTCCCAGCACCAGCACTTCCGCTTCGTCCGAAACGGATGCCGGAGCGGCACTGCGAGCCAGCGCGACTTCGGAATCCTTGTCCGGCATCAGGTACTGATCGAGAGGAGCCGCGGCCGTATAAGGGGACTTCTCCGCCTGCGCTCGTGCCTGCCACGTCGCGCTTGGAAAGACGACCTGCACAAGGAATGCCAGAGCGAGCAGCCTGAGCGTCTTCTTCTGCATGGAGCTCTCCGGTACGCCCACTCTCCGCTTCAGACCTGGGAACACCGGTCCCGTGAATGCCAGAGGGGCGTGGTGCCTACATTAGATCACGGAGAAGCCGTCCATCGGCGGCCATCGACGACGCAATCGCCGGCGGGTCGCCCTGGAATACCGATATCAACAGCCCAATGCACGTTTCGAGAGCCGGCCTCCATAAATCAATCCCGAAAAACGCCCTTGTGGCCCGAAATCGCCGGAAATCCTGAGTGGCTGGCGATGCGGAAACTGGCCCACCACCCGCTCGCCCCTAGTCGGCCGTCCTGGTAATGTTCAGCAGTATTCCGATGCTGGCCAGGGTGCAGAACAGCGAGGTGCCGCCGGAGGAGATCAATGGCAGTGGAATCCCTTTGGTGGGCACCAGCGACAGCACCACGCTGATGTTGAAAAAGGCCTGCAGCAGCAGGGCGGTGGTGATGCCGAAGGCCGCCAGCCGGGCAAAGGGATCCTGGGAACGGAAGGCCGCGCGCAACCCGCGCCAGCCGAAGACCACGAACAGCAGCACAATCACAATGGCGCCGATGAACCCAAGCTCCTCGGCGATGTTGGCAAAAATAAAGTCCGTGGAGGCCTCGGGCAGGTAAAAGAGCTTCTGCATGCCCTCCATGTAGCCGCGTCCGGCAACGCCGCCGGTGCCCACGGCGATCAGCGACTGGCAGATGTGGTAGCCGGCGCCCCCGGCCTCCTTGGCATCGCAGTTCGGATTGAGGAACACCAGCATGCGCTGGCGGCGGAAGGCCACCATGAACAGCAGCGCGGCCAGGCCGGGCAGCGCCACGCACAGGCTGCCCAGCAGATACTTCCACTCCATCCCCGCCAGCATCAGCATCATCGCGGTCACGCCGGCCAGCACCAGAGCCGTCCCCAGGTCGGGCTGCTTTACGATGAGCAGAATAAAGACCACCGGCATCATGGCCGCGCGCAGCAGGGTGTGCTTCCAGTCGCGCATGGCGTCCAGCCGGGTGTGCAGAAACCAGGCCAGAAACAGCACCACCACCGGCTTCGCGATCTCTGAGGGCTGAAAGCTGAAGAAGGCGCCAAACCGCATCCAGCGATGCACGTTGTGCGAACCCGGAAAGAAGAAGACAGCCACCAGCAGCAGCGTGGTGACGCACAGGGCGGGATAGATGAACCGGGGCGAGTTGTAGACGCGATAGTCCACGTTCATGAGGGCAACCAGGGTCAGCAGGCCGGCCAGCGCCCATCCGGCCTGCCGGCCCACAAAGGCAAACTCTGAGTGATAGCGCTCCTGCGCCACCACGGCCGAGGCGGAGAAGACCATCGCCAGTCCCACCACGATCAGCAGCAGGGTGGTGAAGAACATCCACTTGTCCGCCCCTACCCGTTTTGCCATACCTTCCACCCCCGCCGTTCACTGACGAGTTCCTTGAACACGCGGCCGCGCTGCTCGTAGTTTTCAAACTGGTCGAAGCTGGAACAGGCCGGCGCCAGCAGCACCACTTCGCCCGGCCGCGCCGCGGAGGCCGCCGCGCTGACCGCATTCTCCAGCGTCTCGCAGGAGAGGATGGAGACGATTCCACGCAGTTGCGACTCGATCTTGGCTGCCGCCGAACCGATGGTGTAGACCGCGCGCACCCGCGCCCGCAGCAGTTGCGCCAACTGCGTATAGTCTGAGCCTTTGTCCTTGCCGCCCAGGATGAGGTGAATGCCCGACAAGAAAGAGGCTACGGCCTTGGCCGTCGCGTCCACGTTGGTGGCCTTGGAGTCGTTGTAGTACTCCACTCCGTTGATGGTGGCCACATATTCCAGCCGGTGCTCCACCGCCTGGAAGCCCTCGATTGCCTGGCGAATCACCTCCGCCGGGACGTCGGCCAGGCGGGCTGCGCACACCGCGGCCAGCACATTCTCCACATTGTGCGCGCCCTTCAGCGGAATTCCGCGCAGTGGCATTATGCTTTTCACCGACGCGTCGCTGGCCGGCCGGTAGACCACGAAACCATCCTCCACCCAGGCGCCCTGTTCGACCGGATGCTCGATGGAAAACCAATAGACCTTGGCTGCCGAGCGGGCAGCGGCCTCGGCGGCGCGCGCATTGTCGGCGTTCAGCACCACGCAGTCGTGTTCGTCCTGCGCGGCAAAGATGCGCTCCTTGGCCCGCGCATAGTTCTCGAAGCTGCCGTGGCGGTCCAGGTGGTCGGGCGTAATGTTCAGAATCACGGCAATGCTGGGGTGAAACCGCTCCGTGGTTTCAAGTTGGAAGCTTGAAACCTCCAGCACCGACCAGGTTTCGTCCGTGCTCTGGTCGATCAGCCCTACGACCGGGACGCCGATGTTGCCGCCCACCAGCGTGGGAATGCCTGCCTTCCCGAGGATTTCGCCCACCAGCGCGGTGGTCGTGGTCTTGCCGTTGGAGCCGGTAATGGCCAGCGTCCTGCCCTTCAGGAAGCGCGCTGCCAGTTCCAACTCCCCAATCACCGGCAGGCCGAAGCTCTTCACCTGCGCCAGCTCCGGCGTGTTCAGCGGCACGCCGGGGCTCACCACAATCAGGTCCTGGCGGCGGAACGTAAGCAAGCCGTGGCCGCCGGTCTCCACCATGATGCCCTCGTCGAGCAGGGCGGGAATGTCCTTGGCCAAGGCCTCGGCGCTGCGCACGTCGGAGACCGTCACATGGGCGCCGCGCCGGCGCAGAAACAACGCCGCCGCCAGCCCGGATTTCCCCAGTCCCACAACCAGGACCTTTTTGCCTTTAAGTTCCAACATTTCGACCGATCCTCAGGCTCTCGCGACCTCTTTATTGTGCACCGCGAGGTGCACCGCGCGGGCCGTGTCTAACGGAGTTTCAGGGTGGTGAGTGCAAACAATGCAAACACCAGGGCGCCGATCCAGAAGCGAACAATGACCTTGGATTCACTCCAGCCCAGTTGTTCAAAGTGGTGGTGCAAGGGCGCCATTTTGAAGATACGCTTCTTGTTGCGCAGCTTGTAGCTGCCCACCTGCAGGATCACCGAAACCGCTTCCAGAACGAAGATGCCGCCGATCAGCGGTAGCAGAAGTTCCTGGCGAATGATGATGGCGACCGTGCCGATGGCGCCGCCCAGGGCCAGCGAACCCACATCGCCCATGAAGATCTCGGCGGGGTGAGCGTTATACCAGAGAAAACCGATGGAAGCGCCCACCATGGATCCGCAAAACACGGTCAGTTCGCCCACCATCGGCATGTGCTGCAGCTCCAGGTAGTCGGCAAAGACCACGTGCCCGCTGACGTAGGTGAGCACGGCCAGCGCCGCGGCGGTGATGGTGGTGCAGCCGATGGCCAGCCCGTCAAGTCCGTCGGTCAGGTTCACGGCATTGGTTGATCCGATCAGCACGACGATCACCCACAGAATGAACGGCAAAAAGACCAGAAATCCCAGGTGCGGGACGGTCGCGGGCCACCGGTGCCACAGCAGGTCGGGGTGCCATTGCTTGATGAACGGCACCGTCAACTGCGTGGAGAACATCTTGAACTGCTGCATGACCACCAGCGCAATTGCCACCAGGGCTGCGGCCAGCCCCTGCCAAAGCAGCTTGGCGCGCACCGTCAGGCCCAGGTTGCGCCGCTGCACCACCTTGATGTAGTCGTCGGCAAAGCCGATCGCCCCGTAGGCCAGGGTCGAAAAGACCGCGATCCAGATAAACGGGTTCGAGGGATCGGACCACAACACCGTGGGCAGCAGAATCGCAATCACAATCAGCACCCCGCCCATGGTGGGGGTGCCGGACTTCTTCAGGTGCGACTGCGGCCCGTCCTCGCGAATGAACTGGCCGATCTGGAACTCGCGCAGCTTCTGGATCACCCAGGGGCCGATAAACAGCGCGATCAGCAGTGCCGTGCCCGAGGCAAAGGCGGTGCGGAAGGTGAGGTAGCGAAAGACCCGGAACGGGTGAAAGAACGGGTACAGCTTTTCGTAGAGCAGCCAGTAAAGCAAGTGGCCTCCAGAGCCGGCATGAGGCGGGGTTCAGGTTGATTTTACAGGGCCGGGGGCTGCCGGGCTGTGGAAGGACGCCCTACTGGTTTCCTGCCGACTGCCGCTTCAACTCCGCCTTGAATGCCTGTTCACGCTCGGTGATATAGCTCTTGTAGCCTGCCGGATCGATGAAGGCGTTGCGGTCTCCACCCTTCCAACGCTCATATTTCTCCTTCAGCCCGTAGTAGCTGCCGTGAGCGCCCAGAAAAACGTCACAAGGCAAAGCATTGAGCACGTCAAAGCCATGCTGATAGTCCGCGGCGATTTGCGGATAGGTCTTGTTTCTCACCAGCTTGTAGCCTGGATTCACATTCGGACTCCCGACGATGACCACGTGCAGCGTTCTTCCGCTCTCCGTCTCGTCCATGGTCCAGGTGGTCGTACCCCTGGTATGGCCGGCCGTCAGGTGCGCCGTCAGAACCGCGTCTCCCAGCTTCACCGTGTCGCCGTCGTGCAGCACGCGGTCCACCTTTGTCGCTGGAAACCGCATGGTCTCGTCCGCGCCGTATTGAAAGTCCGCCTTGCCGCCCGACTCCACCGCCGCCACATCCGCATCCATCACGAAATACCTGGCGCCGGTGAGTTGCTTCACCCTTGCACTGCCCGCGCAATGGTCGTAATGCGCATGGCTGATGAGCAGGATCTTGATGTCGCTGAAGCGGAAACCCAAAGCCTCGACACTTTTCCTGATCAACTGCACTGAAGCCTCAAGGCTGCTGTTGATGAGGATGAGCCCTTGGGGCGTGACGATCAGGTAGGAAGCGAGGTCTTCGCTCCCGACGTAATAGAGATTGCCGGCAATGCGAAAGGGAGGAAACGGCCTGGTCCACGCCGGGTCAGCCTGCACAGTCAGCCGCGCCGCAAATGCAAGCCCAACGGCGAACAGCATCGCCCTGCCGGGCAATTTCCGAAACGTCATTGCCCCTCCACTGCCCCGAATCTTTCCTTGACGATCTCGATCGCCCGTTCCAGGTGCACCCCGCGCGAACCCTTCACCAGCACCACATCGCCCGGCTGCAACGTCTCCTTAAGCCAGCGCCCGGCGGCTTCGGCATCGCGCAGGAACAGCGATGCGACTCCGCCGGTGCAGGCCGCCGCGGCCAAGTGTTCGGCGTTGCCCTGCACGCCGGCAACCAGGTCCAGGCCGGCCTCGGCGGCGGCGCGTCCGCAGGCCGCGTGCAAAGCGGGACCCTGCTCGCCCAGCTCAAGCATCTCCCCGGCCACCAGAATGCGGCGGCGGGCCGGGCGCGTAGCCAGCGTGCGGATCATCGAACCGAGCGCCTCGGGATTCGAGTTATAGCTGTCGTTCAGAATCGTCGCGCCATCGATCTCCATCACCTGGCCGCGCTTGTCGCCGGCGGTGAGCGACTCGAGCGCCGCAACCGCCGCATCCACGTCGACGGCCGCCTCCAAAGCAACGGCGAGTCCGGCCAGTGCATTCAATGCGTTGTGCGCGCCCAGCATGCGCAGTGTGAACTCGCCCTCGCGCGCCCCGGCGCGAAATCTCAAATGCAATCCCGCCAGGTCTTCGCCGGCTGCAAGTACCTGCGGATTGGCGCAGGGGCCGGTGCCGAAATAGACGACGCGGCCAAGAAAGTCGCGGCCAAACTGCGAGACGTAGGGATCGTCGCAGTTGAGGAAGGCCACGCCATTGGCCGGCAGCGCGTCCACCAGCTCCAACTTGGCGCGCGCGATCCCCGCCTGCCCGTCGGCAAAGTTTTTGATGTGCGCCGTGCCCACGTTGGTCACCACGCCCCAGTCGGGGCTGGCGATGCGCGCCAGCGCGGCGATCTCGCCCGCGTGGTTCATCCCCATCTCGACCACCGCGATCTCGTGCTCCGGCTCCAGGCGCAGCAGTTGCAAGGGCAGGCCGAATCCGTTGTTCAGATTGCCCTGCGACTTGAGCACGTTGAACTTTGCGCCCAGCGCCGCGGCCACCGCTTCCTTGGTGGTGGTCTTGCCCGCCGAGCCGGCAATGGCCACCACGCGCCGGCCCCACCGCCGCCGCACATGCGCGGCCAAAGCCTGCAACGCAACCAGCGGGTCTTCGGCAATCAGCAGCGGCGCGGCCAGCACCGCGTCGGGCAAGCTGGCCACCAGCGCGCGCGACACCACCGCCGCAACCGCCCCGCGCTCCAGCGCCGCAAGCACAAAGTCGTGCCCGTCCAGCCGCTCCCCGCGCACGGCAAAGAACAGCTCGCCGGCGGCCACGGTGCGCGAGTCGATGGAGTAGCCGCTCACCACCAGCGCTCCGGGGTTCACCACACTGGCCGGAGCCTCCAGCACCGCGCACGCGCCGATCGCCGCCTCTGCCAATGTGAGTTTCATTGCTCTCCACGATAGTCCAATTCAGCCAGCGCCGAAAGCGCCATCGCCGCATCGTCGAATGGAATGGTGCGCCCGGCCAGAATCTGCTCTTTCTCGTGGCCCTTGCCGGCGATCAGAACCACGTCTCCGGCTTTGGCCGCCTGAAGCGCCAGGCGAATAGCCGCGGCGCGATCCGGCTCGACGGTGTATTGGACGCCGCTGGCCTTCAATCCGGGCTCGATCTCGGCCAGAATCGCCGCCGGATCCTCGGAGCGGGGATTGTCGCTGGTGGCCACCACAAAGTCGCTCCCCGCTCCGGCAGCCTGGCCCATCTTCGGCCGCTTGGTGCGGTCCCGGTCGCCGCCGCAGCCGAACAGCGTAATCACGCGTCCGCCGGATTGCGCCGTCATCTGCCGCGCCAGCGCCGTCAGGTTGCGCAGCGCGTCGTCGGTGTGCGCGTAGTCCACGATCACCGTGAACGGCTGCCCCGCATCGACCGGCTGGAAGCGGCCGGGAACCGGCTTGAGCTGCGCAACAAATTCGACCAGATCGGCGAACGGAACGCCCCGCGCGTGGGCAGCCGTAAGCGCGGCCAGCAGGTTGAGTATGTTCACCTCGCCGGCCAGCCGCGAAATCACCCTGGCCGCGCCCGCCGGCGTTTCCAGCTCCAGCACCGCTCCGCCGGGAGTGAGCGAGTAGCTTGCCGCGCGCCAGTCGCAGCGATCTCTTTGTCCGATTCCATAGGTCCGCACCTCCGCGCCTGCCTTGCGCGCCACCTGGGCAAGATCTTCCGCGCGCGGATCGTGCGCATTGATCACTGCAACCCGCGGAGCCGGATAGACCGTGCCGTCGAACAGCAGCCGCTTGGCCGCGAAGTACTGCTCCATCGTGTGGTGATAATCGAGATGGTCGCGGGTCAGGTTAGTAAAGACGGCCACATCAAAACCCAAACCGATGGCGCGGCCCTGGTCGAGTGCGTGGCTTGAGACCTCGGTCACCAGTTCCGTGGCGCCCCGGCCCGCGCCCTCGGCCATCAGCTCGAACAAATCTCTCGATTCGGGCGTGGTGTGCATGCTTGGCCTCACATCGCCGGCCACGTGATATTCAATCGTCCCCACCAGCACGGTGGTGCGGGCAGCCGCGTTGAGCAGCGCCTCGGCGAGAAACGCCGTGGTGGTCTTTCCATTGGTCCCAGTGATCCCCGTGGCCGCAAGCCTGCGCTCGGGATGGCCGAAGAAGGCCGCCGCAGCCTGGGCCAGCGCGCGCCGCCCGTGTTCCACCTCCAGCACCGGCAGTCCGGCTTCAAAAACCAGCACATGATCGAACTTTTGCGCCGAGTCGGTGATGATGCCCAGCGCCCCCGCGGCGATGGCTTTCTCCACGTAGCGATTGCCGTCCGTCGAGCCGCCTTTCATGGCCACAAACACCGCGCCCGGCCTCACCCGTCGCGAGTCGTACTCCACGCCCGTCACCGGCTGCTCCGAGCCGCCGCCAGCTCCGACGGCCGTTACTTCTTCGATCAGTTCTTTCCAATTCATCTCGTGGTCGATTGTAGATCGCAGGACGGCATTTGTTTTCGGAAGGATTCAGGGTTCACGCGTTTTGATGGTCTCGATGTTCTTCAGCGCCTCCCGGCAGCTCAGCGCACTCAGCCGGGCGCGGTTGAGCCGCACAAATCTCTCGATCTCAGCGCCATCAGTCCAGGCGTATTGGCGCAGCGCCCAGCCAATCGCCTTCTGCAGAAAGAATTCCCGCGAGCCAAGCGAGGGTTCAATGCAGGCATACAGCAAACCCAGATCTGTTTCCGCCTTGAACCCGAGCTGGCACAGGATTGACGTGCGCCGCTTCCACAGATTTTCCGACTTGCTCCAGGACAGCATCTTGCGCCGCATGGGCGCAGGATAGTCCCTCAAGATTGGTCCAATGCCGTGCGATGCAATGTCGTCCACGTAGTCCCACCACGCGCCGGTAACGATTAACTCCTCATACATCTTCATTGCAGGCGGCGTCTGAAAAGGCCGCGCACGTTTGTCGCCTGCCAGATACAGCGCCGCGTAACGCTCTTCGCGGAATTGCGCGCCACGCCATATTTCCAGCACCTGCTCCTGCCAATCCGACGCCGTCGCAAACTGCATGTCAGCAAACGCCGCCTTGCATACCTGGCGGAGCAATGGCGCCGCCACGCCATGGTATGGCATTGCAGATTTCATGTACGCCTGCATTGCCGGTGCCCTGACTGGATCACCCGCCTGCTTCAACGCCTTGCGCAAGGTTGGCAACAACATCGGTACTTCCCTTCCCCTATGCCCGTTCGAGCATGACTCTCGCCGCGCGCCTCGATAAGTGTACATTCTGCGATTTGGCTTCCTAGGAGTCTGTCGGAAATAGATTTTTCATCCTTTAGAATCAATAACTTACGAATTCTACATTTTTGCGTAAGCAGTTGATTCTAAATGAGTTAGAGTACTTGAATCTCCTATTTCCGACACACTCCAAGCCAGGCAGAACCTATCTTTGCTCTTGACATGCAACCGAAAGGTTGCATAATATACCGCCAATGGGCGCGGACCTGGACAAAGTGTTCAAGGCGCTCGCTGCTCCCGAACGCCGGCTCTTGCTGGACCGCCTGCGGGCGGACAACGGGCAAACGCTGGGACAGCTTTGCCAGCACATGGAGATGTCCCGCCAGGCAGTGACGCGCCATCTCAAGCTGCTGGAAGAAGCCACGCTTGTGGTATGCATCTGGCGGGGCCGCGAGAAGCTGCACTATCTGAATCCGATGCCGATCCACGAGATTGCCGAGCGCTGGATCGGCAAATACGAGCGGGGACGTCTGCGCGTTCTCGCCGAACTTAAGGAAAAACTGGAGGGAGAAACCGATGGCTGAATCGCAATTTGTTTATGTGACGTTTATTCGCACCACGCCGGAGAAACTGTGGCGGGCTCTGACGGAACCCGAATTCACGCGCCAATTCTGGATGGGAACAACGCAGGAGTCCGAATGGAAACCCGGCGCTTCCTGGCGGATTGCGAAACCAAATGGGGCCACAGCCGACAGCGGCGAAGTGATCGAGATCGAGCCGCACCGGCGGCTGGTCCTGAAGTGGCAGAATCACATGTTCCCCGAGATGACCGCGGAGGGCTTCTCGCGCCTGACCTACACTCTCGAAGAGAAAGGCGATTCGGTCAAACTCACCATCCTGCATGAGATGGACAAGCCCGACTCGAAATTCATCAAGGCAGTTTCGGGCGGATGGCCGATGATCATTGCCAGCCTCAAGAGCCTTCTCGAAACAGGCGAATCGCTCGAAGCAACCCGCCGCTGGCCGGAGGGGATGTAATCGGTCTCACTCCGCAAGCGAGGAATGCCTCACCGCCCGCAGCGCACCACGATCTGCGTCCCGGACGCAACCATCGTGCCCGCGGCGGGCGCCTGTTCCCGCACCGTACCGTTGCCGGCGATGCGCACCTCAAGGTCCGCCGCGGCGCGCCTTCAGTTTTTCTCTGTGTCTTCGCACCCGACGATCCGGTCGAAGATCAGAGTGGCGCAGGCCGCGCAGGCCGATTGAACGGCGCTCCAATCGTGCCACCTGGACGACAGCCCCTTATACTCGGAAAGGTTGACCTCATCCAGGTCGTACGGCAACGGGCTTGCAAGCTGAATCTGGAGTTGCTGCAAAGCCGATTCCCCATTCGGCTGCGGGTAGATGCTATCGAACGAACACAGGGCCGACGTCGCATCTTCATCCCCCATGCGATCGGCGAGAGCGGCAAAATCGAGGTAATCGCGCGTCGCGTTGCGCTTGAGGATCAACACCGCCTTGATGCGCAGCTTCTCGGCCAGGGTTGCAACGGTAAGCCGCTGGCCGAAGCGTTCGATTTCAGTGGTATCCAACGGCCGATCCCGAATCAATTGCCGAATACCGGTCTCGATGCCATCCAGACTGCCCAATATCTGTACCGGCGGGCGAACTCGCGCCGTCTTCCAGCCTGCCACCGATTCCAACTCGGCCAACACCTGATCGAAGAGCTGCCGCAGATTTGTGAGAACATGGTCCGCATCCGTAGACATCCGGTGCCCGGTATAGATCGCCGCGGCCGTGCCTCCCACAAGAACCGCATCCGGCAAAATGTGTTGCAGATGGGCAGCCGAAGAAAGAACCTGCTCCCATTCAGGTAAGTCTGAGGTGCTGTTCGGCATAGTGCCTCCAGAAGTGATACCGCTGCGCATAGGGATCCTGAGCGTGTGCCAGAGCGACGCGAAGGATTTTCTCCATGATGGCGCGGTCTTCAAGGGCAGCGGAACGCAACTGAGCCCAATCCTTCCGCTTGCCGCGGTCGATCACATCGTCGATTGCGGGCAGGATATATCCCACCCCGTCATTCAGGTGCCGATGCAACATGGTTCACCCTTCCCAAAAATGCCTGTTGCGCACGTTGACAATCACACAAAACTTATCACAAACGGAAAGTCGTGATATTGCGGTTTTGACGTTCTTTCATGAGGTTATTCGATGGTAAGTCTGCCTCACCGCCCGCAGCGCACCACGATCTGCGTTCCGGACGCAACCATCGTGCCCGCGGCGGGAGCCTGTTCCCGCACTGTGCCGTTGCCGGCGATGCGCACCTCAAGGCCCGCCGCGGCTGCCTGCTCGATGACCTTGCGCAGCGGCAGTCCGACCAGCGTAGGAACGCGCAGTTGCCTGGCATCGGGAACCATGACCGCCAGCGATGTCTTTTGCTCGAAGGCCTTTGCCGGCTGCGGGGAGGGTTGCGCCGCCGCGGAAACGGCCTGCGCGCCGCCCTGACTGGCTTTGGCGTCCGCGGCCAGACCGGTGGCCTGCGCCTGAGATTGCTGCGCGGGCTGCGTGGCCGCCTGGCCTGCGCTCCCAGCCTGGTCTGACCCCGCGCGCAACGGATCGTCGCTGGGCAGATCGTTGATCGCGGCAAACAGAGTATTGATGTCCTCGCCCTGCGCGTGCGCGTCGTCTTCCGCAACCAGCGCATCGGCCTGGGACTTGACGCGCGGCGCGTGGACTTCGATATCGTGCGGCACGCCCAGATACTCAAGCACCTGCTGCGCCACCTCGGCAAACACCGGCGCCGAGACGCTGGCGCCGTAGTAGGCTCCCTTGGGGTTGTCCATCACCACGGCCACCGCGATAACCGGATTGTTCACCGGCGCGATGCCGGCAAACGAGGCCACGTGCATGGTCTTCGAGTAGGTGCGCGTGACCGGATCGATCTTCTGCGCGGTGCCGGTCTTGCCGCCCGAGGAGTAGCCGTTGAGCTGCGCCTGCCTGCCGGTGCCGTAGAGCACCACGCCCTCCATCATCTTGCGCATCTCGGCCGCGGTCAGCGTGGAGAGAACGCGGTGCGCGCCCGCCGGCAGCGGATTGGGCAAATCGCCGCCCGGCTTGAACGGCTCCGGTTGCAACGGGCTTGCTCCGTGCTGGCCGTTGGCGCCGGCGCCCACCTGGCCCGGCATCAGCACGTGCGGCGGCAGGTAAATGCCTCCGTTGGCGATGGTGGAAACCATCGACACAAGTTGCAGCGGCGTCACGCCTACCTCCTGCCCGATGGCAATCGACCCGATCGACGTTGCACCCCACTTCTTTACCGGCTGCAGCAGACCGCGCGTCTCGCCGGGCAGTTCCGTGCCGGTGCGGCTGCCAAAGCCGAAATCGCGTATGAATTGGTAAAAGTGCTCCGGGCCGACTTTCAGCGCCAGTTTGACGGCGGCCACGTCGCTCGAATGCTCCAGCGCCTCATGCACCGTGATGACCCCATAGTGGTCCGACTTATCGTCGTGGATCACGCGCCCGGCCAGCGTGATCTGCCCGCCCTGGCAGTCGATCTTGTCGTCCGGCGAAGCAACCTTCTGCTCCAGCGCCGCCGAATAGGTGACCAGCTTGAACACCGAACCCGGCTCGTAGACGTCGCTCACGGCGTGGTTGCGCAACAGCCCCGGCGTGGTCTTGCGGGCCAGGTTGGGATTGAACGTGGGGCGGATGGCCAACGCCAGAATCTGGCCCGTATGCACGTCCTGCACCACCACCGTGCCGTTGGCCGCCTGGGTCCGCTCCATGGCGTGGTCCAGCGCCCGCTCGGCCAGGAACTGGATGTTCTCGTCGACGGTCAGCACCAGGTTCTGGCCCGGCTCCGGCTCGGCCTCGCTGGATCCCAATACCTTGCGCCGCGCATCCATGGCCGTGTACATGCGGCCCGGAGCGCCGTGCAATTGCGGCTCGTATTTCTGCTCCAGGCCGCCCAGCCCGTTATCGTCCGCGCCCACATAGCCCAGCACCTGCGCCGCGATCTCGTTGTCCGGATAAAAGCGCTGAAACTCCTTCTGGGAGTAGATTCCCTTGATCGGAAGCCCCTTGACGCGCGAGGCAACCTCGGACGTGACCCTCCGTGCCACCCACGCAAAGGCATGACCGTTGGCCAGCCGTTCGGCAATCTGCTCCTCGGTGGTCAGTGCATCGTCGGGGTCGGTGTGCACCAGCGCGGCCAGCGCGTGCGCCGCCGTCTGCTTGTCGTCGATCTCGGTGGGCACGGCGTAGAAGGAGTCCGCCTGCACCGTCATGGCCAGCTCGTGCAGGTTGCGGTCGTAGAGCACGCCGCGGCGGGGAGCTACCTCAAAAGTTCGCTGCTGCTGCCTTTGGGCGCGCTCCACGAACTCCTGGTGGCGCACCACCTGCAGCCAGAACAGGCGGCCGCCAATCGCCACCGCCCACACCAGAAAGAACAGGCAGATCAGCCAGAAGCGCGCCCGCTTCAGAGGAGGGATGGCCCGCGCCGCCTTGGTGCGGTTCCGGTTGGCTTGAAGGGCTGCCTGCATGGGGAATTGCTCCGAGACTTGAATTGCTCCGCGTCCACTTGCTGGATGCTAGATGCTAGCTTCCAGCTTATAACTTCTAACTCATAACTTCTGGCTCCTAACTCCTAACTCCCAGCCGCATCCAGCTTGCTAATCGCCTTCTGTCCTGACTTATAAAACTGCCGATGGGAGCCCTGACTCTCATTGCTCGCGCTACAAAGCTGATAGCTGGAAGCTGGCGGCTGGCAGCCGTCCTTCTGCCTATTGCGCGGCCTGCGCCGGCGGTGTCACCTGGGCAATGGCTGGAGTCGCGGCGTCGGGACGGGCACTGGGATGAATCACCTGGCCCGGCTGCGGTTCCGCAAGACCCAGTTGGCGGGCCATTTGGTCGATCCGGCCCGGCTGCGTAAGCTGTGCCTCGGTCAGCCGCAACTGGCGGTTCTCTTCGCGCAATTGGTCCACCGCCTGCTTCTCCGACTCCACACGGTAACCGCCCTCGATGGCATAGAAGTGCTGCAAGCCATAGATCATCACCAGCGTGAACAGCACCGCGATCGCCGCGGTAAACACGCGCATCTCGCGCACCCGCACCGGGTCCGGCGCCTTCACCAGCCGCGAATTGTCAAAGTGCCTGGCAAAGTAGAACTCCGGCGTGCGCACGCCCCGCCTGCGCCGTGGCTGCTGAGCCATCAGCTCCGCGTTCCGCTCCCGGTCCCGAGCGCCCAGCCCGCGGCCGGCTTCAAAATATGTTGTCGCGCATGCCGCCATGGTTAACCTCCCGAGCTGCTAGCTTCTAGCTTCTAGCTTCTAGCTTCTAGCTTCTAGCTACTAGCTTCTAGCTCAGCCCGCCTGAAGCTTGCTCTTTTCACCTTCCCGATTTAACTGCCAGCCGTTCGCCAAAAACCTCGTCACCCCGCTTCAAAGCTAGTAGCTAGAAGCGAGAAGCTGTCCTCTCCGCCGCCCTCAGCTTCGCGCTCCGCGAACGGGGGTTGCGCTCCATCTCTTCTTCGCCGGCCGTGACCGGCTTCCTGGTCAGAATCTCCCAGATTCCCTTCTGCGCGCCTTCCCGCAGACTGTCCTTTGCGATCCGATCTTCCAGCGAATGAAAGCTGATGACGGCCAGCCTTGCGGAGGGCTTGAGCAACCTGGGTGCGGCCTCCAGCAACGCCCGAATCTCGTCCAGCTCGCGATTTACGTAGATACGGAGAGCTTGAAAGGTTCTGGTCGCCGGATGAATGCGCTCGCTTTTCATTGTCGGGGCGGTTGCGGCGACGATTCGGGCAAGTTCCCCGGTCGTCGTCAACGGCCGCCCGCGAACAATGGCTCTGGCGATTCTCCGCGACCTCCTATCCTCTCCGTATTCGTAAATGAGGTTTGCCAGCTCGCGCTCGCTCGCCTCGTTTACCACCTGTGCGGCGGTTGGCCCGGAGCGCGTATCCATGCGCATATCCAGCGGCCCATCCGCCTGAAAACTGAATCCCCTGTGCGCCTCGTCGAACTGCAGGCTGCTGACCCCAAAGTCGGCCAGCAAACCATCCACCGATGCCGGCTTTACGTGCTGCTCAATGGAACTGAAGGCCTCGCCCACCAGCGTCGCTTGCGGCGCCTGGCTGCCCAGCTCTTCGCAAACCCGGTCCAGCCTGGCCTTGGCAAGAGCGAACGCCTCGGGGTCCCGGTCAAATCCGATCAGGCGACCCGCAGGCCCCAGCAGCCTCACTATCTCCGCGGCGTGCCCTGCCAACCCCAGCGTGCAGTCCACATACGTTCCGCCTGCGCGCACCCTGAGAAAACCAATCGCTTCTTCGAAAAGAACTGGCACATGGCGTTCAGTCGGCTTCGTCATGCGCTCCCCCTGGGGGGTCTTGCGGTTCAACCATTCCGGCGGGTAATCGCCGCCACCGACTTGCGCTCCTCCGGCGTCATTTCGAAGGCCGGCAAACGCTGTTCGAATTCCTGCTCGTTTTGAACTTCCAGATAGATCAGCTTCCCGAATACCGAAACTTCTGCGTTCAGCCTGGCCTTTTCGCGCAGAATCTGGGGCAGCAACACCCGCGCCTGGCTGTCAATCTCCACTTGCTGGCCGTAGTAGCTGGTCAGGTTCAGGTACTTTTCCACCGCGTCGTCCATGGTGCTGTAGTCCGCCAGCAGCTTTTCCTGCCTCTCCCACTCCGGCAACGGCCACACCTGGGCGCTCTTTCCATCCGTCGAGGTGATGTAGAACTGGGTGACGTTGGCCGCATCCAGCAACTGCTTGAACGCAGACGGGACCTTCAGTCTCCCCTTCTCATCGACCTTCGCCGGATGGTTTCCGCGAAACACCGTCTTGCCCCTTGCCTGCCCGCGGCTGATTCCAGATCTCGTGCCACGGCTGGTTCCCTGCCCTGAACTTCCCTGTCCCCGTTAGCCAGGCTGATTCCCCGGCCGTTTTTGGCGCCCCGGAAGCCCCGTGGAGAGATTGAAATGGGAGTAGAATTGCTTCGGATCGGTTCAGCGGCTCTGGTGGACTTGGATTTTGCTGAACTTCTCCTGATCCCACTTTGTACCACTTGGCTCCACTTTGCCCCACAAGAGCGATACTACAGCCGTTTCTGACCCACGCAAAGAAAAAAAACGCGCTGAAGCAGGGGAGTTTGAGGGTAAGTGTGGGAAATTCGTCTAATAGACTAAAAAACTTCGACCACCACAAGATGTAGTGTTTACCGCTTTGGTTCCACTACTGGACAGGACCGGCGGGACATGATAGGTGAACAAAAAGCGAAAACAGGCGCCTTCCGCCTGATCGCTCGCCGGGAACCCTGATTGCGCTGTGACCAATTCCACCCGTGCAGCTTACACAATTTCGGGTTTCTGCACCTGTCTCCCGCGCTCTACCACCAGCTTCAGCAGGTAAAGAAAAACCAGCGCGTTGACTACCAGCAGGCCCGCCCGGATCGGCGTATGTCTGCGGATTACCTCGAAGATCTCCCAGGGCAGGAAGGAAGCGGTAATTCCCAGCGTCAGGTACTCGGCCCAGGCCTTCTCCAGATACAGGCCGATTCCCTCCACCATTCCGAGCGCGGCATACGAGAAGACGGCCGCGCTGATCCTGCGCAGCAGCCGGTCATTGACGATCGAGGCCCTGCCCAGGACGAAGTCGACGAAGCGCGACTCCGGGCTGAAGCGCAGGTGGTGGGCCAGTCGCGCCAGCATATCGCCGATGTCCTTGTGCACCAGGCGCAGCGCTCCCACGCCGATGGCGATGAATAGCAGTGCCTGGGCCAGCTTGAACACCGCAATGAGAACCAGCCACCGGTTGTGGCCCTGGCGCGGACCCGTTAGCGGACCAGGATCCGGGTTCGAGCTTTTCGATTCGGAGTCGATGATTTCCTCTGCCTTGCGGCGCCCAATCACAAGCGGGCTCCTATCGATACGTTAAACGATGCCGGCTGGTTCTCCCAATCGCGGCTCCCGCAACAGTGGCCGCCGCAGCTGGTGCGGCGCAAGCTGGCCCAATCCTTCGCCCACCGGCAACAGCGCTTGCCGGAGATTCTTGCCGTCGCGGCCCGGCAGGCAGCCAAACGAGCGTGATGCCGAGCAATCATTTCCTGAGGTTCAGCAGCCCCTCCCGGTCCAGCACATTGCCGTCCATGATCAGCCCGGAGATGCGGCGCGCGTTCCAGATATTGGTCGTGGGATCGCCATCTACCACCAGGATATCGGCGCGGCGGCCGGGGGCAATCTGCCCCAGTTCGTTCCAGCCAAGCTGGATGGCGTAGTTGTTGGTGGCTGCGGCCAGCGCCTCGCGCGCGGAAAGCCCCAGCCGCACCAGCATCTCCAGCTCGGTGTGCAGGCCGATGCCGGGCATCGAACCCTGAACCGGCGCGCCCGAGGCCGCCAGGTAGTGCGGAAAGGCGGAAAAGATGGTTTCGTTGATGCGCCACAGCCGCAGCGCGGACTGTTCGGCCTTCTTGCGCTGGCCTTCTTCCATGTAGCGCTGCCCAACCGCGGGCAAGTGGCGGGTCCAGGGCGATAGCGGGTACACCAGTTCACCGGTGGCGCGATCCGGCGGATCGAACAGGTGGGCCGGATCAAGCAGCGCGGCGGCCGGCTCCTTCCACAGGTTCCGATGCCCCGGCAGTTGCAGAAAATAGGTGCTGAAAGTGGGCATCAGCGCGGCCCGGTGCGTGGCCAGGAACTTGGCGTAGGCGCGCAGGTGCTGATCGGTGGGCGGCAGCCGTTCCGCATAGTCGTAGGCCGTGTATGCGGCCGAACCCTCAAAGCTGTCCACCAGCGGCCGCTGCAGCTCATCGGGGATCACGCCCAGCTCATAGCGGCCCATGTGCAGCAGCACATCCACACCCGCATCGATGCCTACTTCGTAGGGCGTGGAAACGAACTCCCCATAGGTGACCAGCCCCATCTGGTGGGCGCGGGCAATGATCCACTGCGTGTTGGCCGCGGTCAGGTTACGGCGCAGCAGGAGCACGCGCGTCCCCAGCCGGGCGGTGGCGGTAAGCTGCAAAACTGTATCGTCGGGGCTCAACTCGGTCGGATGCGCGCCCTCCCTGAGCTTGAGGACCCACTCCGTATGCTTGGCCAGAAGGCTCCAGTTGTCGGTCGTGCCGATCGAGTCAACAAGGTAAAGATGCGGGCCGGGACTGGCGGCAAAATCGATCAACCCGCGCCGGTAGTCGCTCGCCGCCACCACCGTGGTCACGCCCATGTAGAGATTGGCATTGGCCTGGCCCTGCGAGTTCGTGCCGGCAAAGCCGTCCACCAGTCCTGGGATCAGGTACTTGCCCGTGCAGTCGATCACCCGCGCCCCTTTGGGGATGGAAACGGCCCCGCGGGCGCCCACGTCGGCGATGCGCCCGTCGCGCACCACCACGATCGCATCCGGCAGGTCTCGTGCCGAGTGGCCCCAGTCGCTGACGTCCACAACCGTGCCGCCGGCAAGCACCAGCGGCGTCGAGCCAGGGACCCCGGGAGCGGCTGCGGGCTGTGTCTGCGGCCAGGCCGGCGCACCGGCCAGAGCCGCTGCCCACAAACCCGCCGCGAGGATTCGAAACCATCGCATAGATATACTGGTCTTTTGTGGATTGTCGCACAGCGGCTTGGGAAAATCGATCAAACGAATTACTCCGCGGAACAACCGGAGCTGACTGGCCGGCCCGTTTCTTCAATGCAGGCGCCGTGCGGGTCTGCTTTTCCCACGGGAAAAAGTAACCCGCGTTCGCGGCTCGTCCAGGTGAACAACAATAAAAAACCGGCTCCCTCCGCATCTGCCGCCGGAGTGTAAGCCTCTTCTAGTCGGCCACCAGTGTGGCCCGCTGCCGGCGCGCCAGCAGTGGCAGCACCTGCGCCTGCGCCGCTTCCACGGTCAGGCCGTACTTGGCGCGCAGATCGTTTACCTTGCCGTGCTCGATGAAATGGTCGGGCCAGCCGATGCGCACCACCGGGACCGCGCTGCCCATCTCCTCAAGGGCCTCGATTACCGCCAAGCCGAACCCTCCCATCTTCACGTGATCCTCAAAGGTGACAAAGGCGGCCACGCGCCGGGAATACTCCCCGAGCATCTCCGTGTCCAGCGGCTTGACGAAGCGGGGATTGATGACCGCGGCCGAGTAGCCGTCGCGCTCCAGGCGCTCGGCCAGCTCCCGCGCCAGGGTGATCATCGGCCCCAGTCCCAGAATGGCCACGTCGGACCCGTCCTCGAGCACCTCGGCCTTGCCCACGGGAATCGCCTGCGGCTCGGCCTTGCGCTCGACGCCCGTCCCCACGCCGCGCGGATAGCGGATGGCGCTCGGTCCGGGAAGCTCGACGGCGGTCTTCATCATGTCGGCCAGCTCGTCTTCGTCCTTGGGAGCCATCAGCACGATCTCCGGAATGCCGCGCAGGTAGCTGATGTCGAACACCCCGTGATGCGTGGGACCGTCGTCGCCGGACAGACCGGCGCGGTCCATGCAGAAAACGACGGGGAGCTTTTGCAGGCAGACGTCGTGCACGATGGGATCGAAGGCCCGCTGCAGGAAGGTCGAGTAGATAGCGCAGAACGGCCGGTAGCCGCGCGTGGCCATGCCGGCGGCAAACACCACCGCGTGTTCCTCGGCGATGCCCACATCGAAATAGCGCTTGGGGTGGTGGGGCCGGAACAGATCGAGCCCGGTCCCGTTGGGCATGGCGGCCGTGATGGCCACAATGTGCTCGTCGTGGTTGGCCAGCTCCACCAGCGTATTGGCGAAGACCTCGGCGTAGGTGAGCTGGCCGGCGGGCTTGGTCTCGCCCGTCTCGGGATCGTAGGGCCCCAGGCCGTGAAACTTCTTTTGCCCGTCGAGCGCGGGTTGAAAGCCGCGTCCCTTCTGCGTCAGCACGTGCAGCAGCACCGGGTGGTCGGCGGCCTTGAGAAACCTGAACGATTCCACCAGGAGGGGCAGATTGTGCCCGTCGATGGGCCCAAAATACTCCAGGCCGAACTCCTCGAACAGGATCGAGGGCCACAGCATGCTCTTGGCGGCCTCTTCGGCGCGGCGCACCACTTCCAACGCGGTCTTGCCGCCCAGCTTCTGCACGATGCGGCGGGCCGAGTCGTGCAGGTTCTTGTAGTGCTCGTTGGTCACGATGCGGTGGAAGTAGCGGGCAATGGCGCCCACGTTGCGGTCGATCGACCACTCGTTGTCGTTGAGCACGATGATCATGCGCCGGGTCTGCCCCGCGATGTTGTTCAGCGCCTCGAACGAGATTCCATTGGTGAAGGCCCCGTCGCCGGCCACGGCGATCACGTTCTCCGTGCCGCCGGCCAGGTCGCGGGCCACGGCCATCCCAAGGGCCGCGGAAAGCGCGGTCCCGGCGTGACCGGCTCCATAACAATCGTGCGCGCTCTCGGTGCGCAGCATGAAGCCGTTGAGCCCGCCCGGCTGGCGGATCGTCTCCATCCGGTCCAGCCGCCCGGTAAGAATCTTGTGGACGTAAGCCTGGTGGCTGACGTCGAACAGCAGCTTGTCCTCGGGAGTGTTGAAGACCGTGTGCAGAGCCAGCGTCAGCTCCACCACCCCCAGGTTCGGGCCCAGGTGGCCGCCGGTCTTTGATAGCGTCTGGATCAGGAATGCGCGGATCTCCTCCGCCAGCTCAGCCATCTGCGCATAGTTCAGGCGCTTCAGGTCGGCGGGCGAGTGGATCGATTCCAGCAGTGTTTCCATGCTCTTCCTTCCCCCGGAAATGGGCCGGGGCTCCAAGAAAAAAAGCCCCCTCATACGGCGGGCTGCCCTCACCGCCGTTGGCCGCAAGCAGCGCCAACGGGACCCGCTCAAGTATACCAACCCGGACCATCGCTGGGCCCGAATCTTTCGACGCAATTGAACCGCGCCCGTCTGGCACGGAAGCCGGATTTCGCCCCCACCTCCCACCACCCCGCGCGGCCAGGGAGCCGGCATTGTAGGATGGCGATGAAGAGTGCATCAGGAGGATGGGAACGTGCGCAGCATTGCAAAGGCGATTTTGATGGGATTATTGGCGCTGGGGCTGGGAACGCCAACCCTCGTCCACGGGCAGTTGCCGGAGCCCGGCAGCGCGGCCTCAGCCGCACCCAACCCGTTCTCCGACCCCACCGTGAAGCCGGGCAAGATTCTGCTCTACGACCTCGAGGCGCGCTTTGCCAAGGACGTGCTCGAACGCGGCGGCAAGGCCTTTGCGGAGTGGTTTGCCGAGGACGGCGTGGCCCTGGGCAACGGCGCGGCGCCAATGGTGGGCCGGGTAGCCATCGCCAGATCCGCAAACTGGTCTCCCGCGGATTATCAGCTCACCTGGACCCCCACCGACGCCACCATGGGACCCTCCGGCGACATCGGCTACACCTGGGGCCACTTTGAAGGGCACAGCAAGGACGCCAACGGCAATCCCGTCACCATCAGCGGCCGCTACATCACCATCTGGCGCAAGCAGCCGGACGGCGCCTGGAAGGTGATTCTGGACGCCGGAAGCAACGAGCCCGCCGCGGCGGGCGATTGCTGCAAACTGCCTCCCGGCAACTGAGGAGAAGCGCCAACCGCCCGCTTTTCTCCGCGTGCAACTCGCCACCCCGTTGCGCATTGGATTCCCAGGCCTCTCGCGGTGGTAATCATCTTTGGTAACGCAAAAACAGGAGACAATTCCCCATACTCAGTAACACTTGCGCGGATTTTCGGCCAGATGATCGTATTACTTAGGTCGTAATTCATTGGGGCCGTAACTACCTTCTTTGAGTCAGAGCCGATTTCCACGATTTTGGCTGATACTGATGCTGGGTCTGTGTATCTTAATCCTATGTTTGCAATCCACGGCCAACGTCCAGAGGAACACCAGGGAATGGCTTCCCGGTCGGAATTCGATATCTTTGATCGCAACCCGGACCCGGCGCTGGACGAGTTGACTGAGCTTTCGGCCCTGTTTTGCAAATCGGATTACGCCTACATCGCCTCGATGAACTTGGACCGCCTGTGGTTTAAATCGCAGTTTGGATTCACGGCGCCCGAGCAGCCGCGTTCGTCAACCGCCTGCCAGTGGATGCTGGAGAAGGGTCAACCTCTGCTGATCCACGATGCTGGGCAGGATGCGCGCTTTCCTCCCACAGGGATTCCGATGATCGGCGCAAGTGCTTGCCGCTCCTACGCAGGAGTACCGCTCCTGGCCCCCGGCCGGCATGTCGTCGGCACGCTGGCGGTCCTGGCGCGGGAGGAGGGCCGATTCAGCCAGGAGCACATCGACCTCCTTGAGGTTCTGGGACGTCAGGTGGTAACGCGGCTGGAACTGTACACCCGCGTGGCCTCCCAGGAGCGGGCCCTGCGGGCTCAGCAACAGGCCGAGCGCGCACTGTCCAATGAACGACTCTTCGTGACCGCCGCGCTGGACTCGATTCCCTTCCTCGCTGCCCTCCTGGATAGAGCCGGGCGGATGGTGCAGCTGAATTACCCCTGCATGGAATTGACCGGCCTGACTCTGGCCGACGCGATGGGCTATCAGTTTGTCGACCTGGTTCTGGAGGCCGATTACCGGGCCTGGGCCTCGGCCAGGGTGCGCGATGCCGCGGCCGGACAGGTCTCCGGCCCGCACGAGACAGCCTGGCGGACGCGCAGCGGGGAGACTCGGCGCGTCAGTTGGACCCTGCGGCCGTTGCCCGGACCTGATGGCGTCATCCAGTACCTGATCGTCAGCGGCCAGGACATAACCGACCAGCGCCAGGCGGAATTGAACCTGCTGGTCAGCGAAACGCGTTACAAGCAGGTGGTGGAGAACAGCCTCGGTTTCCTCTTCACCTGCACCTTGGAGGGCCGGCTCACTTCGCTCAATGCCTACACTGCCGAGACTCTCGGTTACCGGGTCGAAGACCTGTCCGGGCGCTCCGTGACTTCGTTCCTCGATCCCGCCGGCGAGGCCACCTTCCAGGATTGCCTGCGCACCCTGGAGACCAAAGACGAGTGGCAGGGCGCCTTGCCGCTGCGCCGCAGCGACGGAGTCTATCGCCGCATCGCCTTCCGCAGCCGCCGCTTGGAGCTGCCCGGCGAGCGTCCATTCGTGCTCAACCACGGCATCGACGTCACCGAGCAGCACGAGGCCGAGCAGGCGCTGCACATGGCCACCCACCAGCGCGAGCTGATCCTCGAGTCGGTGGGCGACGGTATCTACGGCATCGACCTGGAAGGCAGGCTCACCTTCATCAACCAGGCCGCCGCGCGCGCGCTGGGCTACACCCCCGATCAGTTGACCGGCCACGACCTGTATGAGGTCATCCACCACAGCCACGCCGACGGCACCCCCTACTCCAGGTCCACCAGCCCCATCCTCCAGGCTCTGCGCCGCTGCGAGTCCATCCGCATGAGAGATGAGGTTTTCTGGCGCCAGGACGGCTCCGCATTTCCGGTCGAATACAGCGCCAACCCGCTCCTCGAAGACGGCCGTATCTCCGGCATGGTCGTCGCCTTCCAGGACGTCTCGGAGCGCCGCCGCCTGGAGAAGATGAAAGACGAGTTCATCTCCACGGTGAGCCACGAACTGCGCACCCCGCTCACCGCTCTGCGCGCTTCCCTCGGGCTAATCTCCTCCGGCACGCTCGACATGCGGCCGGACAAGCAGCGCCAGATGGTGGAGATGGCCATCGGCAACTCCGACCGGCTTATTCGCCTGGTCAACGACATTCTGGACTTCGACCGCGTGGGAAAGGGAAAGCTGCCGCTCCATCTCCGGCCGGTGGAGGCCATCGGCCTGCTGCGCCGCGCCGCCGGCGTGGCCGACTCCGCGGCCAGCCAGGTGCACATCGCGGTGCGCGTTGAAGCTCCGCCCGTCCAGGTCCTGGCCGACGAAGAGCGCATCCTGCAAGTGCTCAACGAACTGGTCACTAACGCCATCAAGTTCTCGCCCCCTGAGACCACTATTCGCCTGGTCGCGCAGCCCTCTGCTGAAGGTCCCTCCGCATCCGGCCCCTCCGGCGCGCTCCAGGTCTGCTTCATCGTCGAGGACCAGGGCCGCGGCATCGCCCTCGAAAAGCTCGAACACATCTTCGACCGCTTCCAGCAGGGCGACGCCTCCGACTCCCGCGCCCGCGGCGGCACCGGCCTCGGCCTGGCGCTCTGTCGCAGCATCGTCGAGCAGCACGGCGGCCGCCTCTGGGCCGAAAGCACCCCCGGAAAAGGCAGCCGCTTCCTCTTCACCCTGCCCGCCGCAGCGCCCAACCCTGGGAAGACGTTCCAGCCCCAAAGCCCCGCCCCGTAGCGGCGGTACGAACCCAGGCAATGGGCACGACCCATGTTCATGCGATTGCCCTGGGGGACAAGAGCACCGCTCGCAAATCGACGGAGATTTGGAGTATCATTTTTCGTTTGTATTCAAACCATTGAATGCAATTCTCACTTTGTCAGAAAGAGGTTTCCCCATGAAGGGGCTTCATCTTTTGTGCGCAGCCATGCTTGCAGCCGCGACTGCGACCGTGAGTATGCAGGCGGAAAACCCATCTGGCCAGGGCGGATCGAAGCTTCCTGGCGGAATGTTCAGCACGCTGGGAAATCAGATAATCGACCGGAACCAGAATCCGGTTCGACTCTCTTGTGTTTACTGGCTGGGAATGAACACGCAGGACGGCAAACTAGCCAACCTGGATGGGCCGTTCAAAGGCATTCAGGCAAATGTGGACGCGATTGCCGCCACGGGGTTCAACTGCATTCGCGTGGATTTCAACAACATCTCGCTTCACGATAGCGGAACAGCCGCTTTCCTCCAGAAATTGGACGACGTGGTTGCCGCGGCCGGGAGGGCAAGGCTCCGCGTGATCATCGCCGATCATAGCAACGAGGGGAAGCGCGGAAGTGGCCGCGATCCCAATGTTTCCTGTACCGGCCAGCAAGCAAACGGGATGTGGTACGACCTTGGCGGCGCATCGGATGGAACTGACGGCTGCGACGACCCCGGACACACCACGCAAACGTCGTATCAAGGCGATTGGGTATCGATCGCCGCCCGCTATGCCCGTAATGACACCGTCATCGGATACGATCTCTGGAACGAGCCGATTGCCAATCGCGGCCGCACGTTATGGGGAGGCGGAAGCGGCCGCGATATCCATCTCATGTATGAAACCGTGGGATCGGCCATTCTTTCCACAGATCCCAGCAAGCTGATCTTCGCCGAGTGTCCGTTGGCTGTTTACGATCCGACCACGCTCTATGACGGCGTCACGCATGGAAGCGCTCCCTGGGGAGATTGCACTGGCGTCGGGATTCTCCCGGTGGTGTTCACCGTCGACGGAAACGCCATCAGGAATAAGGTGGTTTACGATGTCCATCTCTACGCGAATTCCATCGACGATTATGCCCGCATATTCGGCTCCAGCAACAGCGCGAGCGCGATCAAGGCAATGAACGATTCCTTTGGATTTCTCGAATCCCGGAACATCGCCCCGGTTTGGGACGGCGAGAGCGGAACGGGGTTTCGGACCAATCCGGACGATCAGGATTGGGCGAACATGTTGGACAAATATCTGAACGGGGAGCTCGGGTCAGAGGGCGGGCCGACATTTTCAGGCAATCAACAAGGCATGGGCATCGCCTGGATGTCGTGGAACACGCAATATACCGGGGAGGGCGACGACAATCTTGGCATTCTGAACCCGGATGGGTCGAGGATTTCGGCGCAGCTCAGCATCGTCGATCCGCTACTCTATTACCCCAAGCGAAAGGTATCTGCGAAAGCAAGTACAGGGATGGGCTCGTCCCCCCGGCCGACACAGCCAGTTAAGTAAAAGGGTATTGGCCGCTCAATTGTTATTAGACCAATATGAAAGCTATTGCCGCGGCTGGGTTCAACTGCGTTCGCGTCGATATCAACAACATCTCGCTTCACGATAGTGGAACAAAGGCTTTCCTCGCGGAACTGGACGACGTGGTTGCCGCGGCCGCAACCGAGGCTGCCGGTTTCATCCCCCGTGGGCCGGCAGCGCCGGTGGATGGCTCACTTGACCTAAAGCCCCATTCTCATGAATCAACTGATTGCGCCGAGCATCGCCTCGCACGCATCGCCAAGTTTGTAGCGCCGCGATTTTCTGGACGCATTCGCAACCTCCAGAAAGCCCGCTTCGACCCAACGCCGGCACAGAAATGCGGCACTGCGCGGCTTGAGCCAGAACAGACCGCCGATCTCTTTCGCTCCAACCTCCCATGCCGATAAAATGCCGCTATATTGCCGTTATCATGCCGATAATGCTGCCCCCGTGCGCCCCGGATTGGCTGCGGCACGCTAACACGGTTTCCGCCGAGCCATGAGACAATTCCCTCGTCGGCTTTTCCCTTCCCACTTCACGGCCGCCGGAAAACCACACATGGCAATCTCCTCACGCGCAATGACCCTCCTCTTCGGCCGCCCGCTCGCCACCAGCGAGGAGCGCGCCGAGCACATCGGCCCCCTCGCCGGCATTCCCGTCTTCGGCCTGGACGCTCTCAGCTCCGCCGCCTACGGCCCTGAGGCGGCGCTCACGCTGCTCATCCCCTTGGGCCTGATGGGCGTGCACTACATCGTCCCGGTGAGCGCGGCCATCGTGGCCCTGCTGACCATCGTCTACTTCAGCTACCGGCAGACCATCGACGCTTATCCCCAGGGCGGCGGCTCCTACACCGTGGCCTCGCAGAACCTGGGCGAGGGCGCGGGTCTGCTGGCCGCGGCCGCACTGATGATCGACTACATCCTCACCGCCGCCGTGGGCATCTCGGCCGGCGTCGGCGCGCTCATCTCCGCCGCCCCCGGCCTGCAGCCCTACACGCTCGAACTGTGCCTCGCGGTGCTGCTCATTCTGACCATCGTGAACATGCGCGGCGTCCACGACACCGGCGTGGTGTTCATGATTCCCACCTACCTGTTCACCGGGACGCTTTTGATCGTCATCGGCGTCGGCGCCTGGCAGGTGCTGCACTCGGGCGGCCATCCTCATCCGGTCACCCCGCTGCCCGCCATCCCCGCGCCCATCGCCCTCGTCAGTTGGTGGCTGATCGCCAAGGTCTTTTCCTCCGGCTGCACAGCCATGACCGGCGTGGAAGCAGTCAGCAACGGCGTGATGGCCTTCCGCGACGACACGCGCAGGAACGCCAAGATCACGCTCACCATCATCATCGTTCTGCTGGCCGCGCTGCTGGCCGGCATTGCGCTCCTGTGCCGCGCCTACGGCATCGCCGCCACCGACCCCGGCAGTCGGGGCTATGAGAGCGTGCTCTCCATGCTGACCCGCGCGGTCATGGGCCACGGCTGGTTCTACTACGTCACCATCGCCTCGGTGCTGCTGGTGCTGGCTCTCTCGGCCAACACCGCCTTCGCCGATTTTCCCCGCCTCACCCGCGCCATCGCCCTCGACGACTACATGCCCCGCGTCTTTCTGCTGCGCGGACGGCGCCTGCTCTACTCCTGGGGCATCTATGTCCTGGTGGCGCTCACCGCCCTGCTGCTGATCGTCTTCGGCGGCATCACCGACCGGCTCATTCCCCTTTTCGCCATCGGCGCATTCATGGCCTTCACCCTCTCCCAGGCCGGTATGGTCATGCATTGGAAGCGCCGGGGCAACGCTCCGGTGCACATGTTCGTCAACGGCCTGGGCGCCGTGGCCACCGGCATCACCACCGTGGTGGTCCTGGTTGCCAAGTTTGTGGACGGCGCCTGGGTGACGGCTCTGCTGATCCTGATCATGATCATGGTCATGCACGCCGTCAAGCGCCACTACGTCCGCGTGGACCGCGAAATCGACCTCGACCGCCCCATCGTCCCCGCCGCCGTCACCGAGCCCATCGTGGTGCTGCCCATCGACCGCTGGAGCCGCATCTCGGAGAAGGCGCTGAGCTTTGCGCTCTCCATGTCCAACGATATCCGCTGCCTGCACGTGCAGACCAGCGACGAGCCGGACGAGATCTGCAGGGATTGGGAGAGGGATGTGGCCGCTCCACTGCGCGCCGCCGGAAGATGCGTTCCCAAACTCGAAATCCTGCAATCGCCCTTCCGCTACGTCCTCGCGCCCGTGATCGATTACGTCCTCAAGGCGGAACGCGAGTCCAGCTTCCACAAGATCTGCGTTCTGGTGCCGGAGTTGGTGGTGCGCCACTGGTGGCAGAACCTGCTCCACAACCGCCGCGCCGACATGCTCAAAGTGATCCTCTTGATGCGCGGCAACCGCCGCATCATCGTGATCAACATCCCCTGGTATCTCGAAGACAAATGAGCCGCAGGCGCAGTTCCGGAGGAACGGAAGCTTCAGGACCCCGCGAGTTTTCTTCGCCAGGGCCAGTGCACCTAAACTTCGCTGCGCCGGCAGTTTGTGCCGCGATTCTCACGCGGGCGATTGTTTTCGGAGGGAGCAGGGGCATTCATGCCCCTGAACAGAGCGGCTGATGGATTGGCCTTTAGGCCCGGGCATCCCTTGGCCGTAAATAAAAGGCCCGGGGCTAAAGCCCTATCGCTTCGTGCATGGTTTCAGGGGCATGAATGCCCCTGCTCCCTCCGACGGGACAAACAACGACAAAGGCAATCACGTTTTCTGCCGGGAGTTTGTTGAAAAAATTAAGATGCGTCGGCCCTGTTTTCTTCGCCGCTCGGATTCCCTTCCCGGCTCTGAACGGTCAAAATGGTGAGTGGACCCTCGAACAACCCATAATCGCGCGGGCGGGAAACAGAGCTCACCGGAAGGCAGTCCGCGGCGAGCGATGCGACCCTTTTTCATTGCCGGCTTGTGGTCTGCCATCTTCCTGTTCGCCCCCGCGTTGCTTGCGGCCCAGGTGCAGGGCGGCCTGTACACAGCCCAACCGCCGGACCAACCCGCAACCGCCTCCGACACGGCGCGCGTGACCGTGCTTGGCGTGGTCCGCAACGCCGACACCGGCGAACCGCTTGCCCGCGCCCTGGTGCGGATTGAGGGCGACGCCGACACCGGCGCGCTGACCAACGGTGAAGGCCATTTTGAGATTCCCGGCGTGCCCGCGGGCCCCCAGATCTTCCGTGTCGTCAAACCCGGCTTTCGCGATCGCCCGTATGCCGCCGAAGAGCCCAGCTTGCAGGCCGACGGCCCGGCGCACAGTGTGCTGGTGGCGGCGCAGATGCCGGAACTGGCCTTCACGCTGGCGCCCAACTGCGCGATTCGCGGCCACATCGCACTATCAACCGGCGACCCCGCCGACGGCATTACCGTGAACCTGCTCAAACAGGTGGTCCGCTCCGGCCGCGCCGTGTGGGCGCAAGTCACCACAACCAGGACCAACGGCGACGGAGCCTACCGCTTTGGCGGCCTTCCCGACGGCGTCTACGCCCTCTACACGCAACCCGCCCTGGAGAGTGAACCGGCGGTCAGCGCGGTGGCCGCCGGCAGCGTGGCCAACATTGCCCGCAGCGGCTACCCCAGCCTGTTTTATCCTGACGCGCGCGACTTTGCCGGCGCGGCGCGCATCCGGCTCTCCGCCGGCCAGCAGGCTGAGGCAAACTTCTCGCTTACCCTCGAACCCTTTTACCCGGTCACCGTCCTTGCCTCCTCGCATTCTGATGCGTCCGGCGCCGGGAAGGCCAGCCAGCAAGGTGGCTATACAGCCATCGTGATGGACGCCTCAGGCCATCTGCTGCCCTACACCGCGCAATACGACGAAGGCACCCACAGCCTGCAGGCCAATCTCCCCGATGGAACCTACGAATTGGTGGTTCGCGGGTTCCAGCGTCCTCAAATCGCCGGCAATTCCTTCATCGTTGGTGGCAAAGATTTCCGCCGCACCGACGCCGTGGCCGGATCGGCCCAGTTCACCGTAGGAGGCCATGCCATCAACGGCCTGCGCGTCCAGCTCTCCCCGCCGCAAGTTGCCACCATCCGTATGCGCTACGAGCACAACCCCGACAACCCCAACGGCATCGCTTTCCCGGGCAATAGCGCCGCGGAGTTCGTCAACCTCAACATCGACCCGGCCGACGGCATCCCCCAAAACAGCTTCGAGAGCATCTGGTCCATGGACAACGGGCCGGACACCATCACCATGACCGCGCAGCCCGGCTCTTACTGGCTCAGCGCCCTCCTGCCGCGCAGAAGCCTCTGCGCAGGCCCAATCACTGCCGCGGGCCTCAACCTGGCTCGCGATCCTCTGGCCCTGAGCCTCTCCACCGCGCCGCCGCCCATTGATCTGACCCTGCGCGACGACTGCGCAACGCTGGCTCTCACCTTGCCGGGGGTGCTGGCCGCGTTCCTGCCCGGCGAAGAGCCGTTCTATACCGTCTACGTGGTTGCGGACTTTGACACCTTCCAGGACGTTCCCCCCATGACCGTCCATCCCTCCTCCGGTCCGACCCTCACGCTCGATGGCCTCACGCCGGGCAGCTACCACGTCTACACCTTCGACGCGCCGGTCCACCTGGAATACCGCAACCCCGCCGTCCTGGCCGCGCTGCCCAACCCAGGCCAGCAAGTCACGCTCTCTCCCGGCGGGACAAGCAATCTTATGCTGGAGGTCCCCGAACACTGATGCCGGCCTCCGCCACCCAACCCGGTTCCAGCCGCCTGCCAGGCCTTGCCCTGCTGTTGGCCATGGCGGCTCTGCCTGCACTGCCGCAAACCGCCCCGCAGGCATCGATCCACCCTTCATCTCCCACCAACGGCCTTTACCGCATCGCCGGGCGGGTGGTCAATGCCGCCACAGGCGAGCCGGTGCGGCACGCCACCGTGGCCGTGCTGGCTGAGGAAGACAGCCACACCATCGCCTCCGCCGAATCCGACAGCGAAGGACGCTTCGCGCTGGAGCGGCTGCCCGCGGCCAAGTACCAGCTCACCGCTTCCAAGCGCGGATTTCGCACCGCCTTTTACGACGAGCACGACGAGTTCAGCACCGCCATCGTCACCGGCCCAGGCCAGGAGACGTCCAGCCTCATCTTCCGTCTCACGCCCGGCGCCGTCCTGTACGGGGTGGTCACCACCGACGGCGGCGACCCTGTGGAGGGCGCCAAGGCGATGCTCTTCCTCAAGTCCCATGACGGCAAACCGGGCAGCCGCATCGCCCAGTCCGACTCCACCGTCACCGACGATACCGGCGCCTACGAGTTCGACGATCTGGCTGCGGGAGAATACCTGCTCGCGGTCGCGGCCGAGCCCTGGTACGCGCTGCACAGCTCCTCCAGCCGTTCCCGCCACAAGCCCGCCGGCGCCGCGGACAGCGACAACGCGGCCAATGAGCCAACCGCGGCGCTCGACGTGGTCTACCCGGTCACGTTCTACGACTCTACGCCGGAAGAGGCTGCCGCCACGCGCATCGTCCTGGCCGGAGGCAGCCGCGAGGAGGCAAACATCAACCTGCACCCCGTTCCCGCACTGCATATCGCCGTGGACACACCCCGCAAGCAGGACGGCTCCATTGCCCGCGCGGAGCTGCGCCAGACCGTCTTCGGCGCCGTGGTCTCCGCGGAAACCGCCGGCTTCCTTGACGCCATGCAGTCTCAGACCAACGAATTCACCGGCGTGGCGCCCGGCCACTATGAGCTGGTGCAGGGCGACCCGCCCAGAATCGTGGACCTGGACGCCAGCGTCAGCCAGCATTTGGACCCCACCCTGGGCACGCCCACCGTCTCCGTCCACGGCTCTCTGCGGTCCGCCTCGGGCCAGCCGCTGGCTGGGGATGGGTCCGTGACCCTCGAATCGCTCGACGCCGCGCGCCCCCAGAACCCCATTCAAACGGTCTGCATCCGCGGCGCTTTCAGCTTTCCCGCCGTCCCGCCGGGCGACTGGGAGCTGTGGGTCGAGAGCTCCGGCCGGCAGTTGCCGATCGCCTCCACCACCGTGGGCAACCGCGCCCGCCCTGGAAACCTGGTCGCCGTGCGTGATCGCCCGCTCTCGGTCGTGGTCGCCGTCAGCGAGGCCGCCACGCGCGTCCAGGGCTTTGCCCGCAAAGACGGCAAGGGCGTGGCCGGCGTCATGGTGGTGCTGGCGCCCAAAGACACCGCGGCCTTTCAGGGACTCGTCCGCCGCGACCAGTCTGACTCCGACGGCAGCTTCTCCCTCCACGACGTGGTCCCCGGCCAATATACCCTGGTGGCCATCGAGGACGCATGGGAGCTGGATTGGGCCCAGCCCGAGGTCATCGGCCGCTATCTTCCCGGCGGAATCGCCGTCACAGTAACAGACAGTTCCGGCAAGCTCCTGACCCTCGCCGTGCCGGTTCCGGTCGAAACCCGTCAATGAATCTTCAATCAAGTCGAAGAAACGCAAATTGGGCTGTTTTGAAAGGACGCGGTCTTAGCCGCCGTCTTCCACGCTGTTTTGAAAGGGCGCAACCTTAGACGCGCCGCATCGAGTCCCCCATCTGCGGGGGCTTTACAGGCTGCGGAAAAACTCGATCCGGAGGGAGGCGGGGGTTTCAACCCCCGCATGAAGCCAACAGAATCAACGGGGGCTTTAGCCCCGGAGGGACGGTTTGCGGGCGTTTCCCTTCAAGCTCGGCCTTTTTCCGCAGCCTCTTTAGCCCCCGAGGGACTGCCTCCCTCCGGCCAGATGCGTTTTCTCGCAACTTGATCGGAGGCTCCTTGGTCGCACTTCATCGAACCGGGGTGGAGAGGATAGTCTAAGAGGGTACCGCATTCCAGTCACGGCGTCTGCTTCCAGGGGACTCAAGGACAAGCCCCTGCCAACGGCAAGCAAGCCACAGCACGGTGTTGAGGAGATTTTCAAGTTGAAGAGGACGTTCTTGCTTTCGATTCTGGCCATGATTCCGGCCGCGCTCCTGCCCCTGGCGGCCACCAGCCAGGTTGCCCCAGACGCTGGAACCCGCTCCACCGAGCGCGGTGAACCCTCCTACCATTACGAAGTCTACGCCGGGTACGCCTACACCAGCCTCAACCAGGTCAACCTGTCGCGCTACGGTTTGCAGGGCGTCAACCTCTCCCTGACCCGCGATTGGGGCAGATACTTTGGCGTCACCGCCGAGGGCGACTATTTCAGGTTCCCCATCTCCAGCCCTGTCGTAGCCGGCAGCACGTTAACCCCCTCGGTCGAATCCGTCCTCCTCGGGCCCGTGATTCATGCCAATATCTATGGAAAAGTCGGCGGGTTCGCGCATTTGCTGCTGGGCGGCGAACACACCGGCGGGGAAAGCCAGACCCCCAACATCTCCTTTGCCGGCGGACCCGGCGGAGGCCTCGAGTACACTCTGAGTCCGCATCTTTCCATGCGCGCTTCCGGCGACTACATCGGCGCGTCGTTTTCCTTCACCGGAAATTCGTCGCAACTCGCCTATTCGCCGCACAGAACTTTCGATTCCCGCGCTTCGCTCGGCGTCGTTTACAGGTTCTGAGCGAACCAACCCCGGCCGGCCACACCAAGCCGGCCCAGCCATTCAAGTCAGACCAGGCCAACTGACGCGAAGAGGCGTCCGCCGCGGCGGACGCCTCTTCTTTCTTTGCTCCTGGGAAATCAATCCACTAGCGCGGCAATCTCAGCCAGCGCAACGCTGAACGTGCTGCCCGGCAGCTCGAAGACAGTTCCGGGCCCGAGCTGCCCATCGCGATAGCGGTAGTAGAGCTGTTTCTTCGGCTCGATCACCCAAATGGCGCCAATGCCCATGCGCTCGTAGTCGGCCAGCTTTTCCAGCGTCCGCGTCATCGAGTCTTCCGGCGAAAGAATCTCAAAGACCCCAAGCGGCGGATGGGTAACGATCTGCTCGCGCGGAGCGCTGCGGCTGAGCAGCGTCACATCCGGCACGCGAAAACTGTCCGCACCCGTCTGCACACGTAACTCGGCGTACACCCAGATTCCCCACTCCGGTTCGTGGGATGCAAACCACCTCAAAAGCGCCTTCTGCCATCTTGCATGGTCCAATTCGCCCATAGCACGCTCCTCGACAACTCCGGCCACATACTCGCAATCGGGGTCGGCGGTGGTCTTCAAATACTCTTCTACGGAAATCAGGGAAGTGGTCGCGGCCATGCAAAAGGGCCTCCGTGTGAGTGATTGTACGCTCGAACGAAGTTCCGGGCCGAATTCTCAGGCGCTCACGATTCCGGCGCAACCGAGTACTTCAGCATCAGAATGCCGCTCGGCAACGCCCTGCTCTCCTCCAGATGAAGGCTCCGGCGCCGTCCCTCCGGCAGCAGCGGAACTCCGCTCCCCAGCATCACCGGAATCAGCGCGACCTCAACAGCATCCACCAGTCCCGCATCGAGCATTGCGCGAAACAGCACTCCTCCGCCCATCAGCCAAATGTCCTTGCCCGGTTGCGCCTTCATTGCGGCCACCGCCTCCGCAATGCCGCCGCTCAGAATCGTGATTCCGGGGTGCTCCTCCGGCTTCAGTGTGGTCGACACGACGATCCAGCGCTGGCCAAAGCTGTCCCACGACTTGCCCTTCTCACTGGCGACCTCATACGTCTTTCGCCCCATCAGCAGCGTGTCGTACTGGGCGAACATGGCGACGAAATCGATCGCGGGATCGTGCACAATCCAGTCGTACTCGCCGTTGGGTCCGGCGATAAACCCATCCAGGCTTGTCGCCACGCCATAACGCAAACGCCGCATCATTGCCTCCGCGTGAGATCTCCTACCCCTCTTCCGACGGGTGCCCCACCCTCGCCGCGTGTCGCCGCGGCGACTTTTTGCGGCTGGGGTGGGCCTGCGCAGACCCTACCCCTCTTCCGCTTCTCTCAGCTTCGCGATCACCGTGAAGTCTTCGAGCGTAGTAATGTCTCCCTTGATCTCCCCATGCGTGGCCAGTTCCCTCAGCAGCCGCCGCATGATCTTGCCCGACCGCGTCTTGGGCAGCGCCTCGGTAAAGCGGATATCGTCCGGCCGCGCCAGCGAGCCGATCTCTTTCGAAACCCACTTTCTCAACTCGTCCTTCAACTGCTCGCTGGGGTAATTGCCGCGCTCCAGCGACACAAATGCTGAGATGGCCTGGCCTTTCATCTCGTCCGGCCGGCCCACCACCG
>PLGM01000279.1 GCA_003139795.1 Acidobacteriaceae bacterium | reverse complement strand
TTAAGTGAACAGTATTAGAGTTAGCCCCCGCTTCGCGGGGTTAGCGAGTTAGCAAGTTAGCGCTGGCTTTGGTCGACGCAAGTTTCATCCCTCCGCGGGTCGGCAAAGCCGGTGGACGACTGACACAAAGCGGGTCTTTGAAACACGCTCTACGCTGATTTGGCCGGGCGCCGGGATCAGAGAAAGTACTCGAAGTCTGTCTCGACCTTCATCCTGCGATGGATCTTGAGAATGTGGCCGGACTGACGCGAGGGATTCAGCTCCACGTAGTTGCGTGGTCCATGCCAAAGGTAGCGCTCGCCGGTGAGCAGATCCTCAGCTTCGTAGGCGCGGTCGAGGGGGATTTCAAGCTCATCCAACGGCAGCGTGACGATCCCGGCCTGGGTATGATGCGGATCGAGATTGACGATGGTCAGGATGAGATTTGAACGGTCCTCCGACTCCTTGCTGTAGCAGAGAAGCTGGTCATTGTCGACAAAATGGAATTTGAGCGACCAGTCGCTTTGCAGAGCCGGGTTATTGTTTCGTATCTCATTGACGCGCGCGATCAGGGGGCGAAGGCTGTCAGCCCGATCGAGGTCCCAGTGGCGGATTTCGTACTTTTCCGAGTTGAGATATTCTTCGCTGCCATGGCGAAAAGGAAGATTCTCCAGTAACTCGAATGCGGGACCGTAGATACCGTAGTTAGAGCCCAGCGTGGCCGCCATCAGCAGGCGGATGGCGAAGGCCGCGCGGCCGCCCATCTGTAGAAACTCGGTGAGAATGTCGGGCGTGTTGGTCCATTGGTTGGGGCGGAAGAATTCGCGCACCGGGGTCTGGGCCAGCTCGGTCAGGTATGCCGTGATTTCGGCCTTTCCATTGCGCCACGGGAAATAAGTATACGACTGACTGAAACCGACCTTGGCAAGCCGGTACATGATCTTCGGGCGCGTGAAGGCCTCTGCCAGGAAGAGGACATCCGGATGGTCGCGCTTGATCTCGGCGATGACCCATTCCCAGAAGGGAAAAGCCTTGGTGTGGGGGTTATCGACGCGGAAGATCGTAACTCCCAAGCCGGCCCAGTAGAGAAATACGCTCTTGAACTCCTTCCACAGGCCGGACCAGTCTTCGCTCTCAAAATCGAACGGATAGATGTCCTGGTATTTCTTGGGAGGATTTTCAGCATATTGGATGGTTCCATCGGGCCGCTTGCGGAACCAGGATTCATGCTCGCGCACGTAGGGGTGATCGGGCGCTGCCTGGAATGCGATATCGAGGGCAACGGACAGATCCAGCTCCCCGGCCTTGGCGACGAAGCGCCGGAAGTCTTCGAGGGAACCGAGTTCGGAATGAATCGCCTTGTGTCCGCCTTCTGCCGAACCGATGGCCCAGGGACTGCCGCAATCGTCTGGTTGGCACTCGGGGTTGTTGTTGCGGCCCTTGCGGAAGGCGCGGCCGATGGGATGAATCGGCGGGAGATAGACTACGTTGAAACCCATCTCAGCGATGTATTGCAGGCGCTTTTCGCAATCCGCCAACGTACCGTGAGCGCTGGCCTGCTCAGCCGTGGAGCGGGGAAAGAGCTCGTACCAGGAACTGAATCGCGCGCGCACCGGATCGACAACAATGGTGAGCTCGCGGTCCGACTCGGAAGCGAAACGCTTGTCAGGGTAGAGCAGCACCAGTTCGTGCAGCGTGGGGTCGGTGGCATGGATGCGAAGATCGGCGGGCTCTTTGCCGGAGCGCAGCACGGATGCACGTTCGCTGAGCCAGGCGGCGTCGGCTACGGAAGCCCGGCTTGCGGCCTCCGCGACCAGGGCGGCGCCGATCAGATAGTCGACAGGAGCGTCGGTTTCAGCCGCGATGCGCTTCAACAGATCGCTGCGCCAGGTCTCAAAATGATCGACCCAACCCTGCACTTTGAAACCGTAGCGGCCCAGTTCGCCGACGCGGAATGCGGCGGTCCAGCGGTCGTTCACCAGGGGACGCATGGGAATCTCGACCCACTTGCCGGAGCCTTCGCGATGCGCAAGCAGCGAGGCGGCGATGGCGTCGTGGCCGTCGGCGAAGATGTCGGCTTCAACGCGGACCAGGTCGCCCAGGATGCGTTTTGCGGGAAATCGTCCCCCGTCCACTTGAGGGGAGATTGCTTCAATGATGACGCGCCTGCGCCCATCCGATTGAGTGACTGTCATCGTAGTGCCGTCTACTTCGATTGTAAGCCTGCGCCAGGGTTGAGCAGGCGCGCCGCATGAAACGGCGCGACCCGCGCGGATCAGTGCTGGTTAGAGCTGCGGGCCTTCCTTTGTTCGATGAGGCGCTGGTAAAGGCCGATGGTCTGGTGGGCGATGGCAGTCCAACTGAAAGTTTCCTCCACGCGGCGCCGTCCCGCGTCGCCGAAGCGCCGGCACTTTTCCGGATCCTCGAGCAGTTGATTGATGCGCGACGCGAGATTCCTTGCGAATGTCTCGGGATGGAGCGGGAAACTGGTGACGGGGTCCTGATCGAAGGGCACCAGATAGCCTGTTTCTCCGTCGACCACGACCTCTTTGATGCCTCCGACGGCGCTGGCGACAACCGGGGCGCGGCAGGCCATGGCCTCGAGGTTGATAATGCCGAAGGGTTCGTAGACGGAAGGGCAGCAGAAGAGGCGGGCATTGCTGTAAAGCTGGATGGCCTCCTTTTTGGCAAGCATCTTTTCAATCCACACGATACGCGGATGGTGCTGGCGCGCGTCTTCGACCTTCTTGCGCAGTTCGGCGGCTATCTGAGGAGTGTCCGGCGCGCCGGCGCAGAGCACAACCTGCGTTTCCGGGGGCAGGTAGCCGATCGCGTCGACCAGATGGGTGACGCCTTTCTGGCGCGTGATGCGGCCGACAAACAAAACATACGGCACAGCCGGGTCGACTCCGTAATCGGTCAGAGCCTGGGTATCCGGGGTCTTCTGGTATTCGGCAATGTCGATGCCGTTATAAATAACTTGAATGCGGCCGGGATCAACGCCGGGATAGGCCTTCAGGATGTCTGCCCTGGTGCCCTGGGATACGGCGATGACTGCGTCGGCATCGAGAATCGCCGTGCGCTCCATCCAGGAGCTCATAGCATAGCCTTTGCCGAGCTGCTCGGCCTTCCAGGCGCGCAACGGCTCCAGCGAGTGGGTGGTGAGGACAAAGGGCACGCCGTAGAGTTTTTTGGCGAGGTAGCCGGCCATCGACACATACCAGGTATGGGTGTGGACGACATCGATTCCCTGGAGGGCCTTGACCTGCGTCAGGTTCAGGCTGAAGGCCTCAAGAGCCCCCTTGAACTTGCCTTTGGTGCCAGTGGAGATTTCGGCCCAGGGCTCCGCTCCGCGGACGTGCAGGTTGCCGCGGTCAGAATGCTGCGGCCCCCAGCAGTGGACTTCGACCTCGATCTCGCGGGCCAGCTCACGGCTGAGGTAGTCGACGTGGACTCCGGCACCACCGTAGACCTTAGGGGGATATTCGCGGGTGAATAAGGCTACTCGCAATGGTGTTAACTCCTGCCGATTCTAATGATACAGTCCAGCTTGGCTGCCGCATGGATGAAGAATTGCCGCAAGGCCGCTGCTCCGGTTGAGTTTACTGGCTGGGGGTGGGTGGTGCAAGCAGGGCAGGGGCGAGGGGCAGGGTGGGCGCCTGGTTTGTTTTTCTGTGCGTGAATCTCGCCTCTCAAAATATCTCATTCAACGGCCTTGACATCATGAAGAATTGGTATAAAATGTTTTCATATTCCTCATTGGCGGATTGGAGGGCGCATTCCATGACCGATTATCAGGGTTTCTGCGTTTGGGAATCGGGATGCGGGAGGAAAACCCGCTACAGCAAGGCGAGGCACGCAGTGGGTCGAATTCGGCAAATTCAACGTCTAGGCGGCGGGTCTGGCGCGAGTTCCTTACAACCATATCGGTGTCGTTATTGCGGCGGATGGCATTTCGGCCATCGTCGAATGGTATTCATTAACGCGTCTGAGAAGGGAGATTGATTCGATGGGATCTGTGTTAGCACCAGTAGAAGTCTCTTGCGCCGTCGAAGTTTTTGTGGCGATCGCTTCGTTGCACAAGGAGTACCCCGGCCGCCCTGAGTTCACGATTCAGGAGGTCCTGGAAAGAGCTGCAACGGAGAATATCACTGGCGACCTCCGTCCGGGAGTGCATGTTCATGCCTCGCAGCACTGCGTGGCCAACAAGGCGCCGAATCCCGCCAAGCATAGGATGCTATTTGCGACGGGGAAGCATACGCGGCGATTGTTGCTCCCGGGCGACGAAATACACCCAGAACGGACCGGGAAAATCTTTCCAGAACCGGGCGAGGTTCCTGAGAAATACCTGCCGCTGTTGGAGTGGGCCAGGGAACGATATGAAAAGGGCCGTCCCGCAGCGGGCATTTGGGCTGACGATCCGGATGAGCGGGTTCGCCAACTGCGGGGTAATTCATATGTTCCTTTCGCCTGTTTTGGGCAGGAGGAGGAGCCACGTCCACGGCATTTGGAGGGGCTGCTGCAGGCACGTGGGATTGGGGCGGAGATGGCTAAAGGGATCGACCCCGACGACTACATTCGGGGGTTGCGCGAGGGATGGGAATGAGCAGGGTTTTCCTCGATTCCAATCTCTTCATTTACCAACTCGAAGACCTTGGGCCGCGCGGACATCGCGCCAACTTCATCTTCGAGCGGCTCTCCCGTCGAAAGGACACAATCCTCACCTCCGCTCTTTCAGTTGGGGAGGTGCTGGTAAAGCCCCTTCGAACGGGTAATCGTGCGTTGGAGACGAAGTACAGAGACCTGTTGCGAGAGCCGGAGGTGAAGGTTCTTGCGTTCGACAGGCCGGCAGGTGAAATATTCGCGCGAATACGTCGGGACCGCGCCATTAAGGCTCCAGACGCTATTCAATTAGCAACGGCGGCTAGCGCGGGCTGCGACCTCTTTATCACGAACGATGACCGGTTGACAGCAGCGCGTGTGCCGGGAATTCAATTCATAGCCTCGATGGAGAGAGCGCCGGTCTGAAGAATGAAAACAGGAGAAGCTATGAGAAGGCGCTCGCGGGTTGAGCGCCTTTTTCAGTTTTGGGGGCGGCCTTCGAGGGGAGCGGAGGGGCCATACAGCTTGCGGACGAGCCAGAGGACAGGAAGGCCGAGGAGGATCAGGGCGGTGCCGAGGAGGGAGCCTTTCAGGTTGCTCAAATAGCTGGAGACCAGGACGGCGGTGGCGCAGAGGACGAAAATGGCGGGGAGAATGGGGTAGCCCCAGACTTTGTAAGGGCGCGATGCGTCGGGACGGGTGCGGCGGTAGATGAAGACGGTGGTGGCGGTGAGCATGTAAAAGAGCCACTCGGCAAAGACGGCCAGCTCAAAAAACTGCTGGAAGCGGCTGAGAAACAGAAGCAGGACGGTGGAGATGAGCGCCTGCGCGATGAGCGAGGTGGAGGGTGACTGCCAGCGGGGGTTGATGTGGGCGAACTGGCGGAAGAAGAGGCGGTCGCGGGCGGCGGCAAAGGGGATGCGGGCGCCGGACATGATGGTTCCATTGAGGGTGACGAAGATGGAAAGGGCCATGGCGGCGGCCACGAAGCCGGCGCCTGCGGGACCGGCGACGACGGTGAGAGCGGCGACGGCGGGGCGGTCGCTGGAAGCGATTTGGACGGCGGGAAGGATGTACTGAATGGCGGCGTTGGTGGCCATGAAGAGAAAGCCGACGATGAAGAGGCCGCCGATGAGGGCGATGGGGAGCGAGCGCTCGGGACGGCGGACTTCTCCGGCGACCATGGTGAGGTCGTTCCAACCGTCGTAGGCCCAGAGGGTGGCGATGAGGGCGGCCATGAAGCCGGTGAGGCCGCCGACGGCGTGGGGCAGCGTAGTGGTGAAGTTGGAGAGTGAGCCGGTTAGAGAGGCGAAACAGAGGCCGGCGACGATGAGGATGAGAACGACTTTGAGGATGGTGAAGACGAGCTGGAAGTCGGCGGCTTTCTTGATGCCGAGGAAGTTGAGTCCGGTGATGAACCAGGTGACGGCGATGGAGAAGATCTGGGACCAGAGCAGCGGCATGGGTCCGCCGATGGCTTGCGCGCTGAGCCAGTGAAAGGCGGGGAAGAAACCGAGGGTGCGGGCGAGGCCGATGGTGACGGCGGCGATGGAGGCGGGCTTGGCGACGGCGAACCAGGTCCACATGTAGAGGAAGGCGGTGGAGTCGCCGTAAGCGCCGCGGAGGTAGACGAACTCGCCGCCGGCGTAGGGGAGCATGGCGGCGAGTTCGGCGTAGGTCATGGCGCCGAAGAGGGAGAGCAGGCCGCCGGCGATCCAGGCGAGATAGACGAGGGCGGACGAGCCGACGTCCTGCATCATTTCGCGCGGGACGAGGAAGATGCCGCTGCCGATGATGGTGCCGACGACGATGGCCGTGGCCTGGCTGGCGCCGAGGACGCGGGGCAGGTCGGCGGGGAGTGGGTGTGATGGCGCGGAGTGGGGCTCGCTCATGCGGTGATGTGAGATTAGCACGAGGGAACAGGGAACAGGGAACAGCAAGTCAGCAAGTCAACAAGTTAGCGGGGCCGACGGGTCAGAGATTTTGGCGAGCGGGATTTGTGGTTTCCCACCCTTTCGCCAGTTTCTTTCTCGAAATTCTTCTCAAAAATCGGGCGAAGGGGCGGGGCGCCCGGCCATTCCTTCCCAGGCATCGATCGACTTCGCAGTTCCTACTGTGATGAACTGGCTTTGCGATTTTTGACCACCTCAATTGCGTTCACCACTTGCCGCACGTTCGGCACCCCGGTCGCCGCCTTCTCAGCGTTCGTGCGCAGATCTTCCGAGCTCACTTCTCCAGTCAGGGTGACTACGCCGTTCTTCACCGAGTAGTTCACTAAACCCTTTATCTTGTTCTGGATCAGCGCGGCGTCCAGATTCTTGTCGATGCCCTGGTCCAGGTCGGAATTCACGGCATTTGCATCTTTTTCTCCACCCGGGGGAATCACGGCAATCTGGTCCGCGACGACCTCTCCGCCCGCGAGGGACTTTGCCAGGGATTCGGCTTGTGACTTCTGGTCGTCACTGGCGACTTGTCCGCCGAGGGTCACGATGCCCTTGTCTGTATCCTGAGTGACGGAGACTTGTTTGAGGCCTGCTTGATCCAGCGATTTACGGATGCTGTCGGAAACATCCGGCGACTTTGTGGGGGTCCCCTTGCAGCCCGCAATTGTCCCAGTTGCAAGAAGTGCGATTGTCCCAATTGCAAGAAGTGCGAGCACGGCAACGAGCAACTTAGTCGTTTTCATAATTGTCCTTTGATTGGCGCCAGGGGCGAGTCCGGAAGAATGAGCGACTCCTGCCTGGTGGGGCCGGCCTTTAGATTCACTCGCTTGATTCGTCAGCGCTGTACAGAATCGCTCACCTGGTGAGGGATTGCGTTCTGCCGGGTCCTCGGTAGTGTAGTGCGTCATGCAGATT
>PLGM01000007.1 GCA_003139795.1 Acidobacteriaceae bacterium | reverse complement strand
CACCGCCGTCACTTCTTTTTCCGTGAGCAGAAGAATCTGCAGCATCAGATGTTCTCGTTCATCTGCACGCCGCGCCAGTCGTGATTGCCTCATCAGGATGAGGCTCACCAGCAGGATAGCCTCCATCGCAACGGCGGTTCCGAGAAGCGAGAAGGGCGCAGGATCAAAGTGCGGAATTCGAGCCACGTGCAACGTGTTTACGAGCATCCAGGACGAGAATAAAACGACATGAACGGCCACGAATCCGAGATTGCCGACGATGGCCGCGGTTAAATCTCCCAGTCGTTCCGCCGGCGATCTTCGCGCCAGGAACTCCTGCTCGTGCTTGGCGATCGTACCGATGTGTTCCTGAACCTGATGTTGGGCCCGCATAGTTTGCCTCTCTTGACCGCTTGTCTACATCCATTGGATGCCTGCTGGCCGTCAAAGAGGGCTGGTTAGATGTTCGGAGGGATGGGTAGACGTTGGGCCAGCTAACTCGTCAGGTTTCTGACCGTCGATCAGGATCGGCGAACGCGAAGCGGTCGTTCAGTTCAAGCCGCAAGTCGCGCCAGGACCCAAATTGCTAGTTCTGTCCGGATTGACGGTGATTGGACCGGAACCCTGATTCTGGCTCAACGAGCGACTTGGCAATTTTGCGTAAAGCCAAAAGCGCAATTCTGAGGAATCCTGTCGCCGGACTGGTGCACAGACGACGGCACTCCTCTAACAGTCGTGGCACTTTCATCACTTGTTCCGCTTCAACTTGGGAAAGTGAAGAGCTCGACGAACATTTTCACGCGCTCTTTCTGACGGCTGGGTGGAAATCGCCTGGTTCTTGTGAGGTCGGCGATTCCGTGGAGGCCCGCCCAAAAGAGTTCCGACAGAACCTCCGGCTTCGAGCCCTGTCCTTGAAACATCTCCAGGAGCTGTGCGAAGGCGAACCGGAGTTCCGGAGGCGTGGCCGCGTCAGCGAAGGGTATGTTCAGGCTGAGCGAAAACATCACCTCGTAGAGTGCCGGTGAAGACGCGGCGAACTCCAAATAGGCGGATGCGACGGATTCGACCATTTTCCCGGGCTTGGCCCGTTTGCGTGCCTTCTCCAAAGCCAGGCCGATCTCCTGGAAACCCTCAATAGCCACTGCAGCGAGGATGCCTTCGCGGCTTTCAAAGTGACCGTACAAAACGGGTTGGCTGTAGGAGATCTCATCGGACAGCCGCCGAACGGTGACGCTGGGCCAGCCTTCCAACTCCGCGATCCGCCGTGCGGCGCTGATAATCTGTGCCCTTCGGGCCTCTCTGTCGCGTTGTTTTCGTTCTGCAATGCGGTTCGGTAGGGTTGTTTCCATTCACAAATTATAGCACCGCTAGAACTTCTAACACACGATAAAAATAATTACGAATGTTCTTGCATCGCGGACCATCGTCGTGCATCATAAATAGCGTTGCTAGATTTTCTAACGAGGAAATATTCATGCTCAACCTAATTTTGCTTTCCCTCGCTGTTCTTATGGCCGTGGCGATCCTCATCATCGGAGGCTTCTACCTCTTTTCCCCGGAGCGAATGACGAAATCGTTCGGCCTCAAGCTCCCCGCAGCTGATGCCGACACTCGTGCGTGGCTGCGCCTGAAGGGGGTTAGGGACATCGCGTCCGGGCTGGTTGTGCTGGCCCTGATGCTGACTGCGGGTCCTCGCTCGGTAGGCATCGCTCTGCTCGTGCTTGCGATCACCCCTTTTGGCGACATGTCGGTCGTTCTGCGGTCGGGTGGGTCGAAGTCGGCGGCGTTCTCGATCCATGGCGTGACCTGTGTGGCAATGCTTGTCGTCGGCCTGTTGTTGATCCATCCCCTTTGAGAGAAGTGCGGCAATAGTAGCTTGCAAAAGCAATGTTTTGTGGAGGAATCATCATGGAAGTTCTGAATGTTGTGGCAATCGTTGTCGCTGGGTTGATGGTTGGATGTGAGTTGTCCATCGCCGCGTTTATTCACCCAACTCTGGATACGCTTCCAGAGGAAGTGCACCTGCCAGCAGCAAGTGCTATCGCCCGGGTGATGGGAGCAGCCATGCCGTTCTGGTATGCGCTGACACTCCTGTTGACGATGGTCGAGGGTGCGATCTATTGGCATACCTCTGGCCGCTTACCCATCTGGATCGTTGCATCGTCCGTTTTGTGGATGCTGGTGATTGTGTGTACGGTCACGATCCTCGTGCCGATCAACAACCGAATTGCATCGTGGGAGACGTCCACGCCGCCTGCCGATTGGAAGCGTTACCGGAGCCGATGGGATCTGCTTCACCGCTGGCGCGTTGTCGTGCTCACGACAGCTTTCGTGTTGCTCATCGTGGGCATTCTGTAACCAACGTTCTTGCGGGCACGATGCGTCTGCAGGACCAATCGAACCACAAGGAGGACAATCCCATGTCAGAGATAGCAACCACGTACGCTCCACTGCCTGCCGATGATCTTAGCCGCGCGCTGGCATTTGCCCAGTTAGACAGTCCAACTGCACAGCATATTGGTCTTGTAGGAAACACGTATACGATCACCGTCGCCGGTAAAGATACCAACGGCCGCTTCTGCGTGATCGACATGCATGTGCCGCCTGGTGGCGGGCCGGGGCCGCATCGTCACGACTTCGAAGAGACCTTCATCCTGCTTGAAGGCGAGGTGGAAATGACCTTCCGCGGGGCGAAGTCCATCGTTCGGGCGGGTGACACGGTCAACGTTCCGTCCAATGCTCCTCACCAGTTTCACAACTCATCGACGAGCCCAGCCCGGATGATCTGTATCTGTGCTCCAGCGGGCAACGAAAGGTTCTTCGTCGAGCTCGGTGTGCCTGTAGCAACGCGCACTACAGCGCCACCCAAGCTCGACAAGATACAGATGGCCGAGTTTGCGAAGAGGGCGAAGGCTATCGCAGCGAAGTATGGCACGGAACTCCTGGATCGAGCTTAGATAGACCAATTGCTTTACGAACAGATGCCAAGTGGCTTCGATACGCCGACTTGGGTTTACCTAACGCGAGCGCCTTGAAATCTGGAAGACCGAGAACAGGCCAATGCACTCATTTAACCCAGCCTGCGCTCGTTGAACGTTTCGAACTAGACATCAACCACGAGGTCTTAAACAAAGGTTGTTCCTCGTTAGCCGCCCATCCGGAAATAATCCCTCGGCAAACACCTAATGGCCAGCCGAATGCCCCCGAGCCGAAGCGGCAGATAGTTCAACCGCGGGTTCGAGCCTCCAACGTATACGACGAACTCCGGACAAGCCACACCAGTCCCATGTTCCCCTGGCCCGGGTCTTTCAGTTCCCTTGTTCCCTCGTTCCCTGTCTTTCCGTTCCCCGTCTTTCCACCCCATCTGCTACGATTCCTCCGTCAAACTTACCAGGCAAGGAGCTTCCCCTGGATGGACAACGGCGGACTGGAGGGCATCGAGCCGGGTCGAACCAGGCCAAATTCCTTCTTCCTGCGCAAGGTCGCCGGAACGTTCCGCGTCGGCGACGACGTCATCACCTTTGGTCCCGGACNNCCATTTGGTCCCGGACAAGCCGATCACGAGATGATCCGGATGGAGGGCGCAAACTTCGATCCGCGCCAGGGGCCCTTACAGCCGGACCGTTACCGCGTCTACATCACCGGCTTCACCCCGTTCACAAAAACAATCACCATCGCCTGAGGAGAAAACCCCGATGAATCCAAAGGTTGACGCGTTTCTCAAGAAAGCCAAAACCTGGCGCGAAGAGTCCGCGAAATTGCGGACGATCCTTCTTGCCTTCCCCCTGACCGAAGAATTGAAGTGGGGCGAGCCCTGCTACACCTCCCAGGGACACAACGTCGTCTTGATCGGTGGATTCAAGGACTACGTCACCCTTCTGTTTTTCAAAGGCGCTTTGTTGAAAGATCCCCATGGTCTTCTTGTAGCGCCGGGAAGGACGCAGGCCGGTCGCCAGATCCGCTTCACCAGCCTCAAAGAGATCGTTGACCTGGAGCGCAGGCTGAAGACTTACATTCGTCAGGCCATCGAGGCCGAAAAAGCCGGCTTGAAAGTGGAATTGAAGAAGCACTCCGACTACGCCATTCCGGAAGAACTCAAGAAGAAACTCGATCAGGTCCCTGCCCTGAAAACTGCCTTTGAGGCCCTCACGCCCGGCCGCCAGCGAGCTTACATGTTCCACATCTCCAAGCCCAAGCAATCCGCAACGCGCGAATCAAGAGTAGAAAAGTGCATGCCCAAGATTCTGGCCGGCAAAGGCCTCCTCGACTAGAGTGCCGGGGCACCCCATGTCTCATCCGCCGCGGCGGAGGG
>PLGM01000304.1 GCA_003139795.1 Acidobacteriaceae bacterium | reverse complement strand
AAACTGTGGGCGCTCCAACGAATTAAGACGATGCGGAAGGCATGGGACGAAGGCGACTAACCGGCATACTCCTGTGGGGCCCAATGGGCACCACCATCGGAGGTGTAACGGATGGTGTAAGGGCCCACGACCCAGGCGGCCTGGGGGTTCGCGGCGGCTACGCCATTGAGAGTCTGGTTGGCAGTAGCTTGTAGTGTCCAGTGAGCGCCTCCGTCGATGGTATGGAGGATGGCGCCGCGGTTGCCCACCGCCCAGCCTGTATGCAAATCGGCGAAGGAGGCTCTGAGAAGGGTCTCATTTGTCGGTCTTGCCTGCGGAGTCCAGTGCGTTCCCCCGTCAGTGGTGCTAAGGATGATGCCATTGGCGCCGAAGGCCCATGCGACAAGGTTGTTGCCACCGATAACATCGAGAAGCGCAAAGTTGGCCGCCCGTGTCTTTGGGTCCATCTCGCCGACGGGGTAAGCCAAACGGGCACCCGCGGAAGCATTTTTCGATGGATTGGAGCTTGTCGGGGTGTCAACAGGCCTGCCAATCCACCAGGCAGCGTCCTTCTGTCGACGCCAGTTTGCGCCAGCATCGAGGGTGAAAAGAATGGTGCCGAGGTTGGTGACGGCCCAACCCGTTTGCGTGTCGACAAAGGAGGTTCTAGTCAGGCGTTCATTAGAGGCATCAGAAGCACGACTTATCAGCATTCCGATGGGCATTGAATTCCACGTACCACCCCCGTTAGTCGTGTAGAGAAGATTACCGTATTGTGAAATGGCCCAAGCCGTTTGACCATTGGCGGCAGCGACGCTGTCAATCTTGCGCGATGAACCGATTCGATGCTCAATCCAATGGGCACCCCCGTCGGTAGTGAGGAGGACTATACCAGTCGATGAGTTGTCCGAGCCGACAATCAAGCCGTTCTTGGAGTCGGTAAATGAGACATCCGAGAAAGATGCGTCTACCGATAGAAGCCGAAGCTTCCAATTCTCACCGGCGTCGGTGGTTTCGAGCACTGTTCCGTGATCGCCGACGGCAAAGGCGGATTGGCCTCCTGAACCCGGGACAACTGCAACCGCGCGTAGTGGCCTTTTCTGTTTTGGGGGGCGGTTCTCGGGATTGATTTCGTGGGGATAGAAGAACCATTTCCACGACGGGAATTGGGCTGGAGGATCAAGCTTGTCGGGAGTTGGCTGGCGCCAACTGAGGCAGCCGCAGAGGGCAAGGAGAGTGAGCCCGAAGATCAATGTCGCGTGTTTGCGCCGTTCTAGGGAAAAGCCGCGGTTCGGCGCGGGTCCTTGTGCATTCGGAGAAGCGGCAGATGGGGCTGAGCCCACGCTTTTCATAAATGACCTCGTGCCCCCACGTTCTTTGCGCGGCTTCAAATTCAGGGAAGGGCCGAACAAAGTACCGGCTTGTTGAGAAATTGGTGTAAGGATATCGGGTTTGTAAAGATGCGGCAACTTAGAACAGCCGAGGGCTGGTGTCCCTCAAAACCATGATCAGGTGCTCAGGCATCCCGGCCTAGGACTCATTTGCTCCCGATCGGGTCGGAAGGGGTGCCTGCGATGCATCGGAGCATCCTCGTGAGTCGTTCAGCACGGTTAAACCGTCAAAGCTTCGCTGATCGGGCTGCACAAAACCCTCAGTTGACGCCTGCAGGCCGAGGCGTTGATCCAGCCCATCTGAGTTTCAAATCCCGCGTTCCGGGTAGATCGTCCGATCCAGAAGCTTAACAAATTCCAGCCCGCTACCGTGCTTGAGCTGAGGCTTTTTGTAGGTTGACGCAATTGTTGACACTGCGAGCGATGGTTTTAAAGGGGAAAGATTTGATTTCTGACACAATTCATGACATAAATTGACGTAATTGATGGCACAATCCTACATGTTTGACGCAATTCGTGGCACGATCCTACGCCAGTGTCCCTGTGTTCAGCCCTACGTGATATCGCGGTAGAGAAGTAAGAGACCTGCTGTTAGCGCGAACTGATTCTTGTTCCCCCGGCGACAGGGTCCGCAGCTGCGAGGCTACAGATCGTGAGATGAACAATCGTCGCTCGCGTTGCAACTGAACGGTCAGCAGTTGGATGCCGCTGCACTCCAAGTACTTGCCAAGCCAGCATGGATTCGTTCTGAATTTCTTAGCGACAATATTGAGCGGAACATATTGCTCAGTGAAGTGCTGGACGTCCGCTACGGAATAGAGGGCTGATCGGCCTTGGCTCGGCTTACTTGAAGTGCCCAAGAATCCGCGAGAGGCAAGTTGAGGGACGGCTTCGCTGGGAATCTGCAAGATCGAAGCCACCTCTTTGCGGCTAAGATGTTCGCCACTCGCTTGCTTGTTCGATACGCGACGATAGTGGTGAAGAGCTTCTGTGGGAAAACAAAAAGCTGTGATTCCCGGAAGGTGCTTCTCATGAGCCACTGGTACGAGCGTCCCAGCGACAACAGCTCGAAGGATTGCCCCAAGTTCATGAGTGCGCCTGAGGCAGCGGATTACGCTTGCAAGCGGCAGTATTGCCCCAGGATACAGATTTCGGTTGAGTGGTAAGTGTCTGTAGAATGCATCTTTGATATTCATCACATCGTCGCGATGAAGATGGATGCCATGCGAGAGACGGTGCTCAATGCCGTTTAGAGATCGGATGAGGCCTTCGCGGGCGAGCTTCAACACCACACCCCTCTTCAGGCCCAATACGAGATCCGCTTCAGCGCGTTTCATATAGCTGGCACGCTTGCCATCTCTTTCAGCAATCCACCGAGTTAATGACTCGCGCGTAATCCAGCACTCAGTCCCATTTCCACTCCGGCATTTGACGAGGATGCCCCTCAACCTTGGGGGTCACCCAAATCCGGCCATAGAGGGTCAGCTGAAAACCGGCCATAGAGAATGACCTGAGACATGAACTGCAACTGGGGAAGTTAGCCTCGGTTGGCATGGGTAATGTCTTGGATAAAACGAAGCAAGAACAGGTGATTGCGCTGGGGCGGCTTGGTTGGTCGCTACGGCGGATCGAGGAGGCGACGGGTGTCCGTCGCGAGACGGCTGGCGGGTATCTGCGGTCAGCCGGAGTGGCACTTCGTGCCCCAGGTGGCTGGGGCCGCAAACCACCAAAACCGGCCATAGAAGTGACCACCGGCTCCGGCGGTCCAAAGCCGGAGGAAAATTCAAAACCGGCCAACGAAGTGACCACCGGCTTTTTGCAGCCGAAGACGGCGCAAGAGGCGGATCGCAAGCGCACGGCAAGTGCCAGTGAAGTGTACCGCGAGATTATCCTGCAAGAACTATCGCGGGGCCGCAACGCGATGGGTATCTGGCAGGATTTGGTAGACCGGCACGGGTTCGCCGGCGGCTACCAGAGCGTCAAGCGTCTGGTGCGCACGCTGCGCGGAGCCGCATCGCCGGAAGCGCGAGTGATCATCGAGACGCGGCTTGGTGAAGAGTGCCAGGTTGATTTCGGCACCGGCCCCATGGTGCGCGATCCTGACAGTGGCAAGTACCGGCGCACGCGGCTGTTCGTGTTGACGCTGGGCTGCAGTCGCAAGTGTGTTCGTCTGCTGGTCTTCAAATCGAGTACGCGGGTGTGGGCCGAGCTTCACGAGAAGGCATTTCGCCGGCTTGGCGGATCTCCGCGTGTCGTCGTGCTGGACAACCTTCGCGAGGGCGTGTTGTCTCCGGACTTCTACGATCCGGGCTTGAATCCCTTGTATCGCGATGTCCTGGCGCACTACGGTGTGACGGCGCTTCCTTGCAAGGTGCGCGATCCGGATCGAAAGGGAAAAGTCGAGTCCGGAGTCAACCATGCGCAGATGACGCCGCTGAAAGGCAAGAAGTTCGAGAGCCTGGAAGAGGCGCAGGCGTATCTGGACCACTGGGAAGATAACTGGGCCGACAAGCGCATCCACGGCCGCACCAAGCGGCAGGTGGCGGCGATGTTCGCCGAAGAGAAGCCGTTCCTGCAGGCGCTGCCGCTGGAGCCGTTTCGTTACTACCAGTACGGCGTGCGCACGGTGCACCTGGATGGCTGCGTCGAGGTGGAAGCGGCTTACTACGGCGCTCCGCCGGGCTGGATCGGACGCGAGGTCGATGTGCAATGGGATGCGATGTACGTGCGGCTGCTGGATCCGCACACCGGCGAGCTGCTGCGCGAGCATCTGGGCGGCAAGCGTGGCGGGCACCGCATCCGCGATGAGGATCGCCCGCGTCGTACACCGCCGCGTTTGCTGCAGCTGCTGGCGCGTGCGCACAGGTCCGGCCCCAGTATCGGCGCGGTCTGCGATGCCATCCATGCTCGCCAGGGCGAACTCGGAACCCGCCGCATCCAAGGCATGCTCTCGCTTACCAAACAGTACGGCAGCGCTACTTGCGATCAGGCCTGCCGTGCGGCTCTGGAACTGGGCGTGAGCGAGTACCAATTCGTGCGCCGCTATCTGGAGCGCAGCCAGCAAGCCCCTCTGAGCCTGAAGCAAATCGACCCACTTATCCGCGAACTAACTCAGTATCGCGACGTGATCCAACAACGAATCCAATTCGAGGAAACCCAATCATGAACCTGATAGAACTCAACCGTTCCTTGGTGCAACTGCGCCTGAGCGGCATGGCCGCGGTGATGGAAACCCGCTTGCATCAAGCACAATCGGAGAACATGGTCCCCATCGACCTCATCTCAACACTGGTCTCCGATGAGCTTGTCTGCCGCGGCAAGCGACTGCTGGAGCGGCGCCATAAACAGGCGCAGTTCCGCGATGCCGAAAGACGACTCGACAACTTCGACTTTCAGTTCAACCCCAAGATGAATCGCAAACTGGTCTTCGATCTGGCTACAGCGGGCTGGGTCGGCCGACGCGAAGATGCCTTGTTTCTCGGACCGCCTGGGAGCGGCAAGAGCCACTGCGCCCAGGCCATCGGGCACGCCGTCATCCAGCAGGGATACCGCGTGCTCTATCGCGAAGCCCACGCCTTGCTGGAAGAACTGGCCGACGCCACGCTCGATGGCAAGCGCAGGGAGCACATGGAACTGCTCACCACCGTGCCGTTGCTCGTCATCGATGACTTAGGAATGCGCAAGCTGCCGCTGAC
>PLGM01000258.1 GCA_003139795.1 Acidobacteriaceae bacterium | reverse complement strand
ACTCAAAATGGAAATATGGGCTTAAAGCCAAATGGAGAGTTGCATCCCCCCGTCTTCTCTTGACTCCACACAAGAATGGCCGCCCTCAGGCGGCCATTCTTGTGGACGCGCGGCTCCGTCACACCTTAGAAATGGAACGCCGGCATCCCCTTCAGCAGAAACTCATACCTCGGGCGCAGTGTATCCGGGCCTGCGGTAATAGCGCTGTCCAGATGGATCAGCGAGTCGTCCTTGTCGTACTTCGGCCACTGCGGCAATCCCGGCCCGTTGGGATCACCGGTTCTGGCGAAGTTGGTCCAGTAGCTCATCATCTGATCGCTCAGCTTGCGGTCCTCGGGGCGGACGGTTTCGCCGGGGCGGGTGTCCAGCGTACCAAAGACATACTCGATGTCGTCGGAATGGAAGGCAAAAGTGCCGGGGTGGTACTTGCTGGGCAGCGCTCGCAGTTCGAAGTGGTAGCGGTACACCGGCGACTCACCCGTCTTCCGGTGCGCCTCCAGCCATTTCCACGTGCCGAAGGCGATGAATCCGTCGCTGCCATAATCGATGGCCGAATTCGACGCCTGCTCATCCGTGTCGCCGGGATAGAGCGTAAGGAACTCCTCCGCCCGCTCGCCGAACTTCTCGGCAGCAAGGGCTTTCCACTTTGTCGCCGTCATGCCGTTGGCCAGAAAGCTGCCCTCGTCGCGGTTCCAACCGGCCAGCAGCGGCACATGGGCCTGCTTTCCGGCGGCGTAGGTCTCGGCAACCGGCTCGGTGAGCAGCTTTCCGTCTATATCCGGTGGAAAACCGCCTCGCTGAGCCTTCACCGCGTCGAGAATCTTGTCGGTGGGAAGAGCACGCAGTTCCTGGGGCGACTTGACCCCCAGCGTGGCTATCCACTCGCCGTCCTTCTTTTCGCGGTCCGCCAGCGAATCGTAGCCAAGCACGCCCCGGCCCAACGCGCCGCCGCTTTCGCCGATGGCCTGGTGGAATAGGCCGCGGGCAGGGGCAGACGCCATCAGCGTGCTCACCGCGAAGGAGCCGGCGCTCTCGCCGAAGATGGTCACATTGTCCGGGTCGCCGCCGAACTTCTTGATATTGGCCTTGACCCACTGGAGCGCGGCCACCATGTCCAGCAGCCCGTAATTGCCTGCTGCGCCTTTGCCCTCCCTGGCCAGGTCTGCCGTGGCCAGAAAGCCGAAGACCCCCAGCCGGTAGTTGATGGTCACCAGCACCACTCCCTTGGTGGGCAGAAAGTCTCCATTGTGCCGCGGCTCCGAACTGGCCCCGCCCGAGTAGCCCCCGCCATGAATCCAGAACATCACCGGCAGCTTGCTCTTGTCCGTCGAATTGGCGGGCGTGTAGACGTTCAGGAACAGGCAGTCCTCGCTTGGCCCGCTGTCCAGAAAGACCATGTCCTCAAAATCCCGCCCCTGCGCACAGTGTGCTCCGAACTTGGTCGCATCGCGCTCGCCCTTCCACTTGGCCGGTGGCTCCGGAGCCTTCCAGCGCAGATCGCCCACCGGAGGCGCCGCGTACGGCAGCCCCAGAAACGCCTTCACCTTACCGTCGTTGATAGTCTTGCCTTGTACCTTGCCTTGTTCGGTCTTCAGCGTCAGCGAGTCAGCATAAACGGCTGTGGACAGTCCCAGTGCGAGCCCGACGGCTGCCAGGACGCACGCCACTTTCAATCCCACTTGCATCGCAAAACCCTCCGCGCAACACCATAACAGGACTGGCTGGCCCGTGGGGAGTTTCAGGATTCGCGAAGGGCCGTTCCATTGCCCGCTGCGTAACTGAGAACGGCTGGGAAATCGGCGGGCTCCAGGTCCGGATAGTCAGCCAAAATCTGCTCATCGCTGATCCCGGCCCTCAGCCAACCCAGCACATCCGCAACCGTTATGCGAAGCCCCCGGATGCGAGGCTGGCCGGATCGCTTCCCAGGCTCAATTGTGATGCGGTTCTCTTCCATGGCAGTCTCTCCTCAAATCATAGTGCCGACATTGGAGATCAGACCATCTCCGGCCCCAGCAGATCCGCCATCGTTTCCCTGCGCCGGATCAGCCGAGCCTTCGCTCCCTCCACCAGCACCTCCGCCGCGCGCAGCCGCGAGTTGTAATTCGAGCTTTGCGCCATGCCGTAGGCCCCCGCGTCCAGCAGCGCCACCAAGTCGCCCGCCTCGACAGGCTGGAGCTTGCGGTCGCGCGCAAAAAAGTCTCCCGTCTCGCACACCGGTCCCACCACGTCCACAATCCGCGACTTCCCTGCCCTGGGCCGCACTGTCACAATCTCGTGATAGGCCTGGTAGAGCGCCGGCCGGATCAGGTCGTTCATGGCCGCATCGGTGATCACGAAGGTCTTCTTCCCGTTGCGCTTCACTTGTAACACCCTCGCCACCAGCGCCCCGGCCTGCGCCACCAGAAACCGTCCCGGCTCCAGCAGTAGACAGCCCTCGAACCCGTCCAGCGCCCGCTCGATAGCAGCGGCATATTCCCGCACCTCGGCCGTCGCGTCAAAGCTGCCCCCGTGATAGTCGATCCCGAGACCCCCACCGCCGTCGATGGCCTTGAGCACAATCCCTTCGCGCCGCAATTGGCGAACCAGTTTGCTCACCCGCTCGATGGCCGCGCCAAACGGCTCAGCCGAACAAATCTGCGATCCTATGTGGACGCTCACCCCGCGCGCCTCCAGCCAGCGGTTGCCGGCCACGCTCAAGTAAATCCTCCTGGCCTGCCGGATATCGATGCCGAACTTGTGTTCGCGCAGACCGGTAGAGATGTAGGGATGGGTATCGGCAAACACGTCCGGGTTCACGCGCAGAGCAAAGCGCGCCTTGCGTTTTAACTTCCGAGCGCGCGCGGCCAGCAGCGCCAGTTCCGCCTCGCTCTCCACGTTGAATTCCAGAATTCCGGCCTTCAGCGCCCGGTCGATCTCCGCCGCCGTCTTGCCAACTCCGGAGAAGACAACGCGCTCCGCAGCGTCGGGCGCCACAGCCAGCACCCGCTCCAGTTCGCCGCCGGAAACGATGTCAAATCCCGCCCCGCGGTCCGCAAGCAGCTTCAGAATGGCCAGCGCCGAGTTGGCCTTGACCGCGTAACAGACCAGGTGTTCCCTGCCCCTCAGCGCCTGCTGAAACAAGCCCAGCCGCTCCACAATCTGGTTCGCCGAGTAAACATAGAGCGGCGTGCCATAGCGCCTGGCCAGCGCCTCAAGCGAAACCTTGCCGCAGTGCAGGGCGCTCTCCGCATGGGGGTAGCAAAAGGGGCGGGACGATGGAGTGGGGGCTTGGGTCAAGATCAGCTTCCAAAGGGAAAACGCTCCTTTGAGCCTACAGCATTTTCGGGCTGCATTCGAGCCTTCCAGGCTTCCGCCTGCACCCAGCGGCCGTATTGAATCAAGCAGGAAGCCGCGGAAAAAGGCGCGACAGGCTTACAATCACCGGGATTCTCCCCCATCATTTTTTCGTTGCCTCCAAACGATTATGCGAAAATCGACGGTACGCCGATGAAAATCTCCCGTAAGGCCAGAGCCATCCTCACTGACAGCCACTTCCTTGTCCCCTTGATCGTTTTCTGTATCGGGCTCGCGCTCCTCATCACGCTTCATTGATGCAATCCGCCGCCCCTGCCAGCCTGCGGGGCACGGCACCAACCTGCCTCAAGCCATGTCCGGGCCATATCGGGGCGAAACGAAGGGACCACGAAGTTGAGCGCAACGGCGAAGACCAACGCGAGAGCGAGCTTTCGATCGGTTCACGGGATCGGCGTGTCTTGCGGCCTTGCGGCAGGCGTATGGCTGGGCGCGGCGGAAGCTCCAACGAAGTTGGTCAACTCCGGCCTCTCGCCCTACGCCATCTCGCTGTGCATGGTCGCGGGCGTCTTCACTGCGCGATGGACAGTGCCCACGCTGCTCAAGGGAACCCGTTATGTCTTCGCCGACCTCAAAGAAAACAGGCACCTCATCCTCACCGCCATTCTTGCGGGCATGCTCTGGGCCGTCGCCAACACCCTCACCGTCTTTGCCATTCGCGATGTGGGCCTCACGATCGCGTTTCCCTTGTGGAATACGAACGCGCTGGTCGGCATCCTGTGGGGTCGCCTGCTGTTTGGAGAGCTGAAGGGAGCGAGCGGCAGGAATGTCGCCAAGGTGGTTCTGGGAGCGCTGGCCATTGTCCTGGCTGCGGTCATGCTTGCCTTCAGCACCATCCATGACGAAGGCCCTCATGCCGGCCGCGCTGTGAGCGGCATTCTGGCTGCCGCAGGCGCAAGCCTCTTGTGGGGAACCATGTACATTCCCTACCGCAAGGCCTACATCAGCGGCATGAATCCGCTTTCCTTCGTCACCGTCTTCACTATCGGTGAACTGGGCACGTGCTTTGCTCTGCTGCTCGCTCTCGATGGAGGAACCAGGGCGGCAATCTTTCACTCTCCCGAGACAGAGCACCTGCTCTTCTGGCTCTTTCTGGGTGGCTTTGCCTGGGTCATCGGCGATCTTTTCCAGCAGTTCGCCACTAAATATCTGGGCATCGGCAGAGCCATTCCACTCTCCAATACCAACCAGCTTTGGGGGCTGGCATGGGGCGCTCTTGTCTTCGCCGAGTTGGCCCACGCGGACCGGTCCCACCGGCTGTTCGTCGTGGCGGGATCGCTGGTCATGATCCTGGGCGCGCTGGCCGTCAGCACGGCGATAGCCACCGAGCGCGAGCACGCCTCAACCAACGAGGCGCTCCAGCGCGAATGCACGCGTTACAACCTGGACTACGACCGCGTCTTGCGGTCCTATAGCGGTTCGGGCACGGGCGATCGCCCCGATGACAATGACCGGCGCGCTTGGTGGGATTACGCCATCCTTGCCGTAGCCGCGGGCGTGTTCGTCTATCTGGGGTGGAACGCGAAGGTCCCCCCGCTCACCATGGACCTCGCCTGGCTCTGGGTCCTCGCGGGAGTGCTTGTCGCCACCGCGGGTGTGTGCGGCTGGGGACTCTGGAAGGCGACCAGGTTCTCCTAATGGGGGACTGCTCATCCCGTTACAATGAAGAAATGGAGTCGCCGAAAGTTGACCTTGTGGGCGTGGGACTGAACGCCACGGACACGCTCATTCCCCTTTCAATTTACCCCGCACGCGGCTCCAAAGTGGAGTACCGCACCGCAACTGTCATGCCGGGCGGACAAACTGCGACCACCGTGGTTGCCTGTCAAACCTGGGGACTGCGTACCCGCTATGTGGGCAAAATCGGCGACGACGACGCCGCACGACTTCATCGCGATGCGTTCGCCCGCGCGGGCGTGGAGGCGCAACTCATCACCGTCGCGGGAGGCCTCAGCCCCCAGTCCCTGATCCTGGTCGACGAGGGCGGCGAGCGGACGGTTCTGTGCCGGCGGGATCAGCGGCTGGTCCTTCAGCCTGAAGACCTCGATCGCGAATGGATCGCCAATGCGCGAGCCTTGCACGTGGATGGTTACGACACGGCCGCCGCCACCGTTGCGGCCGGCTGGGCCCGCGCCGCCGGCATTCCCGTCATCGCCGATCTGGATGAGCTCTATCCAGGCGTGGAAAAACTCATCGAGAACATCGACTATCTCATCGTGAGCAGGGATTTTCCCTGCCGGCTCATGGCGGAGCCCAACCTGGAGAGCGCGTTGCGCCGCATGCAACTTCGTTTTGGATGCCGGCTCACCGCCGCAACGTTGGGACAGGACGGCGTCCTGGCATGGGATGGCAAGCAGTTTCTGTCGAGCTCCGCCTATCGCGTTCCCGTGGTCGATACCACCGGAGCAGGCGATATTTTCCACGCCGGATTTATCTATGGATTGCTGCAGGACTGGCCCCTGGAACGCCAGCTCGACTTTTCCTGTGCGGCTGCCGCAATGAATTGCATGGCTGCCGGGGCCAGGGGCGGAATTCAGACCGTCGAAGCCATTGAAGAATTGATGGCCACCACTCCTCGATACCAGCCTGCCTGCGATTTGCCCGTTTCGGATTGAATCTTTCGCCGATCTCGAAGAAGCGTCCAGCTCAGCCCCGGAATTCAAGCTTCTGAGGGAAGGTAGACCCCCGCCCCATCACCGCAAGCGGTCCCTCAATCTTCGGGTTGCCGCAGCCACTCGGCCAGCAAGGTGGCCACCTTTTGCGGCTGCTCATAGGCGGCGAAATGCCCGGCGTCGGGCAACAGGTGAAATTCGCACCCGCCCGGCGCGGCGCTGAAGACCTCCATCTCGGCCGGCGTCACTGCGGAATCCTCACCCCCGGCGATCGCCAGCACCGGCACTCCAATGGTGGCTACCGTGGGCGCCGAGTCCGGCCGCGTGGCCAGTCCCGCTTGCACGGCCACTGCCGCTTCCGGCGTCAGCGTCATGCGCGCCCGCAACTCGGCCACAATCTCCGGGCGGCGTTCGCGCGCCGTTGGCCCCACAAGGCTTTGCGCCATGCCGTCGAACAGCGTCCCGGTTCCTCCGGCTCGAAACTGCGCGATTTGGGCAGCGCGCCTGGCAAGGTTGGCCTCGCCATCCGGCTGAGGCTTGGAACAGACAAAGGCCAGCCCCTGCATCCGCTCCGGAGCCCTGCGCCACAACTCCAGCAGCACATAGCCGCCAATCGAGCAGCCCGCCAAGACTGCCTCCGGCACTTCAAGATGATCCAGGAGAATCAAAACATCGTTGGCCAGTTGCGCCATGGTCAGCACCGGGGCGTCGGGAACGCGCGCGAAACCACCCACCGGCAGGTTCTGGCCCAGCTCCGAACTGCCATGGCCGCGCAAGTCGGGAATGATGGCGCGAATACCGCCCAGGTCCTCGATCAGCGGACGCCAATAGTCGCGATCGAGCGGCGTGGGATGCAGAAAAACCACCGGCACACCTGCCCCGGTGTCTCGAAAACTCAGTTTCGCTCCGTCCGATTCATACCAACCGTTCATACATTAGGAGGATACGCCCCGGAAACCCCAATCGGCTCCTCGGGGATCCCAATCCAGCCGGCCACATAGGCCACGCCCACAAATCCGCTCGTAAAGAAGAATCCAAGCACGGTCAGAATGCGGACGATGGCGACGTCCCAGCCATAGGCCTGCGCCATCGCCAGGCAGACCCCGGCAATCTGCCGGCCCACAAGCGGTCGCACCAGCGGCCTGCCGGGCATCGGCTGCGCCGCTGAAATCACCGCGCCGCAGTTGGAGCAGAAGCGAGCGGTGTGCGGCAACCCAGTCCCGCAACGATTGCAAAAGACGGCCATAATCGATCCCCCCTCCGGAATCCCCCATCAATTCAATCATACGGAGACGAGGCGTCCGCGGTTCCACCCTGCGGGGCCAGGATCGGATAGGACCAGAGGCTGCCGGCTGTGGTCAGCTCCCCGCATAGGCGTTACGCAGGTATTTTCTTGCGGTATCGGCGCGGGAGGTATTCGGGCCGTTGTCGATCGCCGCCTGGTAATCCTTCACCGCCTGCTGGCGCTCTCTGTTCAGATCGTGGCACTGGCCCGCGGCCACCAACGAGCGGATCTTCAGTTCAGGTCCCACGTTCCGGGCCCCGGCGGCCTCCTCATAGGACTGCGCCGCCTCGCCGTAGTGGCGCTGCCCGCGCAGGGCGTCGCCAAGACCAAAGTAGGTGAGCTCCATGCGCGCGGAATAGTAATAGTCGGGCTTGGCGTTGGCGGCCAGAATCTCACGGTATGCCGCCACGGCGCCCATACCCTCGCCCGCATCCTTGCGCAGATTGGCCTCTTCCAGGCTGAACAGGTAATCCCGGGGATATTCGCTCTTCAGTTTGCGAACCACCTGGACCGCCTCTTTGTACCGGGCCTCGCGCCGCAGGAAGAGCGCAATCGTGGTGCGCGCCTCGACACTGGTTGCCACCCCACGGTTGCCAGCGTCGGTGATCATCTCCAGGCCGCGACTCTTCGACCCGGTGACGCCGGCAAAGCCGATGAGAAGTTTGAAGGGCCAGGGCAGCGCGCCCACTACGTACTCATAGACTCCGACCACGAGTTTGGCGTCCACATAATCCGGGTCCAGTTGCAGCACACGTACACCGTCGTCCTTGGCCTTCGTGGCCAGCCGGAAGCCGGCGCCATAACCCCGCTGCACCATGGCAAGGTAGGTACACTTGAGGGCGCGCGCCCAGCCACGGGAATAAAGCGCGTCCACGTCGTTGGGGTTCTTACCCAGCCGCAAGCCAGCTTCGTCAACGGTCTCGTCGGCCAGCGCGAGGATGCGGTCGCGCGTCTTTGGATCTTCGCTGGTGGCGTGCCGCCCGGTCAGGAAGCCGTCGTTGGCGTAGAAGGTGGTGTCCAGCAGGTCCTGCCTATAGAGTTCCTGAAAGACTACGGCCTCCAGCAATAGAGCCGTGGGCTGCGGATCTCCCGGATGCGCCGCATGAAAGCGCTCGAAACGCTCGACGGCGCCCGGATAGTCCAGGTTGTAGAAGTGCTCAAAGGCGTCGCGCACCAACGGGTCGCGATTCAGGGGGTTGGTATGCACCTTTGAAGCCGAACAAAGACCAGCCGCTCCCAGCAATACAATTCCCCACCCCAATCCACGCATCCAAAACGATCCCGATTTCAACCTCGAATCTCCTTCTTGCTCCAATACCGTCACAGGTACGGTCACGGGCGCCGCCGCGGTACGGATCGCTCCCATGGAGCAACCATTCAAGCCCCGCGGATTCTTCCTGCAATATATCCGACACGTTTTAGAGCCAGTTGAAAAACCGCCGTATCGCGTCAGGTTTTGAAAGGGCGTGGCCGGGTACCCTCTGGGTGCCACGCCATAAGCGCCGCAAAATCAATCGGGCTTTAGCCCCTGAGGGATCGGCTTTTGATCTCTCCCGCCAACCTCGGAATGGTTTTTCAACAGGTTCTTGGGCGCGTCCCCCGCAATCGACAAATAGGAATTGTATTTCTTCAGGCCGGAAAGTCGATGCCCCGAAAGAACCGACTCGCCCCTCTCAAACCGGCAAAAAAGGAAAGCTCCGCCTGTTTGACGTTAAACACGAACAGAAGGCTCTTGAAATTGCTTCACCCTCTTGGCTCCTCGTTTGCGGCTTCGTTCGCCCGCCGCTCAACCCCGGATTCCTCTCTTGCATCAAGGATTGGTGAAATGAATCGGAAAGAGATGCTGCGTTTGTTGCTCAATCAGGCTCAGTTTAACGGATTCGAGTTCCGCCGCTGGTTTCAGTCCCATCTGCAGCCGGTCTGGCCCGGCGCTGAGCAGGCGATCGCGCTGCTGGCTGGCGAGGGCCGCCATTACACGCTGATCTTCTCCCATGAATTCGCTCGCTGCTTCTGGCGCACGGGCGCTCACATGAGCTTCATGGTGCCCTCCGTCACCTACCCCAGGGTCAACGGCCGGGGGGACGTGGTGCAGGTGACCCGCAAGCCCTTTACCCGGCGCATGATCAGGCCCGATGTGTGGAAATATCATCTGAGCCAGATGGCCGCCGCGGAGGACCCCATCGACTACCTCGGCCGCTTCATGCCCGCACAGGACCAGACCATGGTCCGCCCCATTTACACAGTGCCCATCGCTGCCCAGGCCTGAGGCCCGGACCCGATCATCGAGGACCTGCATGCATTAGAGAATTTTCACAGATAAGGTCATGGGTGCAGGACCGACGCATCTGAATCTTTCAACAAACTCCCGGCAGAAAAGGTGAATGCCTTTGCCGTTGTTTGTCCCGTCGGAGGGAGCAGGGGCATTCATGCCCCTGAAATCATGCTCGAAGCGATAGGGCTTTAGCCCGGGGCCTTTTATTTCCCGCCAAGGGATGCCCGGGCCTGAAGGCCAATCCCTTAGCCGCTCTCTTCAGGGGCATAAATGCCTCCGCTCCCTCCGAAAACAATCGCCCGTGTGAGAATCGCGGCACAAACTGCCAGCGCAGCGAAGTTCAGATGCGTCGGCCCTGGTCATGGGTGCCCCACCGGGGCGCCCTCTGGGCCCCGCGTGTCGCCGCGGCGACCTTTTGCGGCTGGAGCCTGCCCTGATCGCAGTCGAAGGGGTGGATAGCACAAGGCCCGCGCCACAGCAAAAGTGAAAATGCTTTACGATTCAGTTATGCCCATCCCAGAGCGGCTGAATCCCACCTTTACTTCAACTGGTTCGCCCGTACCCGCCCGGTCAAACCGTCTGGAAGAGGCCCGCAAGCGCCTCATCGTGGCTCTCGACGTGCCCGACGCAGCCTCCGCCAGCGCCCTGATTGCCCGCCTGGAGGACAACTGCCAATGGTTCAAGGTGGGGCTGGAGCTGTTTATCGCCGCCGGTCCCTCAGTCCTGGCGCCCCTGCTCAAGCGCGGCCACTCCATCTTTCTGGACCTGAAGTTCAACGACATTCCCAACACCGTGGCCGGAGCGGTGCGCTCTGCCGCGGCCCTGGGCGCACGCATGATCACCGTCCACGCCGCCGGTGGACCCTCCATGCTGGCCGCCGCCCGCGCTGCCCTGGACGGCCTGCCCAATCCACCCCAGTTGCTGGCCGTTACCGTGCTCACCAGCATGGACGCTGCTCAACTCAGCGCCATTGGCCTCGAGCGCTCCCCCTCTCAACAAGTGGAATGGCTGGCCCGCATGGGCCTGGCAGCCGGAATTCGCGGCTTCGTCTGCTCCCCTCGGGAGGTCGCATCCCTCCGCGCCCTTACCGGTCCCGAAGGCGTACTGGTCATCCCCGGCATCCGCCCCGCAGGATCCGCTACCGGCGATCAGAAGCGCATCGCCACCCCCGCCGAAGCCCTTCGCCAGGGCGCCAGCTTCCTGGTCGTAGGCCGTCCCATCACCCAGGCTCCCGACCCCGCCGAAGCCGCCGAGGCAATCCTCAAGGAAATGGCCGAAATACTCTGAGGCTCCCCCGAACAACTCACCGCTTTTAGAGGGCGCGGCGCAGCCAAGCTGACCCCTCCCTGCACGAATGCGGGTTCGTTCGTCACAACATGTGAGCTACATCACCGCAGGAACCGGCTTCCATGGTAAGCTGAGACCATGTTGCAAGGCGTCTTTCAACGCGCGGCGGTGGCCATCCTATTGATGGGTACCTTGCTTGCGCCAGTTGGAACCTGCCTGCAACGGATGCACAGGATCGGGCACGATTGCTGCGCTTCCATGTCCGAGCCCACTACGACGGTCCGGAATGACTGCTGCACTGCAAGGTCAACACTGCCGGCCGTCGTTGTTGCTCCCAATCTTCCCGGTTCGGCTCCCGTGACCGTCGCGGTGGAGATTGTCTCCCCGATTGAGCTCTCTTCATCGGGTCAGCTTCCGCCCTCGGCAGTTATCCCTCCGCAGTCTCCGCCTACGGGCGCATCCATCCTGAGAATCTAGCTCTTCCCTTTCGCCGTGGCTCGCCGGGGTGCGCATTCCTGCGCCCTGGATTATTTCTCTTGCCCTTTTCCACGGAGTTGAAGAGTGAAATCCAAATCTGTTGTTGCGCCGCTGTTGCTGGCGCTGTCCCTTGTTTGTTTCGGGCAATCGGAGCCTCCCTCTGCGCTCCTCCCGGCCTTGCCGCAGGTTCCAACTGCCGCGCCGTTGTCAGTGGATGAAGCGGTGGCGGAAGCCCTCCAGTCCAACCCTGAAATTCGAGCATCGGTGCGGCGCTTGTCGCTGGCTCAAGCCAAGACCACAACCGCGCGCAGCCTCGACGATCCCATGCTCATGGTGCGCGACTGGGATACCCCGCTGCGTAAACCATGGGATCTGAACCAGGCTCAGATGATGTTCGGCGTGCAGCAGACATTCCTGAGCAAAGAGAGGCGGGACGTGCGTTCGAGGGTAGCCGGGGATGATGTGGAACTGGCGGCCAGCGACCTTGAATCGATGCGCCAGGAAGTGGCAGCCGAGGTGCGCAAGGCATGTGCCGGCTTGATGCGGAACGCCGACGAGATGAAGTTGCTGGATCGCCAGCGAGCGCTGCTTAAAGAGGCGCTGTCCGTAACGCTCGTCCAATACACGACAGGCAAGGTTCCACAGGCTGATGTGCTGCGGGCACAGATGGCGCTGACCCGCCTCGACGAGCAACTGATTGAACTGGACGAAGAGCGGGACACGGCTGGCGCCGGGTTGAACGCATTGCTGGGCCGGCGTCCGGATGAGGAATTGGCGATTGCCGGTAACTATGCGGCTGCCAGAGACCTGCCGCCGATTGAGGAACTGGAGCGGCTGGCGATTCTGCATCGCCCCGAGCTTGCGCGGTTGCGCATGCAGATCGCGAAATCGAAAGACGAAGGCCAAGCCACGCGGTTAGCCATGAAGCCCGACTTCACGGCGGCGCTCGGCTACATGGTAATGCCGGCCGGCTCTGCATCGCGCAACGCGTACATGGCCGAGATGATTATGAATCTGCCCTGGTTGAATCGTGATCGCCACGATGGCGAGTCCAAGCAGGCCGACGCGGCCACCGCGCTAGCGCAAGCCGAACTCGAGGCCCGAACCTCTGCTGTGTTCATGGAAGTGCGGCAGGCACAGATCGCCACACTGGCGGCAGAGAAACGCGTAAAGCTGTATCGCGACACGCTGCTGCCGCAGGCCGAGGAGGCATTCAAAGCGTCAACGGCCGCTTACCAGAACAATCGCGCCGAATTCCTGACGCTGATCGACAGCCAGAACCTGCTGCTTGACATTCAGACGGCCTACTACAAGGCATCGTCGGCTACGGATGCGGGGATTGCGGAGTTGGAGCGCGCCATCGGCGCGCAGCTTCCCGATGCGGTGGGGACCTTGCCCGCACCATCCGGCACGGATCGATCCAGCACCGACAAATCGAGCAAAGAGAGGACGAGCAAATGACTACAAGGGAAAAGAAGTTGATCGCACTCGGCGCCGGAGCCGGCGTTCTGACTGCCGTGCTGGCGCTTGGCCTATTTGCCGCACGAGGAACACATTACTTCGCGACCGTGTCGTCAGTCGTTACGGCACAACCTGCCTCAACCGCGCAGCCAATCGCCCGCTCAACCTCTGCTCCGGGTACGCAGCCCGGCGCCACGGTTGAACTGAGCCCGGCCGAGATCACCGCCGCCGGCGTGCAGGTTGCCGAGGTTCGCACCGCATCGCTCAAGACGGACATTGACGCATTTGGCCGCGTGGAGCAGCCGGAGGCGCAACTTGCTGCCGTGAGCGCACGGATCGGAGGCCGCGTGGACAAGCTCTATGTGCAATACACAGGGGAGCGAGTGCAGAGCGGCCAGCCGGTGGCCGATATTTACAGTCCTGAAGCTGCAACGGCCATCGAGGAATATCGCCTGGCTGAGGAGAACCGCAATGGGCTTCGCCAGTCGGACGATTCCTTTGCGCGCGCGCAGGCCGATGCGCTGGTCAAGGCAAGCCAGCACAAGCTGGAGCTTTGGGGCATCGCCGTCAACCAGATCGACGCGCCCGGGAAGGATGGCGTTCCTCATGTGACCATCTACGCCTATGCCTCTGGCACGGTTGTCGATCGCAAGGTGACGCAGGGGCAATATGTGAACGCGGGCGACACGCTATTTACCGTAGCCGACCTGAGCCAGGTCTGGATCAAGGCCGATGTGTATGAGGAGCAGTTGCCTCGGATTCGTCAGGGACAGGAAGTTGAGATAACCGCCGAGTCGCTGCCCAACAAGACCCTCCACGGTCATGTGGACTTCATCGAACCTGCAGCCAACCAGCAGACGCGGACGGTTCCAGTCCATGTGCATGTGGCCAATCCGGGGATGCGCCTGTTGCCGGGCATGTTTGTGAGCGCCACATTTGTGAGCCGCGCGGCTCAGCCGTCTATCGTGATTCCGCGTTCGGCGGTGCTCGATACGGGGACGCGGAAGATCGTCTATCTAGCCAGGCCCAACGGCGTCTTTGAAGCACGCGAGGTCCAGGTGGGCGCGCCCTCTGACGATCTGTTCCCGGTTTCAGGTGGACTTGCACTCGGCGACAAGGTGGTGCTCAACGGCAACTTCCTGATTGACTCGCAGGCGCACCTCAGCTCCGGTATGTCCGGCCTCTATGGCGGATCGAAGGAGTTTGGCGGCGGATCGCAAGCGCAGACTCCCGCCGCGGCCTCGCCGGGGAAGAACGCTGGCGCCAGCGCGGCACATATTGAGTTTCACGCGGACGCGGATCCGCTGAAGGCCGGCGAAGACAATCCATTCCACGTGAACCTGACCGATGCGAGCGGCAAGCCGATCGTCGATGCCCGCGTCACTGTCACTCTCATCATGCCGGCAATGCCTTCGATGAACATGCCGGAGATGAAAAAATCCTTCGAGTTACCGTGGACGGCCGCCCACCAGAGGTACATGGGCAACGGTCAGCCGCCGATGGCGGGAACGTGGAACGTGCTTGTCGAGGCGACAAAGAACGGCACCGTGATCGCCTCGGCGCACACTCATCTCAGCGCCAGGTAGGAGCCGGCAATGATCAACCGCATCATCGAATTCTCCATGAAGAACCGCTGGCTGATCTTGGCGGTTTATGCCGTGCTGGCGATTTGGGGCTATTGGGCGCTGTTGCACACGCCCATCGACGCCATTCCCGACCTGAGCGAGAACCAGGTCATCGTCTTCACCGAGTGGCAGGGGCGCAGCCCGCAAGAAGTCGAAGACCAGGTTACCTACCCGCTCACCGTGAACCTGCAGGGGCTGCCGCATGTGCGCACCGTCCGTTCTTCCTCGGCGTTTGGATTCTCGATGGTGAACGTCATCTTCGAGGACTCTGTGGACATTTACTTTGCCCGCACCCGCGTCCTGGAGCGGCTCAGCCTGGCGGGTAGCTTTCTACCGGCCGGCGTAACGCCAATGATGGGACCTGACGCAACCGGAGTGGGCCAGGTCTACTGGTACACGGTCGAGGGTCCCTACGACAGCGGCACGCTCCGCTCCATCCAGGACTGGTTCGTGAAGTACCAACTGAACTCCGTGCCGGGCGTGGCCGAAGTTGCAAGCGTAGGCGGATTCCTGAAGCAGTACCAGATCGATCTCGATCCCATCAAGCTGCGTGCTTACAACGTCGCGCTCAAGGATGTGGTCGCCGCGGTGGAGCGAAGCAACAACAACGTAGGCGCGAAGGTGATCGAGGCAGGCGATACCGAGGAGATGATACGCGGCATCGGCCTGATCGGCGGTCTGAAGGACATTGAGGATATATCTCTCGGCGCATACAACGGCACGCCGGTAACAGTCGGAAACGTTGGCAGCGTGCAGCTTGGTCCGGAGTTTCGCCGCGGCGTTCTCGACAAGGATGGGAAAGAAGCCGTGGGCGGGGTGGTTATCATTCGCTACGGCGCCAATGCGCGCGATGTCATCGAGGCCGTCAAGCAGAAGATCGGCGAGATTCAACCAGGCCTGCCATCCGGCGTAAGGATCGTTCCGTTCTATGACCGCAGCATTCTCATCGATCACGCGGTAGACACACTGCGCCGCGCACTGATTGAAGAGCTGATCCTGGTCACGTTCGCGCACGTGCTTTTTCTGTGGCACTTCCGCAGCATCCTGGTGGTTACCATTCCCTTGCCCCTTGCGGTGCTGGGCGCTTTTCTGTTCATGAAGGGCGCGGGCATCTCGTCGAACATCATGTCGCTGGGAGGAATCGCCATCGCCATCGGCGTGCTGGTAGACGCGGGCATTGTGATGACAGAAAACGTGATTCGACAGGCGGAGCAATACGAAGCGGAGCACGGCAACTATCGCGATCACATCTGGGAGATCACGCTGAAGGCCGCGCGGCTTGTAGGCAGGCCGATCTCCTTTGCCATGGTCATCATCATTCTTGCCTTCGTTCCGGTGTTCGCGCTCACCGGCATGGAGGGCAAGATGTTTCATCCCCTGGCCTTTACCAAAACATTTGCCATGGTCTGCTCCACCATCCTGGCCATCACGCTGGTCCCGGTTCTGTGTACATTTCTGATTCGCGGCAAGCTGCACAGCGAAAATGAGAATCCGATTATGCGCATTCTCCGCGCAATCTATCAGCCAGTGCTGCGATGGGCGCTGCGCCATCGGATCGTCACGCTGGGCGCTGCGATGGCGTTGTTGATCGGTGCTCTCTATACGGCAACGACGATCGGCTCCGAGTTCATGCCACCGCTCGATGAGGAGACAGCGCTCTTCATGCCCATTACGGACCCGCGCATCTCACTCACCGAGGCAACAGAGATACTTCGTCAGCAGGATCGAATCATCTCCGCCGACCCGGCTGTCGCGATGGTCGTGGGAAAAGTGGGACGGGCTGAAACCTCCACCGATCCTGCTCCGGTGAACATGAGCGAGACGACCATTACCTTCAAGCCAAAGGACCAGTGGACCAAGGGACTCACGAAAGACGCGATCCTTGCCCGGCTGGATGAAAAGCTGCAGATCCCCGGCGTCACCAACATCTGGACGCAACCGATTCGCAACCGCATCGACATGCTCTCGACCGGCATCCGCACGCAGGTTGGCATCAAGGTCTTTGGTCCCGACCTCGGCGTGATTGAGGCCAAGTCGGAAGAGATCAAGGAGGTCGTGGCCCAGGTTCCTGGCGCCGTCGATCTCTATGCCGAGCGCACCACGGGCTCTCCGTACCTTGAGATGACCGTCGATCGTGCCGCCGCGGATCGGTACGGATTGAATGTCTCCGATGTCGAGGACGCGATCGAAACCGCGATTGGCGGAAAGAATCTGACCACCACGATCGAAGGCAGGCAGCGCTTCCCGGTGAGGGTTCGCTATGCGCGCGATTTCCGCCAGAACCCGCAACAACTGGACGAGGTTCTTGTCACCGGGAGCAGCGGCGCGCAAGTCCCGCTCAGCAAAGTCATCACCATGAAAACCACCATGGGGCCGTCCATGATCGGCAGTGAAAACGGCCTGTTGCGTGGCGCAGTTCTGTTGAATGTGCGTGGGCGCGATGTGGGAGGCTTCGTTGAACAGGCCCAGCGCATGGTGGCTGAACGGGTGAAGATGCCGCCGGGGTACTACATCGAGTGGAGCGGCCAATATGAAAACCAGATCAGCGCGCGCAGGCGGCTGGAACTGGTGATCCCCCTTGTGTTGATGGTGATCTTTGCACTGCTCTATCGCACCTACCACTCGGCGAAGGAAGCCGCACATGTGCTGCTGGCGGTTCCGTTCGCGCTGAGCGGCGGGATATTTCTCGTCAAGATTCTGGGGCTCAACTTCTCGGTCGCGGTTTGGGTAGGCTTCATTGCGCTGTTCGGAACAGCGGTGCAAACGGCAGTGGTGATGGTCATCTATCTCGAAGAGGCGGTTGCACGGCGCAAGGCTGCCGATGGCCACCTGACCCGCGCCAGCCTGCACGAGGCCGTCATTGAAGGCGCCCTGTTGCGGCTTCGTCCCAAGGTGATGACCGTGGCTACGGTGGTCGCCGGTCTGCTGCCGCTGCTCTGGTCCACACGCACGGGCGCCGAGTTCATGAGGCCGCTGGCTGCCCCTGTGCTGGGAGGGATGCTCAGCTCTCTCCTCCATGTTCTGATTGTGACCCCTGTGATCTTCACGTGGCTGCGTGAGCGTGAGCTGCAACCTGAGCAAACGAAATGAAAGAGTATGGTCAAAAAGTGGTTCTTCTTCGCCGATTCGCTCCAAACGGATGCGGCTCCGCGAGTCGGCATTGCAATTTGGATCTCCGCCCGAGTCTGATCTCGAATGTGAGCGGATCGAGGGGCGCTTCCTGAGGGTTTGGCAGCGTTGCGGGCGGGAGAGTCGCCCCGGGGAATCTCACCCCGAGGCGCTCGCAGAACTGTACTTGAGCCTCTCGACTCATAC
>PLGM01000370.1 GCA_003139795.1 Acidobacteriaceae bacterium | reverse complement strand
AGAACCTGGCACTGTCCAGATAAGTTCTCGTCAGGTGAAATACGCGCTCAGGGTCAATACCAGAAGCACCAGGCCAATCAGAATGGCCGCGTATCCAACCACCCTGGAGAAATTTGTGAACCACAGCGCCGGCGCTGCTGCGATTCTTTCCTCCAGTTTTCCCTCGCGGGCTACCCTTTGATACTCTTGCGGGCGCTTGGTCTTGAATTCTTCCTCACTCTCCACGCCGGTAAAAATCACCATATCCATGGGGAAAGTGTCGGGGCGCAGATGGGTGTTGACGAAGTGAATGGAAAAGATGAACAGAATCGCCAGCAAACCTTCTTCACTGTGAACCACCAGCACGGCGTTCAGCGCCCAGCCGGGCAGAAACCTTGCGAAGAACGGCGCAAACCACATCGCGTATCCTGAAAAGCCGATGACGATCATGCCCCAGAACACCGCCCAGTAATCGAATTTCTCCCAATACGCATAACGCTCGAACTGCGGCTTCGGCCCCAGTCCCACCATCCAGCGAAGGTGTCCAACCAGGTCCTTCACATCCTTCCAGTTGGCCACCATCGAGGTCGCCCCCCAGAAGATTCCCTTCTCGCGATTGACCACTCCGCGCGTGAAGATGACTCTCAGGTGGATCAGAAACGCCAGCGTCAGAACCAGGGCGAAAAACTTATGAAAGAAAATAATCGTCCCGAATCCGCCCACGGCGCTGGCGAACCGGCGCGCCCAGAAACTCTGGCTGAAACGCATCGGCAGGCCCGTCGCCGCCAGTCCCAGAAACGTCGTGAACAGCACCGCATGGAGGTATCTCTGTGCCCGCGTGAAGCGCGTGAAATACCGGCCCCCTGCGCGGCTTTGCTCGCTGCTTCCATTTGCCGCCGGCTCCAGATCAGGCATGCTTCCCTCCTCCTGCGGATCTTCTCTTGACCTGGTCGTATCGCGAGCGGATCAGCCACAGTATGGTATGGATCATAAAGAACGTAAGCACGCTGACCAGCAGAAGATTCATGAACAGCGTGACGTAGTAAAGCGCCGGGTTCAGCTTGCGACTGTGCGCGTTGGCATGCGGCTGGTATTTGACAAAACTGGCGTTGGCGCCCGCATGGCACCGGCCGCAGGTCTTCACCAGGTTGGCCGGAGCGATGGGAGAGCGCGGATCGGATGCCGGCAGGATCTCATGCGCCCCGTGGCAGTCCCAGCAACGCGCTGTCTCCACGTATCCGCCCAGCGATCCCAGTTGCGAGTGGAACGTATCCCGGTAGGTGCTGAACTTTTCCTTGTGGCACGAGCCGCAGATGGGTGTGGACTGCGTCCGGAACTCCGCCTCGGTGGGCTGCAGGATGGCGTGCGCGGTGTGGCAGTCCGAGCACACCGGCGCATCCAGTTTGCCGGCCGCAACGGCCTTTCCATGCACGCCGCCCATATAGTCGGCGGTGATGCCCGCGTGGCAGCTTCCGCACGTCTTGGGAATGTTGACCTTATAAGTGCGACTCTGCGGATCGTTGTGGCTCAGAATGTGATGCGATCCGTGGCAACTGTTGCAGTTTGCCGCCACCAGCAGCCCCTCCTTGCTCAGCGCAAACCCGTGGATGGAGTCGATATACATGGGATAGACGTTGGGCAGGCCGTGCTTCTTCGCCACTGCATCGTTGCCGTGGCACGCGCCGCAGGTGCGCGGGATGTTGAGCGGATAGACCGCCGACTTCGGATCGTCCTTCGGGAAAATGGCATGGGCGTCTCCATGGCAACTGGTGCAGGGATGCTCGGCCCGGACTGAATGCACGCTTCCGGCAAGCCCTGCCGCCTCGTCGGCGTGGCAGGTGTCGCACTTCACCGGCGTTACCTGATCCGGATGCGGATACTCCTTGATGGCGGTGTGGCAATCGCCGCATTTCAGGCTGCCGTGCAAGCTCGCATCGAATTTGTGTGCATCCACGCTGACGCTGTGTCCCGATGCATCTTGCATGCCTGCGTCCCCATGGCAGGTCAGGCAATCGCTGTTCGCCTGTGCCATGCCTGGCGCCGCGGCAACCAGGAGCGCCCCAAGGGCCAGCGTGATGGAGAAAGCGGTCTTCATGTCAACTCCGGTCGATCCGGCCGCTTCCGTGTGCGGGAGAAACAGGTCTACCGCCTGTCTCTCCCGGCTCACGCCACACGGTCAGGGCTTTTCTCGCGCGCGCCGCTACTTTTGCAGTGTGCGAATGTACGAGATCACATCCTTGATCTGCGCATCGGTCAGTTTGCCCTTGTAGGCCGGCATCTTGTTCTTGCCGTTCGTCGTCGAGGCGATGAACTGGGCATCGGACGCCGCGACCATTGCCGGGTCCTTGAACGACAGCACCTTCAGGTTCTTTGCCATCGGCGTGGCGGCAAGACCGTCGGCGCCATGGCACATGGCGCACTTGGCCTTGTAAGTATCTGCGCCGGGCGCCTGCGCGAAGGCAGGTCCCGCAAAAGAAGCGGCCAGCAGGATCACGGCCGCCATTCTCATTCCTTGCATCATCTTCTTACTCCTTTGCCGGTTGTTGGCGGATTCCCGGTCAAGTCAATGTCATACCGTCTGCGTTTCGGCCTCGTATGTGACGCAGACCACACATCGGAATGACCGCTCCCGCGTCGCGGGCGCATCATTCCCGCATTCACCAGATCCGTCCCGCACAGCGGCCGCCTCGCCAAGGTGATACAGGTCACATGCCGACGTGTGCCCGTTCAAGCACAATATGACCGCTGCCGGAGGACCAATTCGATGGGCTCAGTTGCGGTAACGGAAATGAAAACCATGCTCACTCTCCCTGGAGACGCGGTGCGTCAGATCCAATGGCGGTATGCCGACCGCTTCGACCTCCAGATGCTCGTCCAGTCGGCGCGAGCCGTGGCGCGCGGAACCGTGGCGCGCCTCGTGGCCGCGGGGGAGCGCAACACCCACGAGTGGACCCCGGCCAAGGGCGAGATGCTGGAAGCCTTCGATCGGTCCGGCGTCACGGCGGCCTTCATGGAGCCGGAGGAGGGCGGCTTCATCGCCGGACCCAAGAACCTGGCCCTGGCGCTGTCCGCTTTCGAGCTGGCCTGGGTAGACGGCGGCGCGGCCACCGCCAGTCTGGCCAGCTTTCTGGCTCTCTCGCCCATTCACGAGCGCGGCACCCAGCAGCAGGTCACACGCTACAAGACGCTCGCCGCTCCGCCGCAGCCGGGTGAAGACCGCAAGCCCTGGCGCGGAGCCTTCGCGCTCACCGAACCCATCCCTTACGTCGGCGTCGATACCGGCATGTTGAACGGCAAGGTGCGCGTTGCCGAGTGGAAGGACGGCGAGGAGCCCTGGCTGCAAATCGACAAACGCGGCCGCTTCATCACCAACATCGCCTTCGCCAACTTCGTCACCGCCGCGGTCGGTTCCGACGATCCGCGCATCAAGGGCAGTTGCGTAGTCATTCTCGAGGAAGGCGACGAGGGCACATTCGACCGCGGCACTCCGACCAAGAAGCTGGTTCACCAGCTCTCCTCCACCGGCGATCCCATCTTCAGCCTCAAGGTTCCCGCCCACCGCATCGTGGGCGGATACACCGTGAAGGACGGCGTCATCGTCCCCAACTTCAACCACGGCGAAGTCCTCGAAGCCGTCTTCCGCCGCACCCGCGTGCCGGTCGGCCTGATGACCGCGGCCAAGCTGCTCTCCGCGGTCGAGCCCGTCATCCGCTACCAGCGCGAGCGTTTCCGCGGAGCTGAAGGCTCCAAACCCGGCTCGGTTCGCTACGAGCAGGGAATCCAGCAGCGCGAAGACGCGCTCCACCGCCTCGTGGATGTGTGGGCCACCGGCGAAGCCGCGGCCTCTCTCGGCTTTGCCGCCGCACGCCTCTTCGATGAATTGGACCCCCTCGAAAAACAGAAAAATGCGATTCTGAAAGAGCGCGGCGTCCAGGGCGGGCGCGCCGCGATTAAGGCCCTCAAGGAGAGCGAACAGCGCGCCATCGAGCTGCTGTCGCTCAGGGAAGGCGATCCCCGCCGCGCCCCGCTCGAAGCCGATCCGCTGGTCGACTTTGTCCTCAAGGACGCCGAAGCCAACGTCATCTGCCCCGCCACCAAGCTGTGGAACACCGGCCACGGCGCCAACATGATGCGCGAAGCCGTCAGCCTGATGGGCGGCTACGGCATTACCGAGGACTGTCCCGGCTTCCTGGCCAACAAGTGGATGGACGCGCAACTGGAAGCCACCTACGAAGGCCCTGAAGCCGTTCAGCGCCGCCAGTTGACCGTCACCATGACCTCTGAGGTCTTCCTGGCCCAGTTCTGCGCCTGGACCGCCGAAATGCGGCGCATCGCCTCCGATCGCCCCGGAACCGGCGCCTGCACCCTGGCCTCCGCCATGCACCTCTGGCTCTGGACGCTGAACTACCTCAAGAAGGCCACCGACCCCGGCGGCAACAAGCTCTATCACGGCCAGCGCCAGGGCGTAACCTTTGCCCTGGCGGATGCTCTCTGCTGGCTCCTTGCCTCGCGCTGCCAGATTCTCGACGTCCTCGAACTGGAAGCTCGCGGTCCAGACGATCCCGTGGCCTCAGAAGGCCTCGCCGGCACCGTCCAATTCCTCTCCGACCTCTGCCACGCCCAAGCCGCACAGGCCGCCGGCGAAGCTTCCCGCATCTGCGGCGAGCTGGTCTTCGGTTACAGCCCGCACCCCTCCTGGCAAGATGAGGCCCACAGGGGCTGTTTCCTCTTGAGCGAACTCGAAGAATACGAGGAGACCATGCCCGGCATCTCCGCCTTTGCCGTCGATGTGCTGGCAGCGGACGGCAGCCATCCGCTCAAGGCCGGCCCTTGCGCAAGCTGCGTTGGCAACAGCGAGTTCCTCCGCCTCCAGAACAAGCTCACCACCTGTCTGAGCGGCGCGCGCCTGGCCAAGGACCGCGCCGCCGAAACCGTCAGCAAGGTCATGATCCCCGCAGCGCTGGATTATCCCGCATGAGCACCAGCCACAAAAGCTGGGTGCCCCACCCTCGCCGTCCGCCGCGGCGGATTTTTGCGGCTAGGGTGGGAAACCATTGCACTCGACCGGCCACGTCAATGAGGAAACCCGAATGAGCGTGGAATCCACTACCGCCCCCTCCCCCGCGCCAGATCTCGACCGCCAGACCATGGAAGTCGATATCGCCTGCGCCGGTTTCGGCCCCGCCATGGGCGGCTTTCTCACCACCCTCACCCGTGCCTGGTCCGAGAATCCGGCCGATCCCGCCTTCGAAAGCAAGGCAGCTCCCGGGATGCCCCTCCAGGTCCTCTGCTACGAACGCGCCGACGACATCGCCGCCGGTGTCAGCGGCGTAGTCACGCGCGCTCAGGGCATTCGCGCCAGTTTCCCCGGCCTCAACCCCGCCGAAATCCCCATGGCCGTCGAGGTCACCCACGAGCGCGTGCTCTATCTCCTCGACCCCATCGGCGCCAGCCGCCGTTCCCTCACCCTCCGCGCCGCCGACCGGGTTCTGCGCGCCCTCGGCCCCCTGCTCGGCGCCCGCGACCATGCCTTCGAGCTCCCCTGGACCCCAGCTTTCCTCCAAAAACACGGCGGCCTGGTGCTCTCCATCGGCCAGTTCAACCAGTGGGTCGGCTCCCAACTCATGGCCACCGGCCTGGTGCAGATCTGGCCGGGAACGCCCGTCAGCGCTCCCATCTTCCCGGACGCGGCCGGCAAGGACGGTCCCGCTGAGAAGACTGTTTTGGGCCTGCGCCTCGCCGACCAGGGCGTCGACCGATTCGGCACGCCAGCCGATGGCTTCATGCCCGGAATGGATGTGCGCGCCCATCTCACCGTCGTTGGCGATGGCCCCGTTGGCGCAGTCTCCCAATCCATCGACCAAACCCTCGGCCTGCCTCAGGGTCACGCCCATCGCGAGTGGGCTCTGGGCATGAAGATGGTCATCGAGCTGCCTGAAGACTCTCCCCTCCAGCCCGGCGCCGTCTGGCACACCTTCGGCTACCCTGAGCCGGAGATCTTCGGCTTCCTCTACGTTCATCCCCAGCGCCTCGCATCCGTCGGCATCTTTGTCCCCTCGTGGATGAGCGACCCCTCGCGCACCGCCTACCGCTATCTCCAGCACTACATTCAGCACCCCGCCCTGTGGCGCTACCTCAAGGACGGCATCCTGCGCTCCTGGGGAGCTAAATCGCTCGAAGAGTCCGGCAAGCGCGGCGAGCCCTTCCTCGCCGGCGACGGCTACGCCCGCATCGGCGAGTCCTCGGGCAGCACAAACATGCTCACCGGCTCCGGCGTCGACGAGGCCTGGACCACGGGCACACAACTGGCCGAAGCCGTCGTCGAGTTGCTCCGCGCCGGCAAGCCCTTCACCAGGGAAAACCTCGCCGCCACCTACGAAACCCGCCGCCGCGCAAGCTGGGTTGAGCGCGGCGCCCGCGAAGCTCAAAACGCCCGCAACGGCTTCCATGGCGGAATCGTTAAAGGCATGATCGGAATGGCGCTCGCTGGACTCACCAGGGGCCATATCTCGTTTCAGGCGCACATCCCGCCGGCCCCCAAGCAGATTCGCCCCATGTCTTCGCGCTCGGCCGCGCGCCTCAAGCTGAAGAATGGCGCGGTCCTGGCCCTGGAAAACGGGCGTCCGCTCCACGACGCGCTGCTCACGGCCCGCGGCTGGCCGGAAATCGCCTTCGATGGCCGCCTCCTGGTCACGCAGCAGGACGCGCTGCTCATGGGCGGCAAGGTCCAGGCCATGCCCGGCTTTGCCGATCATGTAGTCTTCCGCGATCGGCGGCTGTGCATTGCCTGCGAGGAGAAGACCTGCATCGCCATGTGTTCCGGCCAGGCCATCACCGAAGGCGCGGACGGTGTGCCCGCCTTTGAACGCGAAAAGTGCGTCTATTGCGGCGCGTGCCTGTGGAACTGCGCCCAATCTTCAGGCGGCGACCGCTCCAACATCGACTTCCTCGCCGGCGCCGGCGGTCTTCATTCCGCGGAAAACTGAACAATCCCATCGATCAACAAAGTCTGAAAAAGGAAATCTTCCATGGCAAATGCAGTACACATCGTCGTTTGCGCGGGCATCGTTCCCGATCCGCTGCAAACTCTGGAGCCCATAACCGGACCCAACGGTCCCGGCCTCAAAAACGAAATGGTCCTGCCCGCGGTCCTCGACCCCTGGGCCGCCAGCGCCCTCTATGAGGCCGCAAATCTTGCCGCCAAGAATCCAGGAAGTAAAGTCTGGCTCGTGAGCCTCGGCCCCAAGGCCAAGCTGCAACAGGTGATGATGACCGCAGCCCAGAAGGTCCCCTTCGAGCTGGTCCCCATCGACGGCCCTATCGGCGGCTTTCCTGACGCTCACTCCACCGCCGCCGTGCTCGCCGAATCCATCGCCGCTCTTCCCGGCCTCGACCGCGACCGTCTGCTCCTCTTCGGCGGCTGGGAGTCGGCCACCCGCGGCGCCGGCGTCACGCTTCAGCTCGTCGGCGAGCGCCTCGGAATCACCGATCAGTTTTACGGCGTGGATCAGATCGACCTCCGCGACGACGGCTCCTTCGAAGTCCTGGAGCGCGTCGAAGGCGGCAAGCACCAGGTCTCAGTCTGCGCTGGAACTCCGGCCGTCCTCGGTTGGGCCACCGGCAACCTTGCCGAGCCGCGCAACAATCCCCAGACCGGAATGGCCAACATGCGAACCATCATGCCCGCTCTGCAAAAGGCCAGGCCCGCCACGCTGGCCCCAAACGGCCTGCGCTACGTCTCGGTAAGCCTGCCCAAACAGCAGCGAACAACCAGGGTCGTCAAAGACCTCACGCCCGACGAAATCGCAGCAGAACTGGTCGAGTGGATCGGAGCCGAATGATGGAAACCATACTCGTACTCACCCACACAGCCCTGAGCAACGAAACTGGAGCCGATACCGGCGCCGCCCTCACCCGAGCCTCGCTCGAAGCCATGACCGCCGGCAAAGAGCTTGCCGCCCAGCTCTCCGCCTCCCTCACCATCGGCATCGTCGCTCCAGACTCCGTTGCCGCCTCCGCCGCAGCCAGTTCCCTGGCCTCCGCCGGCGCTCGCCTCCTCGCCGTCTCCGGCGAACCCTTCGCCCAGCCCCGCTACGCCAGCGACGCTGCGGCTCTCGAAGCCCTCGCTCGCACAGCAAATGCCAGCATCATCCTCGCCCCCGCCAGTGCCCGCTTCGCGCGCGTAGCCGCCGGCGTAGCCCATCGCCTCGGCGGCTTCATCGATACCCACATCACCGGTCTGCAAATCGGGACCGCCCCCGGCGCCGAATCAATCGAAGCCACCCGCTGGTTCTATCGCCAGCGCGTCGAAGCCGTCCTCACCCGCGACGTCCGCCCCTGGTTTCTGCTTCTCGACGCAGGCACCCACGCAGCCTTCGCCGGCGAATCCGCCTCTGCGCAAGTCGAGCAGGTCGCCGCCCAAATCCCCGCCCTTCGCACCACCGTCAGCGGCCTCCGTTCACCGGCACAAGGCGCGCAAACCATTCGCCCCGACGCCAAACTCCTCTTTGTCGCCGGCGCCGGTTGGACCAAGAAGCAGCTCGACGGCCAGGCTCACGCCCCCGAAGCGGGCGACCTGATCCTCGCCTTTCTGCGCGTCTCCGGCGCATCGCTCGGCAGCAGCAAGTCCCTCGTCGATCAGGGCGGCGAAGGCCAGCCCGTGCTCCCCTTCCTCACCCACCTCAACCAGATCGGACAAACCGGTTCCACGCCTCGCCACGCCAAGGGTCTCTCCACCTGCTGCCATGGCGAGGAGCCCCACGTCGTCGGCTGGCGTTTCATCGCCCAGCGCCGCGCCGTCTCGCTCGACCCCAACTGCGGCTGGACCCGCGGCAAAGCCGACGTCGTCTATGTCGCCGACGCCTTCCAGGTCATGGCCAAACTGAATGCGCTGCTGGAAGCGGCCAAGGCGTAGACCCGGCAGCAGTCGCTGAACTCCGCAGGCCTGCCGGCAGCGGCCTCCCTGGTTCGCCATTCCTTGATTTCTTCGCTCGACGCAGGGAACGGAATGCGCATCGATCGCACCTAAGGCCAAGGAAGTCCTCGACTGGATTCAATCTTCTCGATGAACGATCCGACGGTGGCTGCGCACTTCTCCAGAAAGGCGCGATCTTCCACTCCGAAGGCAGCGGCGCTGTGGCTGTCGATGTCGATCTCGCCGACGATGCGGCCATGGGCGCGGATAGGGACGACGATCTCCGACTTCGTCTCCATTGAGCAGGCCAGGTAGCGCGGATCGGCCCGAACGTCGTCCACGACCATCGTCTCACCCTGCGCAACGGCCGCTCCGCAGATGCCGCGCGAGACGGGAATGCGTGTGTGCTCGGTGGGCGCGCCCACGAATGCGCCCAGCTCCAGCATCTCCCGGTCGTCGGGGTCCAGCATATAAAAGCCCACCCAGTCATAGGCGGGCAGCCGGCCGGCAATCCGCTCGACCGTAAACTGTTCGAGCGCGACAAGGTTGGTCGCCGTCCGGGCAAATTCTTCGATCTCGGCGGCAATCTGGGCAAAGGGCCGGTTCAGCATAGCCTCCAGCCTAAATGATCGGAGTCTTGGCCCCGCGGCGCATTCGTTCCGTTCCAATTGTGGTAGGTTGAACTCGGGAGAAACTACAAATATGCTGCCCATTACCTCGTTTATCAAGCACCACTATCGCCATTTCAATGCCGCCGCCCTCGTCGATGCCGCCAATGCCTACAACGCCCTGCTCGCCTCGGGCGGAAGGATGTTCGTCACCATCGGCGGCGCCATGAGCACCGCCGAGCTTGGCCTTTCGCTGGCCGAAATGATCCGCCAGGACAAGATTCATGGCATCTGCTGCACGGGCGCCAATCTTGAGGAAGACGTCTTCAATCTCGTCGCCCACGACTTCTACGAGCGCGTTCCCCATTACCGCGATCTCACCCCCGCCGACGAGGCCAAGCTCCTCAGCCGCCACATGAACCGGGTCACGGACACCTGCATCCCGGAGATGGAAGCCATGCGCCGCATCGAGAACGAGGTGCTCAAGGAATGGGTCCGCGCTGACCAAACCGGCGAGCGCTTTTTCCCCCACCAGTTCTTCTACAAAATCCTGCTCTCCGGCGACCTCGAAAAGTCCTACCAAATCGATCCCAAAGACAGTTGGCTCCTCGCCGCCGCCCAGAAGAACCTCCCCATCTTCGTCCCCGGCTGGGAAGACTCCACCCTCGGCAACATGTATGCGGGCCACTGCATCTCCGGCGACGTCAAAAGCGTCCACACCGTCCGCACCGGCATCGAGTACATGATGGAATTGGCCGAGTGGTACACGGCCACCACCGCTCAAACCCCGCTCGGCTTCTTCCAGATTGGCGGCGGGATTGCCGGCGACTTTCCCATCTGCGTGGTCCCCATGCTGCACCAGGATTTGCAGCGCGAGCACGTGCCGCTGTGGGCCTACTTCTGCCAGATTTCAGACTCCACCACCAGCTACGGCTCCTACTCCGGCGCCGTCCCCAACGAAAAAATTACCTGGGGCAAACTGGGCGAGAACACGCCCAAGTTCATCATCGAGTCCGACGCCTCCATCGTCGCCCCACTGATCTTTGCCTGCGTCCTCAGCTGGTAACTCACTCCTTAACTCACGACCCATAGCAGAAAGCAAAAAAGGGTACGAGCTCGCAGCCCGTACCCTTCGTTTAAGACAAGTTGTTGTTCCAGTCCCCTTACTTCTTCCCAATCACCACAAACGGCCCACCCATCGCACCACCGTCAAACGCCGCCTGTCCCATCCCAGGCAACCCAATCTCCCATTCCGGCCCCGCCAGTTCCGGCATCGGCTTTGCCCGGAACAGCTTCTTGCACTGCCGCGCCGTCCACTTCGCCCACGCCTTCGACTTCTTGCGCCGAGCGCTGTCTGTCGAGATGCCCGTCCCCGCATACATCTGCCGGTAGAGCTTCGAAAGAAAGACAAAGGCGATCCTGGACCGCAGATTTGGCGTGCAGCCCGACCGCTCCCAGATGGCTCCCCAGGTATAAAACCTGTCCCACACCTTCTGCGTCCGTTCCCTTATCTCATCCGAGCTCATCGTAGGATGCGGCGTAAACATCTTGGGCCGAACCTCGATGGGAATCATCCAGTACCGGGTAATCGGCACGTCGCCCACCATGGTCGGGTTCTTCGCCTGTTCCTTCTCCCAGTGCATAAAATCCACGGTGCCTGGAAACGGCGTCATCATCACAAACTGCGCAAACGTAACCCCCGCCTTCAGCGCCATGGCTACGGTGGCGTCGAAGGTCGCCGGCCTGTCCGTAGGCAGCCCGAAGATAAATGAGCCAAGCACATGCACCCCATGCGCTTTGAATGTCTGTAACTGCCTCGCGAGCGCCTCGCCGGAGTAATTCCAATCCTTGAAAACCGCCTTCAGTCCCTCCGGAGTTACCGCCTCCACACCCACCAGCGCGCCCTTGATGTTAGCCTTCCGCATCGCATCCAGATAACTCCCGTCCTCGCCCGCCTCCATGGTCATCTGCGTATAGAACACCATGTCTTTGGGCAGCTTGGCCAGCTCTTCCATCAGTTGGAAGCGCTCCGCGCGAATCGTCGTCAGCTCTTCCACCTTTGCCGTGTTGTTTTGCTCCCTTGCCAACCGCAAATCCGTGAATGTCACCGGGTAGAAGTTATCGTCGGCCAGCGCAATATAGCGAAATCCCAACCGCCGCAGCACCACAATCTCGTCAATCACGCTCTGGAACTTCCTCTGCCGCGGCTTTTGCCCATCCGTCCGCCACACGCTGCAGAAAGAACAGTGCTTCGGGCATCCGCGAATGGTCTGCACCGAGGCCCACATATATTTCTCCGGAGCCATCAAGTCCCAGCGCGCCGCCAGGAACTGGCTGCCTTCAATCCGGCCGCCTTCGTAGATCCGCTCCGGATTCCCCGCCAGGCAATCCATCACCACCTTGCCCCAGGCAATGTCGCCGTCGCCCTTCACCACCGCGTGGCCTTCGCCGCTCTCCAGAGCCTCTTCCGGGAACAGCGTTGCGTGAATCCCTCCGTACACCACCCATGCACCACGGCTGCGCGCCATCTGGCCCACCTGGTAGCCGCGCAGCGCATTGCCCGTATGCACGCTGATGCCCACTATGTCGCCCGGCTGTATGCTCTCCGGCACAATCTGCTCCAGCGACTCATCAACCAGAATGGGATCTCCCACCGCGCGCGGTGTCGCCGCCGCAAGCACAAACAGCCATCGCGGAGTGATGACTGCGGTACCAAAAGAGTTGTCGCTGGGATTGACAAGATGAACGCTCAACAGATCCAACTTTCCTCGTACGAGTACGGTGGCCTCAGAGAACGATCTCGAAATCGAACCAATCAACCGCAAAGGAGAATTTCTACAGGATTGGCGGCGTCGAGTTTTCTCGCCGGACGGCTTTCCTGATCATACAGGCTTCCAGCGATGGCAAGCAGTCAATTTCTCACCACTTCTGCCAACCGGGAACCCCTATTCAATGAATGCTCTGAAGATTTCTTGCCCTCGCCGGCCGCCTGGGTGCCGGCACGCCGCACAGCCGGCGTAGACCCCATGGTCGCGCTGGGCAACGAATAGCGCCCATCCCTGGTGTCAGGCGTCCTGCCTTACAGCGCGGCGATCGTCACATTCCCGTCGCTGGTGTGAATGACCAGCAGCACTCCCCCACCATTCAAATGGCCGCGCAGGTTATGTCCTGAACTGTGGCCGGAGTTATAACCCTCCATGGTGACCGGCAGCGTGCAGTTGATCTGGCCGTCGCTCGTCTCCACGTCCAGATCCGCCGCCAGTGTGCGCGGCAGCCGCACCGTCACCTGCCCATCGGAACTCTCGATCCGCGAAGCCGTGCTCAACTGCGAGCCGCCGGCCACGGCCAGATTGCCGTCGCTGGTGTGCACCTGAAGGGCTGTAAACCGCCCTTCCACCGTTGCATTCCCGTCCGATGAGCGCGACTCCAGGGTTCCCGTTACGTTGTGAATCTTGATCGAGCCGTCGCTGGCGGTCAGCCGCACGGCCCCGCCGACATCCTCCACGTCCACCGCGCCGTCGCTGGTATGCAGCTCCAGACTGCCCTGGACGCCGGACACTTTCAACCCCCCATCGGCCGTCCGCGCCTCCAGATCCAGCGCCGTGGGCGTCTCCGCCGTCACGTGCGGCTCGCGCAGGCTTCCCATCTGGAAGTGAATGCCCAGGTGAGGTTTTTCTTTGAGCTCGAAGTTCACGTGATCGCCGCTCTGGAACTCGTTCACAGTGAAGTCGGCCGGCTTGCGATCCTTCCACTCCACTCGAACCCGTACTTCCCGGCAGTCGCCGCACGAGCGCACCTCGACAGAGGCGTCTCCGCTGCTCAAGCTGAGCGAAGCCTTCCCTGAAACCGGGTAAGACTTCTGCCAATCCCCTCCGCCCGTCTGGGCAGACGCAATAGCGCCGGCCATCAGAGCCAGCGCAGGGAGACAAATCGGAACCAGATGCAGATTTCGCATAAACACAACCTCCCACAGGAATGTACGCGGCGGGCAAGGAATCGGTTCCGGCGAAATCAGAAACAATGCGCGCCGTCTTGCTTTCACCCCACCCGGCTGCACTCCTCCACCGGAATCGCCACCTGCTCCACAATCTCCAGCCCGAACCCCTCCAGCGCCGGAATGTGCATGGGCGTATTCGACAGCAGCCGGATGCGCTGAATGCCCAGGTCGGAGAGAATCTGCCCGCCCAGGCCGATGGCGCGCAGAATCCGCCCGGTGCGCGCCTGCGACCCTTCGCGCGCCCGCAGCTCCTGGTGCAGGATCAGCCGCCCGGCATCCGTCCCCGGCGCGGCCGGCACGGCAGCCGCCCCACCGGGCTCAAACGCTCCTCTCGAAGCCGGCGCGCGGTCAACCTCAAACCCGCGCGAAGTATTGTGCAGGTAGAGCACCACGCCACAGCCCTCCTCGGCAATCATCCGCATTGACTGGTCCAGCGTCTCGCGGCACCGGCAGTCGGCGGCAAACACATCCCCGGCCGTGCACCGCGTGTGAACCCGCACCAGAACCGCGTGCGCGCACACAGGCCGCGCTCCCTCCGGATTCCCCGCCAGTTCCGCGCCCGCTGGGCCGTCACCCGCCGGTCGGCCCACTGCGGGCCCGCTGTGGAAGGCCGGACAGTCCGGACAAAGCTCCCCGCGCACCAGCGCGATGTGGCTCTCTCCGCCGTTTACCTCGCTCTCGTACGCGATCATGCGGAACTCGCCGTAGCGCGTCTGAATGCGGCTTTCGCCCGCGCGCACAATATAGCGCTCGTGCCGCAGCCGGTAGCGGATCAGTTCCGCCACCGTAAGAATCAGCAGCCCGTGCTCCTTGCAGAACGGAATCAGGTCCGGAATCCGCGCCATCTCTCCGTCGTCGCGCATGATCTCGCAGATCACCCCCGACGGATTCAGCCCCGCCAGCCGCGCCAGATCCACGCTAGCCTCGGTCTGCCCGGCGCGCACCAGCACCCCGCCCCTGCGCGCCCGCAGCGGAAACACGTGCCCCGGCCGCGCCAGATCGGTATAGTTGGCGCCGGGATCGATCGCGGCGCGGACGGTGTGCGCCCGGTCGGCCGCCGAGATCCCCGTTGTAACCCCCTCGCGCGCCTCGATGGTCTCGGTAAACGCCGTCCCAAACCGCGACGAGTTCTGTTGCGTCATGGGGAACAGCCGCAGATGATCGGCGCGTTCCTCGGTCAGCGTCAGGCAGATCAGTCCCCGGCCATACCTGGCCATGAAGTTGATCGCCTCCGGGGTCACAAATTCTGCGGCCAGCGTCAGGTCGCCTTCGTTCTCCCGGTCCTCGTCGTCCACCACCACCACCATGCGGCCGGCGCGGATCTCGGCGAGCGCGCCGGGAACGTCCGTAAAGGGGGGCTCGAAAGTGCGTGAAGGATTGGGCATGGCCTCCCTCTCATTCTCGCCCATCGCAGCCGCAAACAGCAAAAGCGCCGCCCGAAGGCGGCGCTTTTGCGAAAGAACCTCAGCCAAAAGACTTACAACGTCGATTCAATCTCAAAACCCCAGGCCTCCAGCAGCGCCTCGGGGATATACTTGGAGTTCTTGTTCCGGCGGGCCCATTCCCGCAACCGGGTGGATCGGATGTACTGGTCTGGGCTGAGCTTGAACTCCTTCACAATCTGCTCGAAGGAGGTCACTGTGGGCACAACCGGGCCAATGGGCTCCGGCTTGCCCCAATTCGGATTTCCACGACGCTTTGCCATCGATTTGGTGTCCTTAGAAGGGGGTGATTTGCCTTGTACTTCCTCGGAGACGAGCTGGGGGGTCTGTGAGTCCGGAGGAAAACTCTAGAGTCTTATTTTACAGATTTTTTCTTCAAAAATCAATAGAAAAATGAGGCATTGCTCCAGATAATTGTACCACCCCCTTCCTGCGGACGGGAGCGCTATCTGGCTCCTCCACAATGAATTAACCAGGCGGGAAACGGCTCTCCGGCGGCCTTCCTGCTTTGTCTCTGTTGACAGAACTGGCAACACACCGGCCGCCAATGTCAGGATACTAATATGACAACATCCCGGCGAATGCTCGCCGCCGGCCTGCTGCTTCTGGCAGGCGGGCTGGCGCAGTGCGGTGCCGTCGAGCTGAAGGTGAGCCGCGAAGCCCTCGAGCGAACCCTCAAGCAGCAGCTCTTCAGCGGCCCCAACGGACGCTATTACCTCAAGGGCAACGCTCAATCCCCCTGCTCCATTTATGCCGAGAACCCCCAACTCCGCTTTGCCGTGGACCGCATCGTCGTCCAGGTCAAGACCCATGCGCGCCTGGGCAAACCGGTGGGGGACGCCTGCATCGGCATCAAGCTATCGCTCACGTCCGAGGTCTCGCTGGCTCCCGACGGGGAGGGCGAAACCATCGGCTTCCGCGACGCCCGCGTCGACCGTGTCAGTGACCGCCAGGAGCTCAACTTCGTGCTCACTCCCTTCCTCAGCCACCAGATTCCTTCCGCCATGAAGGTCAATGCCGCCGATCTGCTCCGCAAGGCCCTCGAAGGGTCCACTGCCTCCTCCGGCTACAAGGTTACCTTGGAGCGGCTCAAGATCCACTCCATTCAAATCCAGGGCGACGCGCTGGTCGTCGACGTGGACGGCGACCTCAGCGTGAAATAGAGCGGGACTGTCACCTCGTGGCGCAACCGGCCGTTATTGATCCGGCCCTTCGTTATTGATCCGGCCCTTAACGATCCAAAACGAAACTGGGTGCCCCGCCGGGGCGCCCCCTGGGCCCCGCGTGTCGCCGCGGCGACTTTTTTTGGGCTCGGGTGGCATTCCACTGTCGCATTCCAAAAAGGCCGAATCAATACCTACGCGCACCACGTGTCAAACGCTCCCGCCCGCACCGCTCTGGCCAGCGCATCGATATCCGTCGCCAAAACCCGGTCCTGCTCCAGCCGTGAAACCACCGCGCGCACCGCTTCGTACGCCCGCTCAATTCCCCGGCCGGACTTCAGCGGCCTGCGGAACTCCAATCCCTGCGCCGCGCACATCAGCTCGATGCCCACGATCCGCTCGGCATGTTCCACAATCTGGCGCAACTTGATCGCCCCCGTCATGCCCATCGAAACGTGGTCTTCCTTGCCTCCATCGGTGGGAATGCTGCCCGTCGACGCCGGATGCGCCAGCACCTGGCACTCGTTGATCAGCGCCGCCGCCACAATCTGCGCCATCATGAACCCCGACGAAAGCCCTGGATCGGGCGACAGGAACGCCGGCAGCCCCTCGTTGATGTCGGGATTCAGCAGCCGGTCGATCCGCCGCTCCGTGATGCTCCCAAGGTCCGTCAGCGCAATGGCCGCGTAGTCGAATGCGTACGCCAGCGGCGCCCCATGAAAATTCCCTCCCGAAACGACTGCGTCCGCTCCCCGGCTCAGCGCCTTGGAACAGTTCTCGGGAAATACCAGCGGATTGTCCGTAGCCGAACCCGCCTCAATCTCCAGCACTCCCCGCACATGCTGGAGCACATCCCGCACCGCTCCGTGCACCTGCGGCATGCAGCGCAGGCAATAGGCGTCCTGCACCCGCGCATCGTGCTCCCTGTGTGCCTCGCGAATCTCCGAGCCCTCAAGCAGCCGCAACAGGTGCTCCGCTGCGGCAATCTGCCCCGCGTGCGGCCGCGCCTCGTGTATCCGCGCATCGAATGCCGCCGGCGTCCCCATCAGCGCTTCCAGCGACATCGCCCCGGCCACATCCGCAAGCTGCGCCACGCGTAGCCCTCGCGCCACGGCCAACGCGCCCACGGCGGTCATCGCCTGCGTCCCATTCAACAGCGCCAGTCCCTCCTTGGCAGCCAGCGCCAATGGCTGCAACCCGGCGCGCCGCAGCGCCTCGCCACCGGCCATGCGCTCGCCCTTCAAAAACGCCTCGCCCTCGCCGATCGCCACCAGCGCCAGGTGAGCCAGCGGCGCCAGGTCCCCGCTCGCGCCCACCGAACCCTTCTCGGGAATCACCGGATGCACGCCCGCGTTCAGCAGCGCCACCAGCAGTTCCACCAGCGCCGGCCGGCAGCCGCTGAATCCCTTGGCCAGCACATTGGCCCGCAGCAGCAGCATCGCCCGCGACTCGCCTTCCGAAAGCGGCTGGCCCACCCCGCCCGCGTGGCTGCGCACCAGGTTGGTCTGCAACTGCGCCAGGCTGCCGGACGCAATGCGCACGTCCGCGAGTTTCCCAAACCCCGTGTTCACACCGTAAACCGTCTGGCCCTCGGCCAGAATCGCCTCAATCAGTTCCCTGCTCGCCGCCACGCGCGCCAATGCGGCGCCAGCGATCGCCACCGGGCGCCCATTGAGCGACACAGCTTCAATTTCGGCCAGCGTCAGCGCCTGGCCGTCCAGAATCAAAGGTTGCATGCCTTCGATACTAGGCGCGGAGACCGCCGCTGGTACAGGGGCCTGCCCCCGGCTGTCCTTGGCTCAAGCCATCAACTCGACTATGCTTACATTCGACATAAAGGGGTCCCGGCCAATGACGATCTTCACCCGCAGAGATTTCGCAAAACTCGGCGCGCTCAGCCTCGCCGCCCGCTTCGCACCGGCTCTCAGCGCCCAGGCGCCCAGCGGCCAATCCTCCACAAAGAAGATCGGCTACGCCGTCATCGGCCTCGGCCGCATCGCCGGCCACTTCATGCCTGGCATGCGCTTGACCACCAACTCCCAGATCACCGCCCTCGTCAGCGGCCATCCTGACAAGGCCGCGCGCATCGCCGCCGAGTACGGCATCCCCTCAAGCTCCATCTACAACTACGAAAACTTCGACCACATCGCGCACAACCCGGCCGTCGACGCCGTCTATGTCGCGCTACCCAACTCCATGCACGCCGAATACACCATCCGCTCCGCCAAGGCCGGCAAGCACGTGCTCTGCGAAAAGCCCATGTCCACCAATGTTGCCGAGGCCGAGCAAATGATCGCCGCCTGCAAGGCCGCCAACGTCAAGCTCATGATCGCCTACCGCTGCCACTACGAGCCTACCAACCTCCGCGCCATCAAACTCATCCGCTCGGGCGCCCTCGGTCAGGTGCAGGCTATCGAAAGCCCCTTCGGCTTCAACATCGCCCCCGGCGAATGGCGTCTCAGCAAGAAAATGGCCGGCGGCGGCCCGCTCTTCGACGTCGGCATCTACTCCCTCAACGCTTGCCGCTATCTCACCGGCGAGGAGCCCGAACACATCTCCGCCTATGCTTCGGTCATTGACCACGACGGCCGCTTCAACGAGGTCGAGGAAAACGTCGCCTGGACCATGCGGTTTCCTTCCGGCATCGTCGCCAGTTGCACCACCACCTACGGCGCCCCCATGGCTGGCTACTTCCGCGTCCACGGCTCCAAAGGCTGGCTTGAAGTCGACCAGGCCTTTGTCTACGAAGGCCTTCACCTGCGCGCCGAGTTCGGCGACACAAAGCTCGACGAGCCCAACCCCGCCCGCGACCCCTCTCACTTCACGGCCGAAGCCGCAAATTTTTCCGCCAACATTCAAGACGGAACGGAACCGAGGACTCCCGGCGAAGAAGGCCTGCGCGACATGCGTTACATCACCGAAATCTATCGCTCGGCGGGCATCGCCATCTGACGCGCAAACTCACCCCGATGCAACCGCGCCGCACTGGCGCCGGCCTCACTCGATCCGCAGCTTGTGCCGAATCCGGCCGACTAACGACCGCATGTCCCAAACCCTGTAAATTGGCAGCACAGCGCAGCCATCGATCGCTTCAATATCGTCGAGCCGGCTGTAAGTATGGGTGCCGATCATCTCTTTCGGAGCTTCCACCGTGCAATACGGCCGCTCCCGGTATTCCTCCCGGTTCAGAACCAGAATCTCGTTCAACGTAAAGGACCGGCCGTAATTTCCGCTGCAATCCTGGCTGGGCCGGATAAGTCTCTCGCCCTCCCGGTAAATTGCTCCCCCGCCCCGGCTGCTGCGAATGTCCGTGCTGATGGGATTTGCAGGATGGCTGATCCAATCGCCCAGGATATCTGCCGAGTAATACAGCCAAAGCTGCAAGCCGCCGCCGCGCGCTGCGCGCAGCGTCACGAAGAACCAATGGATGCCTCCCTCGCTCCACACCGTCGTATCTACGGCCGAAGCATTCAGCAATACTTTCGCAATCTCCCACTTATCCGGGAATCGCTCGCAGCGATATATCTCCACCGTCCCATTCGCGCGCGTCTCAGGGACCATGTAGATCTCCTTGCCGGCGCGAAAAATGCATGGATAGGAGAGATGGTACGGCCGTTCGAGCACCGGGGCGGCCTTTGCAAGTCCTCCATCCGCCAGCACTTCCCCACAAGCAATGGCGCCGCGTCTGGTCGCATAATCGAAGTCCTCAAAAAACATCCACGGCTTGCCGCCATGGCTGAACAGGAACGGGTCCGCATAAAAGTGCCCTCGTGGCGATTGAATCCAGCGGAACCGGCCCGGATCCGCTGCCGAACCTGCCGTCAGATGCGTCCGGCTCCCGCGATGAATCGCCAGCGTCCAATGGTCGATCCGCAAATGCCGCAGCGGGCTCATCACCCACGCCAGCGCCGCCCCCGCCAGCCGGGGCCCCAGCCAATGCGCCATTTGCCGATTCGTCGGAGTGGTATAGAGCTTGACCCTTCCCTGGTAAGGCGCAGGGGCGGGCCTCTCCCTCTCGACAGCTTCCCAGCCTTGCTGGTGCAGTTGGCGCAGTTTCTGAATGATGAAACTCGAAGCGCCCCAGTACGGCTGAACTCGATTGCGCGACCAGGAAAGTCCCTGCTGAGTTGCAAAGAAACCTTTATATAACACTCTTCCTGCGTCCAGGTCCTCCGTGAGCAACTGTAACATCGCGCCCGAGATCGGGTTACCTTCAACCATCTCCCAGAAGTACGGCGGACCGCCGCGGTAAAAGTCGTTGTCTCCGTGGTGATAGGACCACACTCCATGGCGCGCGGCCTCTAATATCTCTCCACGCAGGATGTTGAAGCCAAAACGTATCAGCACATCCAGATTTTTTTGCCGTATGCGGCAAAGGTCGTCTTCAGGAAAGCGATGCACAAAGCGCTTCCTGAAGGGGATAACAGCGATCGACTCCACATCCTTCAGCAACGCGCTGCAATCCGTCTCGCGGAACGGGTCCCGGGGCCCCGCAATCTGTCTGCGATCCCATCGTGCATACAGATTGAAGAGCAGACTGCGGCGCTTCTTCTCATCGCGCAGGAAGTCGATCGCCTTCCCCAGCTTCGACCGCTTCGCGTCCTGTTCGCCGTTGTAAACCACCAGTTCCAGGCGTGCGAAGTTACTGCGCGAGATATGCTCCAGAACCTCGGCTACCCATGCATGTTGGAAGCCGCTGTTCAGTAACACTCCAATGCGCAGCGGAGGTCTCTCGGAGGACGAATTGAAATAGAAAGAAGCGTGCACCTTCGTTCGCCTCCGGCTGCGATTCTAAGCCCACACAGCCCGCAGGCCTCCAACTGGCCTCACTTGCCTCCCAACCCCAGAATCTTCCGATTCCGTTCCTCGTCCGCCCCGCCTCCGGCAAAATCGTCAAACGCCCGGTCCGTCACCCGAATAATTTGATCGTGAATGAACTTCGCGCCCTCCGCCGCGCCCGCCTCCGGATGCTTCAGGCAGCACTCCCACTCCAGCACCGCCCACCCCGGAAAGTCGTACTGCGCCATCTTCGAAAAAATCGAGTTGAAGTCGATCTGCCCATCGCCCAATGACCGGAACCGTCCCGGCCTGTCGATCCAATCCTGGTAGCCGCCATACACGCCCGACCGCCCGCTCGCCCTGTACTCCGCGTCCTTCACGTGAAAAGCCCGCACCCGCTCGTGGTACAAATCCAGAAATCCCAGATAATCCATCTGCTGCAAAATCATGTGGCTCGGGTCGTAGAGAATGTTGGCTCGCTTATGCCCGCCCACCGCGCCCAGAAACCGCTCGAAGGTCGCGCCGTCGTGCAAGTCCTCGCCCGGATGCAGCTCGTAGCAAACGTCCACGCCCGCCTCGTCGAATATCCGCAAAATCGGCAGCCACCGCCGCCCCAGCTCCTCAAACGCATCGTCGATCAGCCCCGCCGGCCGCTGCGGCCACGGATAAAAGAACGGCCAAGCCAGCGCCCCTGAAAACGTAGCGTGCGCATCGAGCCCCAGGTTCCGGCTCGCCTTGGCCGCAAACCCCAACTGCTCCACTGCCCACGCCTGTCGGCCCTTGGGGTCCTGCGCCAACTCAGCCGGCGCAAAGTCCGCAAACAGCACGTCATAAGCCGTGTGCGTAGCCACCAACTGCCCCTGCAAATGCGTCGAAAGTTCCGTAACCGCAAGCCCCGCCTCGTCCACTACGCCCAGCACATCGTCGCAATAACTCTGGCTTTCCGCGGCAAGTTTCAAATCGAACAGCCTTCCGTCCCAGCTCGGAATCTGCACGCCCGCAAATCCCAGCCCCGCCGCCCATTGCGCCATACTTGCCAATGTGTTGAAGGGCGCCGCATCCCCCGCAAACTGCGCCAGAAAAATCCCCGGCCCCTTGATCGTCTTCATTGTTTCTCTCCTGAAAAGTCCTCCGCATCAAGAATCGTTTGAATCCCTAAAACTCTACCCAGCTTCCCAGTCGATTGCTCTCGATCGCGCGCTCGATAAACCGCATTCCCCGCACCCCCGCCTCAATCCCCGGCAGCGTCGCCGGCAGCACATCGGCCTTCCCCGCCTTCCACGCCGTCACCGCCTCGGCAAACTCCCTGTAGAGCACCGCAAACGCCTCGATATACCCCTCCGGATGGCCGCCCGGCAGCCGCGTCACCGCCAGCGCATCCGCGCCCAGGTAACCCCCGCCCGCATGGCGAATCTCCTCCGGCCCGTCCATCCACTTCACGCTCAGGCTGTTCGGGTCCTCCTGGTGCCACTCCAGCGACCCGTTCTCGCCGTAGACCCGAAGCACAAGCCGGTTGCGCTCGCCCGCCGCCACCTGCGAGGCCATCAGCGTCCCGCTCGCGTCGCTCCCAAGCCGCAACAGCGCATCGCAGTCATCGTCCAGCCTCCGCCCCGGAACAACCCGGCGCAGCGTCGCGTTGATGCCGGTCACCTTGAGCCCGGTCACGTACTCCGTCAAATGAAACGCATGCGTCCCAATGTCGCCGATGCTCCCTCCCGGTCCGTTCAGCGCCGGGTCGGACCGCCACGCCGCCTGCTTGTTCCCCGTCGCTTCAACCGGCCGGCTCAGCCATCCCTGCAAATACTCCACGGCAACCTTGCGAATCGGCCCCAGTTTCCCGCTCGCGCACAGCGCCCGCGCCTCCCGCACCAGCGAGTACCCCGCATAGGTGTGCGTCAGCCCATACGGTAACCCGGCCTTCGCCACCACCGCCTCCAGCTTCAGCGCCTCATCGTAGGTCGCCGTCGCCGGCTTGTCGCTCATCACCGCGATCCCCGCCCCCAGCGCCGCCTCCGCCACCGGCAGGTGCAGATGGTTGGGAGTCGCAATCACCACAAAGTCGATCCCGTCCTCCCGCCGGCTCTCGGTCTCCATCATCTCCGCGTAGCTGCCATAGGCCCGCGCCGGATCGATACCAAAACCTGCCCCTGCCGCGCGCGACCGCTCCGCCGACTGCGAAAATGCACCCGCCGCCAGCTCGATCTTCCCGTCCAGCTCCGCCGCCATCTTGTGCACCGGCCCGATAAATGCCCCTGGCCCACCGCCCACTAGCCCCATCCGCAACTTCCGGCTCATCGCTTTCCCTCCAAAACTCCGCAACGAAACATTATCACCTCACCCGATTTACCCGTCCTGAAGCGCCCATTACGCACCTCGGTGCGCCAATGCGATAGAGTTTCAAGTGAAAGCTGTCCGCACGCCATGAACCCGCTCGTCATTCCCGATTCCCCCCGCCGCTGGGACTGTCTCTCGCTCGGCGAAGTCATGCTCCGCCTCGATCCCGGCGAAAGCCGCATCCACACCACTCGCCACTTCCAGGTCTGGGAAGGCGGCGGCGAATACAACGTGGCCCGAGGCCTGCGCCGCTGCTTCTCGCTCCGCACCGCCATCGCCACTGCTCTGGCCGACAATCCCGTTGGCCGCCTCGTTGAAGACCTCATCCTCCAGGGCGGCGTCGATCCCTCCCTCATCCAGTGGGTTCCCTACGACGGCGTCGGACGCACCGTCCGCAACGGACTTAACTTCACTGAGCGCGGCTTCGGCGTCCGCGCCGCCGCCGGCTGTTCCGACCGCGGCCACACCGCGGTCAGCCAGCTCAACCCCGGCGATTTTGATTGGTCCGCGATATTCGGAAACCAAAACGCCACGAAGTGGTTCCACACCGGCGGCATCTTCGCCGCGCTCTCCGCCTCCACCGCCCAGGTCGCCGCCGAAGCCATGGATGCCGCGCGCCGCCACGCGACCCCCGTCTCCTACGACCTCAACTTCCGTGATTCCCTTTGGAAAAGCATCGGCGGCAAAGCCAAGGCCCAGCAAGTCAACCGCGAACTGGTCCGCAAGGTCGATCTGCTCCTCGGCAACGAAGAAGACTTCTCCGCCATGCTCGGCGTATCCATCAAAGGCGTCAGCGAAGACTTCACCGAGCTGCCCATTGCCGGTTACGAAGCCATGCTCCGCGAAGTCGCCGCTTCCTACCCCAACCTCAAGCTCATCGCCAGCACCCTCCGCACCGCCGCCACAGCCAGCCGCAATGCCTGGGGCGCCATCGCTCTCTATGAAGATCAGATCGTCCACGTCCCCCAGCGCGACATCGACATCTACGACCGCGTCGGCGGCGGCGACAGCTTCGCCTCCGGCCTCATCTACGGCCTGCTCGCCGCCAAACCCATCGACTGGGCCGTCCGCTGCGGCGTTGCTCACGGCGCACTCGCCATGACCACCCCCGGCGATACCAGCACCGCCACGCTGGCTGAAGTCGAACGCCTCATCAAAGGCGGCTCCGCGAGAATTGCCCGATAATATATTGCCGAGGCACACGATCTGAAGGGTACGGACTTTACAGGCTGCGGAAAAACTCTTCTCATCAAACAATTTCTCTGTTTTTCAAAGGGCGCGGTGACGACGAATGCGGACGCCGGGGGCCTTATCGCCGGCAAGATCATGCAACGCATCGCTGCCGGGTACGGATGGCCCGACTATCACCCCACGGTTCGCACCGCGATTTCAGCCGATCCCAGAATTCTCGCTCAATACGTTCGAACCGTCGCACTCGCGCCGAACTTCGACCTGGTCGTCACCGTGGAGAACGGTCAACTCATCACCCAGGCTACCGGTCAGAGCAATGTCCCCCCTCTTCGCCGAGTCCGAGACCAGGTTCTTTCCCATCGTCATCGGCGCGGAAATCGAGTTCTTCAAGGACCATCAAGGCAAGGTAACGCACTTCGTCCTTCATCAGGGCGGCCGTGACATGAAGGCGCCTAAGAACCTGAATAAAAACTCCCTCAAGCGGCAATTCCCGAGGGCCTTGTAACAGGGCACGACTTCAGTCGTGCCGCAAGTGCCGCAATAAGAACCTGGGCTTCAGATGGGATGA
>PLGM01000356.1 GCA_003139795.1 Acidobacteriaceae bacterium | reverse complement strand
CGATTCCTACCGCGTCCACCAAAAAATCAACGACTTCCAGGCAAATCTAGAGCTCCTGATCGTTCCCGCTGTGCCCATTTCTGTGCCCTTCATCTTTAGAGTTTTCGCTCGCCGCCTCCCAAGTTTTCACAGAGTTCGCCTCCAGATCAGCTGGTGGGATAGTGCGCATAGTCCGCAGTATCCACTCCAATATGAACGACATCCTGGGAGTCGCCAATCGAATTGTGTGTGGGTACTTCAATCACACGAAACAGTTTGAATTCCATGCAAGCATTGGGTGCTTTTCCGAAGGCCTTCCGCAGGCTCAGTCCGGCTAGCTTAATCCCACATGCAGACAGATATACCTGGTTGATTTGAGGATGAACACTATAACAGCGAGATAACCGAAGCAGAAAAGAGCGGCTCCGGCCAATGTTAAATGCGGTTGAATATCCTTGCCCCCAGGCACGGTCCGATCGATCATGCGCAGAAACTTCAGCCACTCCCGATGGCGGTGTTTCTGCTGGCAGAGGCCGCAGACCTCGCCATTGGCGGTGTTCAGCGCGGCGAACAAAGTGGTCGTGCCGTTCATGCGTCATGGTCTGGCCGCGGCCCTTTTTTGAGGGGCAGGCCGGGCTGCGTACGATCCAGAGCCTGAATCTGACTCTTCTCATCCGCGGACAAGACCGCAAATTGACTCAGTTGCTCGGAGAGAGTAAGCTTCATAACGCAAAGGTAAGAGGGTGAAAGTAAAAGGCGACAGGATGAAAGGATCAGGCGGCAGGATGAAAGAAAAAGGTGACAGGATGAAGAGCAAACTTGAGAAGACCGGAACCACCGTGCCGGGACGATTTGCGCGCCTCGGTGGTTTGATTCTAGGATTGACGGCCCTCATGTGGTTTCTGCTGCGCGTCATCCCCAAGCCCAGCCGGGCGACCTACCCCTGCCAGCGAGCAGCCTTTCCCGTCGCCAGCGCTTTCGTCCTGTGGCTGTGTGGCTCGGTGGCCGGTATCTTCTCCCTGGCCGCTCTGCGCCAGTTGGTACGCCGTTACCGCTGGGCAGCCGTCAGTTTATGCGCGTTCACGCTGGTGGCCATCGGCGTGTGGCTGGTCCGCTCAAACGCCATAGCCGAAGCCAAGATCGCCACCCGCTACGACTTCCAGCCCAAGCAACGCAACGTCCCTCTCGGCGTAGCCCGCGGCGTCTATCCGGGTCGCGTGGTATGGGCTCACGACCCGAAGGCGGCCCACTGGACCGGCCATATCGAATCCACTGTCGATCAGTGGTGGATGGAAGGAAGCACCGATCAGGCGCGCGTCGACGCCATGCTGTCCACCACCCTGCGCCAGCTCACCGGCGCAGCCACCGACGACGACGCCTGGAAGACGATCTTCACCTACTACAACGGCCATGCCCGGGGACTCGAAAAGACTGGCTACCATGCGGGCGAGATCGTTGCCGTCAAGGTGAACCTGAACAGCAGCAGCGCCAAGGGGCCGGGGAATTTCGTGAATGTGTCGCCCCAGGTTGCGCTCGCCATGGTTCGCCAACTGGTAAACCACGCCCATGTGGCCCCCGGGGATATCCTCTTGTACGACGCGCGGCGCGATATCTACCCTGGCCTGCTGACCAAAATCTGGAGCGAGTTCAAGGATGTCCGCTTCGTGCAGCAAGATGCGCCCAACCCGACTCTGCAGCAGAATCCAGGTTATGGCGGTTTGCACGGCCTTACGAAGGCGCAGTGGGTGGAGGGAGTCAGCTACTCTGCCAACAATTATCACAATGCCAAGCTCATCCCGCAGCAGGTCAAGGACGCGACCTACATGGTGAATGTCGCGTTGCTTAAATCCCATTCCTATCCGTATTCGGGGGACAAGGAAGATGAGGGGCAAACGGCCATCACCATGACGGGCAAGAACCAATTCGGTTCCATCAAAGGAACCGCTGAGTTACACGATGCCATCAACACCGACCAGCATGGAACGCCGCACGCCTATTCGCCGATCGTGGATCTGGCGGCATCGCCAAACCTCGGCGCCAAGACAATTCTCTATGTCCTGGATGGCCTCTATTGCGCCCGGCGCTATGATTCTTACCCGATACACTTTCCCAACGCGCCGTTCAACAATCCTGTCGAGCTCTATGCCAACACCAACTGGCCGTCAAGCATTCTCGCCTCACTCGACGGGGTCGCGCTGGATTCGGTGGGCCTCGATATTCTCCTGTCGCAGACCAAGAACAACATTGACGAAAACAATCACCCGAGAATCATGATCCGGGAGAATGCGGACGATTATCTCCAGGAAGAAGCTCTGGCCGATCACCCGCCCTCAGGCACGGCCTACATCCAGAACGGCAAGCCAGTGAGCAGCCTCGGCGTCACCGAGCACTGGGATAACGACCTGAGCCGTCAGTATTCGCGCAACAAAGACCCGAAAAACGGCAAAGGCATCGAGCTGATCTATTTGCCAATGCTCTGAAATGAGCGCCAGAGCAAATAGGCCATAGAACGCCGCGAGAGCGGCGTTTTACGGCGGAGTAAATGCATGGGCCGGCGCCGCGCGGGTTTCCGCTGCCTGGCATTCCTCTTCCTGGGCCGTACCGGACTCCGCGCATGCGTCGGGCGGCGCAACCGCTCCGGCGCGCAAGCGAACAAACTCGCGTTCGAACCCAGCGATCCGGCAAAGAGCTTCACCCTCATTTTGCCGGCGTGTGTGGCAGCGCCGGCACGGATGGACAGGCCGGATGAATCCGCACACCCTGAACCACGCGGTTGATGACGCCGTCGGGGCTGGGGTTATCGGGGTTCAGCCCGATGCGCAAGCTCAAATGATAGCCGAGCAACTGCGGGCCCGCAATCTCATACGGTGTGCGCAGCGCGTCGTTTGCCCGCGGGGCAACGGCGGGAATGACCTCATCGAATAGACCTTCCGATTCGGCTGGATCGACGATGCCGGCCAAGTATCCGATCTTCTTCGCACGAAGCTCATGGATCAGATCTGCCTCATAGAAGCGGCGCACCGGATCGCTGGATAACAAGCACAGGACAAGGGTATCGGACTTGACGAAAGACATGGGGCCATGGCGAAGCCCAAGATAGGTCTCCGTGACGACGGGGAAGCGGCCGGCGGTCATCTCGAGCATCTTCAGTCCTGCTTCCCGCGCCCAGCCAAGCGACGGCGATGAGGACAAAACCACGACGCGGTCGCGGATGCGAGCCGCCAGGCGCCGGCATGCCTGATCGATCTCGGGCAACAATGCGGCGGCGAGCCTGCTGTATACATCGACCGTAGCCGCTGCCGCATCGGGCTGAGCCAGAACAAGTCCGGCGAGGACCAGATTGGAAAACGAGCTGGTCATCACAAGACTGTGCTCGTTGGTGCGCGGGTCAAGGACAATCAGCCCGTCAAGCTCCGCGTGAGATAGTGCCCCGTTTTCATTACAGACAATGGCCAACTGCAGGATGTCCGGTCTAAGGGCGCGAACGCGCTCGACAACAGCGGCGCTTTCCGGACTATCGCCGGACCGGGCCAGGGAGATCACGGCGTCCACGTCGTACAGGTAACGTTCCGCATCGGTCAGCAGGTCGGTGGTAGGAACGGCAACTGCCCTGGGCCACGCCGTGGCGATGGCGCTGGCCGCATAGGCCGAGGTGCCCGCTCCAGTCAGCAAGACGCGAGCCTGTTGCAGCCTGGCCGGCAGTTGCAACCGTTCCGATGCGGCGCGAACCCGTTCCAGGGTGATTGGCCAAAGAAGAGGCTGCTGAAGAATTTCCTGCAAGGTGTATTGGGGGGCGGCGTGGAGGCCATTCGCAGCGGGCATGGGTCATTCCTTTAGCATGCAAACTCAATTCCTTGTTGGAGCGAGGTCAACGCATTGGAAAGAGTCTTCCCGCGAATCGAACGCTCTATATACGAAACACTTCGCAAGTCTATTATTGGATTACGCAAACGTCAAGACTTTCACTTGACAAATATCGAAGATGTTGCGTAAAAATGCTCATGCAGGGCGAAAAGCCGTGAAGGATCCTGCCGTTGCGTCTTCCTTCTTGTGGAGCAAGCTTTTCCTGCCGGGGGAAAGACGCAGGGGCTCATGATGTGCGGAATCGCGTTCTGCGCCGGCGCACTTGCTCCTTATCTGTTGCGCTGCCGCGATTCATGGGCCGCCGCGCAGCGCCGAATGGGCTGAGAACGAAACATTCAGGCGGAATCGTCTTCCGGCTGATCAACTGCAATCCATAAGGGGTGTCGGTATGTTAACAACAATCGGTAGGCTGCGCGCACTTTGTCTTGTCTTGTTTCTTGTGGCCAGCTATTCTCTCCAGGCGCAGCCGGATGGCCGGATTGTGGAGCTGAAGGGAAAGGTCCTGTCCGTGGGCATCAACGCCGACGGCTCCTACTCCATATCGCAGTCCGGCATGCCGGGCACGGTGCTGCGCTCCGATGTAGAGGCCGACGCGGACTCCAAGGTGCTGCGATCGCGGGAATATCCGCAACACAAGACCATGCAGTCTGAGTTTCATGACCAATTCGGTTCAGGGTCGCAGTTGACCGTGGCGCACACTGGACTTCCGGGGACGCCCGATCTGGTGTGTATTTTCCGGCTGTATCGGGATCAGCCGTGGGGCGACTTACAAGTCAAGGTGGCCAATACCACGGAGAGGGCGATCACTGTTCAGGCGATCCGGAGTGTTCACGCAACGGATGCTCCGGTCATCAGCTTGAATGGGCCGGCATCCGCCGACCGCATTCTTTCCGACAGTTACAGCGAGGACAGGCCCCAGCTGGCGATTCTTGACCTGGGCAACGGTCGAAAGGGAATGCACCGTGCGGTGGGAAGCCAGCTTATCTACAACCGCCAGAGCGGCCAAAGCTTATTCCTTGGCGCACTTACTTCAGACCGGCTCTTGACTATCTTCCACCTGAAAGAGCAAGCCGCGGGCGCCAATTCGCAGATCCTTTCCTACGAAGCCGTGGCCACGGGCACGACCGAAATCATGAAAGAGGAATCGCTCAGGCATTCGCCTGCCGCTGAACAGGTCAGTCTAAGCCTGCCCGTCAGTTCCGGGGATAGCTTGTCGTCCGAACAGCTCATGTTCGCTGTCGGCACCGACTATCACGCGCAATTGGAACAGTATGGACGCGTAGTCGGGCTGCTGCACAAAGCTCGAGTCGATACGCCGACTCCAATCGGGTGGTGGAGTTGGACTGCCTATTATTTTGGACTCAACCAGGGTACCGCAATTACCAATGCGGAGTGGCTGGCGGACAATCTGAAGCAAAGCGGGTATAACTACTTTCAGATCGACGAAGGATATCAATTCGCACGCGGTGAATACTCGACGCCCGACGCAAATCTGTTTCCTCGGGGGTTGGGGTACGTAGGAGATGTGGTGCGCCGCAACGGCATTACCTTCGGGGTGTGGACGGCGCCGTTCGAAGTATCGGAGCGCGCGTGGGTGTATCAGAATCATAAAGACTGGTTGCTGCATAATGCCGCTGGCCAGCCGATCCACATTGGCACCGTTACAGATCACAACGATCTGCTCTATGTGCTGGATACAACCAACCCTGGCGCCCAGGACTACCTGCGGCAGACCTACACCGCCCTTTATAACTGGGGCGTCCGCTTTATCAAAATGGATTTCATGGATGACACAGCCGTCGAAGGCGCCTACTATCGCCCTAACACGACTGCCCTGGAGGCGCAACGGATCGGCCTGAAGATCATTCGCAGCACGGTGGGAGAAGATGTGGTTCTCGATAAGGACGGGAGCACCATCCTCAACCCTGTCGGGATTGTGGATACGGGCCGCATCTCTCAAGACACGGGACATACCTTCGGAGCCTCCCGGGACGCGGCCTCGGGTATTGCCGCGCGCTACTACATGAATCGCAATTTCTTTGTCGCCGATCCGGACGCGTTTACTGTCTCCAATCAGACCGTCGATGATCAGTCATGGCACGGAGGAAAGCGCCGGCTCACCCTGGAGGAGGCAAAGGTTTCGATAGCCCTGGCGGCGGTGGCAGGGGGCATGTTCGAGCTTGGAGACGACCTTCCCACCCTGGGAGCTTCCCCGGAGCGGTTGTCGCTGGTCAAGAACACGGACCTGATTGACATCGCCCGTCTCGGCCGTGCCTCCACACCCACCGATCTGATGACCTATACGGCGAGCGATCTGCAACCGAGCGTCTTTCTGTTGAAGGAAGACAATCGCCAATCCATTCTTACCATCTTCAATTGGACCGAGGGAGAACTCAAGCGCGCCATCGATCTGAAGAGTCTTGGTTTGAAGGAAGCAGGCCAATACCAGATCACGGAAGTGTTCGGCGATCAAAGCTGCTGCAGCAATTCCTCGAACACGATCGATCTAGTTCAGCCGGCCCACTCGGTGCGCATGTTCAAGCTGATTGACAATGCTGTTGCTGTGACTGCGCCTGTATTCGAGGCACACGCGGCAGCCGCGGGAAAGTCGGGGGAGACCTTAGCCTTCAGCGCCAAGGGGGTACCGGCTGAGGCGCCCGTGCTGACGTGTCGCTGGGAGTTCGGCGATGGATCCACGCAGGAAGGGATGAACGTTCACCACGCATACACTCAGCCAGGTGAATATCATGTGCATGTAACCGCAACGGGCCTTGGTGCAACCACGAATTCCAAGACACTGACGGTCTCGGTATCGGGTAACATTGCAACACGTTTCGTTCCGGCCGATAAGAAGCGCCCCGAATGAGATAATTCCGCTTCGATCGATCGGGTCCACAAGGACGATCGGCTTTTAAACCGATGAAGAATGGCGAAGGAGTTACACTGACTTCGCCATTCGGGCGCACAGAACGACGCTGGTTCAACAGCGTGAACGATGGAGAGTATGGACGCAACGGAAATGGTGAACGGGAACGCGCATGAAGGCGCTTTGGAACAGCCGGACGCGGCTATTGTGGGAGAACTCAATCCAGATTTGATTGTCTATCGGTTGCCGCGCGAACTGCCCGAAGAACGTGAGGTTCTGGCCAGGGGCTTATCCGTGACGCGTTGCGGCGGCACAGAGGCGTTTCGGGATTCCGCCTGCCGGCAGAGTTTTTTCGAGCTTCACTGGCGGCAAAACACGCTTGCGCCCTGAGCTGAGCCGAGGACTTGAGTGAGGCATCTCACGGCACCATTCAGTGGCAGCTACACGGCTGAATTCGGTGAGGCTTTCTTGCCGTGCATGGACTTTGGATCGAAGGAGGGCAATTTGCAAATGCCGAATAGGACATCAAACGTTGAGGCGGCGGCTTCTCATCCTGGCGTGGATGAGCTGCGCCGCCTTTTCAAGGAAAACCGTGCGGGAAAGCGGAGAGGCATCTACGCGGTGTGCTCGGCGAATCGTCTGGTGCTTGAGGCGGCATTTGCGCGGGCGAAACAGGATCGAAGCCCGCTGTTGATTGAAGCGACCAGCAATCAGGTGAATCAGGAAGGCGGCTATACCGGCCAGACGCCGGCACAATTCCGGGACTACGTCCACAGCATTGCCAAGGACCTGGGTTTTCCCACGGAGAGGCTGATTCTGGGCGGAGACCATCTTGGCCCAAATCCCTGGCGCGCTGAGCCGGCGGAAGCCGCCATGGAAAAGGCTTGTGCGATGGTTTCAGCCTATGCGGCGGCGGGATTCAGCAAGATTCACCTCGACGCGAGCATGGCCTGCCGCGACGATTCCCACATACTCGCGAACGAGGAGATTGCAGAACGCGCGGCACGGCTATGCGAGGTTGCGGAATCGGCGACGCGCGCCTGCTCAGGCAAACCGGTCTATGTTATCGGAACCGAGGTGCCGACTCCCGGCGGGGCGCAGGAGAAGATGGAAATCGAAGTAACTTCAACAGCGAGCCTCAAGGAAACGCTGGACGTACACCATCGGGCATTTTCAGGAAAGAAACTCCTGTCAGCCTGGGAGCGGATCATCGGGGTTGTTGTTCAGCCGGGAGTAGAGTTCGGCAACGAGACAGTCGCGGACTATGTGCCGGAGAAAGCTTCGGAGCTGAGTCAATCCATACTCCAACAGGAAGGGATCGTCTTCGAGGCGCACTCAACGGACTACCAGACGGCAGAGTCGCTGCGGCAATTGGTCAATGGCCATTTCGGCATTTTGAAAGTCGGCCCGGAGTTGACATTTGCGATGCGGGAAGCAATCTTCGGGCTGGCCCGCATCGAGGAGGAATGGATTGCCGGGGATCGGCGTTCGCAGATCCGGGCAGTCATCGAGCGGGTCATGGTTGCGCATCCTGAGCATTGGAAGGCCTACTACCGTGGCGATGAAAGCCAGGTGCGCGTTGCCAGGGGGTACAGCCTCAGTGACCGTATCCGTTACTACTGGCCCAACAGCGAGATATCCAAGGCCCTTGCCCTGCTGATACAGAATCTACAGGAGTGTCCCGCGCCCCTACCCCTGGTGGCCCAATATCTGCCTCGCCAGGCCGCGGCGATTCGCGCCGGTGCGATCGGCAACAATCCGATCGCAATCATTCATCACAAGATCCAGGAGTCTCTGGCGCGCTATGCAGACGCATGTGGGTTGATGCCTGGCGAGTGAGCCAAGTTCCGTCGATGAGCATCTTCTTCGGGCTGCGCAGAAAAGTCTCTACGTTCCGTTGCAAAGGAACGTAGAGACTTTTATAGCGATGGGGGCCTCCGGTTGGTTGCTGGCCGCGGATCAGAGCAGAATCGCCTTGATGCCGGTGAGTTCGCAGAAATCGGCCAGTGCGGGATAAAGGTCCTCCCCGTAGCCGAGACAAGCATATTCATTGGTCCAGTGCTGGAGGAGCGCATCGATGTCGCAATGCGCCGTGACGAATGCATGCGGCCAGAAGGGAATGCCGCATTCGTCGAGGCGCTGCTGCGCCTGCTCCGGGGAAGGTTCCGCGATGGTGGCGCGCGTAATGACCATCTGAAATTCCCCATTGACGCGGCCGAGCCGGGCCAGCACGCCTTCGCCGGCCTTGCAGATCAAGCGCACCGAGAGACCGCCCGCGTCGCCTTCAGTGGGAATTCCGTGTTCCGCAAACCCGGCCGGCCCTAGCTTGCTCGCCAGCGAGGGCGGGCAGGCTCCGTCGCCGATGATCTTGATCTCGCGCGTCTTCCGATCGATGTGCTGCAGGTCCCCGTAGTAGATCCGTTCCCGGCTCAGGCGCATGAGCAGGAAGACGGTGAGCGCGGTATTGAAATCTCCGAGGGTGGACGTGCCGTGCCCATCCTCAAGCATCATGCTCTGCGCGAAACAGGTGGCCGCGTAATCATCCGCCAGTCCGGGGAACGACTGGATGGTGTAGAAGGCGTAGCGCTCGCGTTCGACAATCTCCTTCAACGCCAGATAAAGGCGGATGGAGCGATCGTTGACCGTGTTTGCGTCGGGAGAGGCGCCGAACAGTTGGCGCAAGCGCGGTTGCAGCGCCTCCACTTGAGCAGCGGGAATACGCTCCGCGGTGCGAATGAGTTCGGTCGTATCGCGGGAATCGATATCGATTCCAAACACGCGCATCCATTGCGAGGGATCGGCCGCTCCGCAGGTCTGGCCCATGCCTCTGCCGCCAAAGGCCCCAATGGTGGACAGATTCAGGCTGTTCTTCAGGTGCGCGGCACGGGCGTAGCTGACGATGCGGCCCACCGTGTCGGCATCCTCGATGTCTCCATACACAAAGCGATGCGGAACGCCGATTTCCAGGAGCCCGCCGTGCATCACAAGTCCGCCCACCGGCCTCCAGCCTTGGGAGCGCGGATGCGTCCACAACAGAACGGCTTTCCCGCTGCCGGCGAAATCGCGCACCGCGCCTACCAGATGAGCAGCCCACACCCAGGTGCCGCTAAAAAGCAACACGGCATCCACACGCTCATCCTCCTTCATTTTCTTGAGAGCTTCCGCAGCTTCCTGCTTGCTCGCAATCACGGTCTGGTACTCGACCAGCTTCAACCCGGCCCTGGTGAGCGCGGCCTTTGCCTCTGCAATCAGAACATCGTCCACAAATGGAGTGCCCATCGGATCCTGCAGGCCATCCTTGTGCACTCCATAGACTATGAATCCGACAGTCGCTTGAATCATGATTACTCTCCTGCTACGGGTTTTGTTGATTGTGGCGATGCACCAGCATGGAACGCAACTGGCGATAACTTTCGATTTGCGGCCGGTATTGTTCGGCGAGGAGCGGATCGTCTGGAACGCATTCCTGCTCGCGCACCATGGCCTGTGCGGCGGACTTGAGATCGGGATGGATGCCCACCGCAACGCAGGCCAGCATAGCTCCGCCGAGGCAAACCGATTCCTGGCAACTCATGATGTGCAGTTGCTTGTGCGTGAACGCGGCGCGCAATCGCAGCCCCAGCGAGGAGCGTACTCCGCCGCCGAAAACATTGATGTCGCTGAATCTGGAGCCGGCATTCTCGAGGCACTCGGTAACGATCGCCAGCTCCGCGGCGATGCCTTCCAGAATTCCCTTGTACAGGTGAGAGCGCGTGCTGTCGAAGGTAAGGCCGCTGATGGCTGCGCGTGCCTGCGCGTCGAACTCGGGGTTGCAACTGCCGATCAAGTGGGGCGTAATCAGCAGGCCTGTGGGACCATCGGGAGCCGCCGATTCCAGGCCCCCAAAATGGTATTCCTCTTCCCCCTTCCCTGGTCCATGGAGAAGGTTTGCGAGCCATTGCATCATGATGCCGCCGGGGAAGTAGGCGATGGTGACGAACTGGCCGGGAACGGCACTTGGATAGGAGTTGAGGCTGGCGTCCAGTGCAGCGTCATTCAGGTGCAAGCGATCGGAGGCGACCGTGATACATTCATACGTCCCCAGCGAGCCCGCGGCTCGTCCCGCTTCAATCACGCCGAGTCCAACGGCTCCAATCACCTGATCGTGTCCACCCACCACCACCGGAGTGCCGGCGGCAACCCCCAGCATGGCGGCCGCGGTGCTGTCCAGTTTTCCCGCCACTGTGCCGGCCTGCACGGGAAGGGGCAGAGCCTGCGGCGATATCCGCACCAGGCGAAGCAAATCCTTGGACCAGATATGGCGGTTTACATCGAAGGCCATAAAGCGCGATGCGTGCGAGTAGTCGACCAACGGAGGAAGGCCCAGCTGGAGCAGCAGAAAACTGGTGACGCTCTGGAAGCTGCCGGCGGCATTGAATATCTCCGGGGCATGGCTGCGCAACCATAGGAGCTTGGGGATGGGATACATGGCGTGGCTGGTATGTCCGGTCAGCATAAAAAGCTGCCTGCGCCCAATTTCGTCCTCCGTCCAGGCCGCTTCCCTGGTGGCGCGCACATCCATGTTCAGAATCGCCGGGCCGAGAGCTTGTCCCGCCGCGGAGACAGGAATCACGGTCTCACCATGCGAACTGAAGCAGACCGCCTGGACGGCTTCGCTTGCCGGAATGCAGGCCAGCTCCTTTGCGAGAGCCATGACGACATTGAGAAAAGTGCTGGCCTTCAGTTCGGCGAAGCCTGGCCGGGGACAGTGCGGCGCATAGGCGGCGGAACGCATGGCCTGCATCTCTCCAGAAGAGGAGAAGATGGCCGCCTTGCAGCGGCTCGATCCCACGTCGATGGAGAGAAAACTCATCGCAGTCCGGCAGCTTCTCCCCTCAGGAATGAACCGTCGGCGGGAAGGGAATAGGTCTTGCCATTGCCGGCTTCGCGGATGACGATCCGGGCAGCTTCGACCGAAACGTCCTCGACTCCCTGGAAATCCGCAGGAATGTCGACCAGCAGCGTCATATAACGGACCGTGGTTTCAGAGAGAGCGGGAAGCCAGCGGTAAGTCGATTCATTGAACAGCGGCCCTTGAGAAACCGTCTGCCGCTTGGGAACCGCGAGCGGGGTGGAGCTGAACTCAATGCCCCGGCAAAAGGTCTTTCCACCCCAGGGAGCGGTCTTCAGGTAGAAGCGTTCTTCCCAATTGCCCACCCAGGGAAAATCCGTGCGCCGGAAGACATAAACGAGCAGCAGTCCTGCGCTGGGATTGGCGATCGCCGTGTACCCCATGGCGCGGCTGGGATCGAGCAGTTGCGCCGTGTACCGCAAATAGCAGCCATCGGGAGTGGTTCTCAAATCGTGAAAACCGCCGCCCTGGAGCGGAGCCTGCGGCCACTGGAAGTCGGCATCCGGAGTGATCATCATGGCGTCGCTGTAGCTGGCAGGGTTCACCTTGGCCCGCGTTGCCGGCATATCGACCAAGGTATCTCCGCAAGCCAGAAACGGCGGCCCAATGGTGACGTGCTCGGTCCAGGAGATAGGGCGATCGGCACGGCCCAGGTTGCGCGCCTTTTCTTCGCAATACACCACCGGGTGTTCCGGATCGATGCGCAGGGTTCGCCTGAAATCAATCTGCGCGACCGGCAACTCGGCGCCGTATTCGACCCCCGGCCGGCCTTCTTGAAACTCACGAAAGATCTGCCAGCGTACTGCGGGCGCCTCTCCATGGGTGCTCAGGCCCGCAGCCATCTCTTCCTGCGAGGGCGGCCCAAAATAGTCGAAGCTGAGGCTGTGTCCGGCAATGCCGGCAAGCAGCCGCCCATCGGGCGGAGCGCCGAACCTGTCTTCGTCGCTGTGCGGAGAAAATCGCTCCGGATCGATCGTTTGCCATTGCGGGCGCCACAGCGGATTCAGCTCCGGATGGCTCCGCTTCACCAGTTGGCAAATGTGTCCTCCGCCCAGAACTGCCGAGAGATGTCCCCACTCTCCGCGCAGGCAAAAGCCCGCGCGTCCATCCAGAACGTCCGGCACGTGTTCCACAGGAACGAAGCTCATTTCGCGTCTCCGTTGAGAATGCCGCGTGCCTGCCTCAGAAATCCCGCCATGTCCTGGGACTGGAAAACATTGCGCCCGAAGAAGACCCCCGCGGCTCCAGCCTCCATGACGCCCCGAACCACATCCATCGCCCCATCGTTCCGGCTCCCGCCGAGAACCAGGATGGGAAGCGGACAGCCCTCTACCACCTCGCGCATGCTCGCAACACTGCCGGCGTAGTCGGTCTTGATGACATCGGCTCCCAGCTCCGTCGCAATCCGCGTATGCCTCTTGATCCATTGCGGATCGGCGGGGTTCTGCACCTCTTTACCGCGCGCCAGCGTCTCGATGATCAAGGGAATGCCCAACCGCTCACATTCGCGCGCAAGCTGCGCATTGCGAGCAATCTCGTTGGCTTCGAAATCAGCATCGCCCGTCCCCACTACAAGGTAGCTGAGGACGGCGTCCGCGCCTAGCCGCAACGCATCTTCCGCGCTCCCCAGCACGCAACTGCGCATCACGCCATGCTCACCCTGGCTGAGCGAATTCCAGATGGTCGTCCAGTCGATTCTGGCGATAATCCCCGGTGTTGCCGCGCGGGGAAAGCAGGCGTTGCAGCGTTGAATCAGGCCAAGGTTCAGCAGCAAAGCGTCCACACGGGCTTCCACAAAGCGGGAAATCTGGCCGCACGCATCTTCCGTTCCCGGAATTGGGCCGACTACCAGAGCATGATCGAAAGCCACCACCAGGGTACCGCGCCCCGGCTCGTTGAGAATCCGGTTGAGCCGTATCTTCTTCCCAAAATCGCTCAAAACCCTACCCCTCCACGCCTGTCATTTCGCCTAAGAGTATCTGGAGGAGAGCCGTCTGTCAATTCGTTTATGATCGAAAATGTTATGTTATGAGCGATTGCATGCACAATTTCCCTCGCTCGCGCCTCATGGCAACGCGGACCGGATAAGGGTCACGCGAGGGTTGAAACTTCCTCAACCTGGCGCCGCGAGAGAGGCCGAAACGAGGTTCCGGAATTGCGCTGCAACCGGAACAGATGGTAAAACTACTAACTTCCGGCGTCCTGTCCGATTCTGCCCGTAAACCAGGGCCGGGAAGATGTGGAACCGGGAGAATCTCGCTCCATCGACTCGGGGAAGCGAAACATTTCGCAACTACGATTGCCGGGACTGGTTTCTGCGCGAGTACGGATTTGCCGCCCTGAAACTTCCAAGTCTTCCTTAATCCATCAAGCAACGCAGAAGCAAGAGAGGACTTCCCAAGCATGGACGTCACCGCAGATCGTGACCTGCCTGTTCCCGGGCTTCGGCGCACGCTGAAGCTTCACCACCTGATTCTCTACGGCATCATCATCATTCAGCCCACTGCGCCCATGAGCATCTATGGCGTGGTCAGCAATGCCGCCCGGGGACATGTTGTGACCACCATCCTGATCGCCATGGTCGCCATGCTGTTCACGGCCGTGAGCTACGGCAGGATGGCGCGCGTCTATCCCAGCGCGGGATCGGCTTACACCTATGTAGGCAAGGAGATTCACCCGCTCGCCGGATATGTGGTGGGCTGGTCCATGCTCATGGATTACATGCTGAATCCCATTATCTGCGCCATCTGGTGCAGCGCCGCGGCGCAGAACATCCTGCCGCAGATTCCCTATGCCGCCTGGGCCCTGGCTTTTGTTCTTGTGTTCACCGGCCTCAATCTGTTCGGCGTGCAAACCTCAAGCCGCGTGAACGCTCTGCTGGCTCTCGGCATGAGCATTGTTGTGGTCGTCTTCATCGCCGACGCGATACGTTACATAGCCTTGGCGGCGCGGCCCGTAGGAGGCCAGTGGCTGCTGCCGTTTTACGATCCTGCCACCTTCGCTCCCGGCCGCCTGTTCCACGGCGCCTCGATCGCCGTGCTGACCTATATCGGTTTCGACGGCATCTCGACGATGTCGGAAGAAGTAGAGAACCCTCGCCGCAACATTCTGCTGGCTACGGTTTTTACCTGCTTTGCCATCGGGGTACTGTCCGCCATCGAAGTGTATCTCGCGCAGCTTGTATGGCCGGGACGCACCCCATTCCCTGCCTCGATGGTCAATACCGCCTTTGTGCAAGTTGCCCTTCGCGTGGGCGGCAACTTCCTCTTCCAATTGCTGAATGCAACGCTGCTGATCGCGAATATGGGCTCCGGCATTGCGGCACAGTTCGGCGCGGCGCGCCTCCTGTATGGAATGGGGCGCGCGGATGCGCTTCCCAGGCGGTTTTTCGGCGTGGTGAGCCCCAAGACGAGAATCCCGCGCAACAACGTGCTGCTGCTGGGAGCCGTGACGTTGCTCGGCACCTTTCTGTTGACCTTCGAAAGGGGCGCGGAGCTGCTGAACTTCGGCGCGTTTATCGCCTTCATCGGGGTGAATGCGGCCGCGCTCATTCACTACAAGTTCCGCTCGCAGGAAAAGGTCGCGTTGCCGGCATTGGCCCCGCTCTGCGGCATTCTTATATGTACATTCATCTGGCTCAACCTCAATCGCGACGCCAAACTGCTCGGCGCCGCATGGATCGCCGTCGGACTACTGCTCTACTTCGTTATGCGGAAAAGAACGGCTGGTGCAGCGCTGGAGCTTCCGCAGTGAGTGAGGAGCCGCCAGACCGCGCTGACAAACGGTCGACGCGCAGCAGCGGATCGTGAGCGCTTCTCGACCGGCGCTGCGCACGGCTGTTCGCTGAGAACAGCCGCGGACTTTCATGTGCCTTCGGTTGACACCAATAGGAAATCCACTCCCGCCCAATTATCCGTTGGCCCACGCCAGGGCGGCCGTCAGCAATACCTCCGCAGTCCGCAGCACGGAGTCGAATACGACATATTCATCCGGGTTGTGCGCGCCCGCTCCGCAGGGTCCGAACAGGAGTGTGGGAATGCCGAAGTCGCGATGCATCAGCCCGGCATCGCATGGATACGGTGCTGCCGTGATCACCGGCTTGCGCTGGAGCACCGCGGCGGCACTCTCGGCCATGCAGCGGGTCCAGGCATGATCCGCAGGCAACTCGTGGCCCAGGAGCGGCGCTCCAATCAGGGGCGTCCACTGAATCGGATACTTGCGGAAGAACGGATCGTTGGCCTGGAATTGCTGAAGCGCATCCTTGATGCCCTGGATCACGGCATCGACATCCTCTTCCGGCAGGAATTGAAAGTACACCCGCAGGGTCGCCCGGGAAGGCACGCTCAACGGAATATCCGGATCGAGCAGATTCGCCTGGACCGCCAGGACCTGGACCGGCACAGGGTCGGAGAAGGCGGCGTATGCGCCTCGCGGCCTGACCTGGGCGCGCTGCTTCGCGCTGGCCTCAACCCACCCCAGAAGACGCCCGCATGGAATCGCCGGACTCACCACTTCGGCCGTGGAGAAATAAGCGGCAGGATCTCCTGCGTCCACCGACAGGTCCACCACAAATCCACCCCTGGTTGCCCTGTAGATATCCAGCTGCGTCCCCTCGGGAATGATGCAGGCATCGGCGCCGCCTTCCCGGAGACGGGCCGCAATGGTCCCGCCGCTTCCGCCCCACTCCTCATCCACCACCGATTCGAAGAGGATGTCGCCGCCGGTTCTTATGCCACTCTTTTTCAGTGCGCAAATCACAGCAGCATTGGCCACGAGGCCGCCCTTCATATCGAAGGATCCCAGGCCGTGAACGCGGCCGCCTTGGTAGACGCCCGACCACGGCGAGCGGGACCATGGCGTTTTCCCCGCCGGCACCGTATCCATGTGGCCATTGAGCAGCAGGCTCTTGCCGCGCCCCGTCCCGCTCAGCCTGGTGCTCAGGTTCTTGCGTCCACGATACGAGCGGTTCTTCCGCACCAGCGGATTCCCTGACTTTTCGATGAACTCCGTGGCATAGAGATGGGCGCCCACGCCCTGGTCCCGGAAGAAGCGTTGCAGCACCAGTTGGGAGGGCGTTTCATCTCCGCCGGGCGGGATGGCCACACTATTGGTCCGGACCAGTTGCTGCAGCAGGCGCTTCAGGTCGCCATGGAGCGGGCGGATGAGCTTGCGCGCGTCGCGCGCCGCGCTGCGGCTCATTGAGGGCCGCCTTGGGATGCCGGATCACAAAACATACTGCGAATATCTCCTTGTGAATATCTCCGATGACTTTGATCAGAACCACGCCTCCACTTTATCGTAATAAAACGAAACATACAGAAAGATTATCGGATTGTCCTCTGTGTGGAGCGCTCGCCCCAGGCAAGCCGGCTCCGCCATTGCGCGGCCGGAGCTGATCCCGGTCAAGCCGCATAGCGCTGCCCATCGGGAAGCGGCAACAGCGGAATAAAAGCCGCCTGAACAGCATCGGATGCCCTCCCTCCATTCGGTTTTCCTTCTGCTCAGCCAGCGTGCAGGACACTTCGCCCAGGTGCTTTTGGAGCCCTCCATACAGGGTTTTCCTTTCGTCGCTTGGGGATAGACGCCGCGTAAACCGGATTGCACGGATGAGGCAGGTCAGGCATAATCAATTCAATTCGCTCCCAATTGAACCGAAATGGCCGACAAAGGTTCTTGACGACAGGCAGCAGGGGGCGGCCCGCCAAGTCGTTTCCACACCGGTCCGTGGCTTGTCTGGCGCTCCCACGGAAAGCATGCGCAATAGGCGCGATTTTCCCTCACTGCTTTAAAGTACAGATTCATGGTTGAGAGGAGTGCCGCTTTCGATTCACAACCGTGCCTTATCGCCGATTGCAAACCTGCTGGTCCGCGCGGCGTGACCATTGCGTAACCTATTATGAAGAGGGACCAATCCTTGCTGGCGGAAGAACGGCGGTTTCGAATCTCCGAACTCCTTTCGCGGCAGCGCACCGTAAGCGCTTCTGAGCTCATCGACATCCTTGGAGTGACGGCGGCGACGGTCAGGCGGGATCTGGCGGATCTCGAACGCAAGGGGCTGCTTGTTCGTTCCCACGGAGGCGCGGTCTCCAAGTCCCCTACCACCAATTTCCAGCCTTCCTACGACACCCTCGGACGGACGAATCGCGAAGAAAAGCAGGCCATCGCGGCCGAGGCCGCGAAGATGATCCTCGACGGCGACACCATCTTTCTGGAAGGGAGCACCACCGTCTCGGAGGTCGCTTCCAGATTGCAGCACCGCAATCGCTTGACGGTGGTCACAAATTCCCCGCTTATTCTTTGCCAGTTGCAGCGCTATCCGGAGATCCATGTGATGTGCATCGGGGGCGACCTGCAGCGGGATGTGTTCTATTTGTCGGGAGTCTGGGCACAGAGGTCGCTCAGTGAAATTCGCGTCGATAAGGCCTTTCTGGGAGTCAGTGGCATCGATCCCGGCTATGGCATGTCCACGGCTAGCCATGCCGAGGCAACCATCAAGAAGGCCATCATCAAAGCCGCAAGGATACGCATCGCGCTGGTCGATCACAGCAAATTCGGCAAGCAAGGCTTCGCATTCGTAGGGCCTGTCACGGAGTTGACGACACTCATCACCGATTCCGGCGCCTCCCCGGCAGACCTGCAAACTCTCAAGGATCTCGGCGTCCAGGTCATTGTCGTTGGAGCCAAACCCACCCGCAGCTAGGGGAGAATTCCGATCTTGACCCGCCAGAATTCCGAAATAAACTTGCCGGCAAGACGGCGTACGAGAATCGACGGCGGGGGCAGGGCGTCCGCGGGAGGGGGAAGAACCAGGGCAACGCGCAGATGTTGTTCCTGCTTGGTCCGTCAGCGTGCGCCGGGATCGAAGCCCGCTGTGGATAGATTCCCTCTCCCGGCCTCACGCAACTTCCGCCGCAAGACGCGACTATCCTGACTGCGCTCAGGCCACCCCTGAATTCCTTTCCATGCACCACGGGCGGCTTGGGAGCAACGGTCAACTCCGCGGACGGGTCCATGCAGGCAGGCCAGCGCCCCTCTGAGCAAGCTTGCGCGGCTTTCCCGTCAGGACTTTTCGCTTGACAAAATGAGCAGGATTATCGTAAAAACATCAAAACGATTACAAAACGTCGTATTTGATCGATATCGAAGCCTTCAAGGTAGGCATTCCAAAAGAAAAGGCAAGCAGCCGTAGCAATTCACTGGGATCGGGATACTTCAATGGAGTGGAGGACAGCGCAGATGAGAGCAACGGAAAAAAGCATGAATGTGGAACGCCAAATCTTCAATCAGGCACGGTGCAAGGCAGCTTTTCTTTTCGCATCGTTCTTCGTGGTCGTTCTGTGGGCAACGACGGCAGTTGCCCAGTTCACCACGGCGCGGCTGAGCGGCACGGTACAGGACCACACGGGTGCAGCGGTTCCTGGGGCGACTGTGACCGTCGAACAAGCAGGAACTGACTATAAGCAGGCCGTCAAATCGGGAGGTGCAGGCGAGTTCCTGTTTCCAAGCCTCCCAGTTGGCGACTATCGGATGACAGTTGAAATGGCCGGCTTCAGCACCTATGTGCAAAAGGGCATCGGTTTGGAAGTCGGACAGGCCGCCAGCCAGAAGGTCACCTTGGCGGTCGGAGCGGTGACCCAGCAGGTCACGGTGGAGGGCAGTTCCAACCAGGTGACCACCGACGATGCAGCCATCTCGCAGGTTATCGATGAGAAGAGCATGGAAAGCATGCCCTTGAATGGACGCGAGGCGCAACAGTTGGTCTTTCTGGTCCCCGGCGCAGTCGATGTCACAGGACAGAACTGCGGCAACAATTGTGAAGGCGGCGTCCTGCCTGGCGAGCAATATGCGAAAGTCAATGGCGGCGGCTCCAACGGCGTCTATTACTTGCTGGATGGCGTGGACTACAACGACATGTATATCAACACCAATCTGCCTTTCCCAAGTCCCGACGCGCTGCAGGAATTCAATGTGCAAACCGATAACATGAGCGCCGCTTATGGAAACGCGACGGGCGGAGTGGCCAATGTCGTAACCAAGTCCGGAACCGATCAATTTCATGGCGACGCTTTTGAGTATCTTCGCAACTATGCGATGGATGCCAAGAACTATTTTGCCACCTCTCCAGACCCGTTGAAGCAGAATCAATTTGGAGGCACCATCGGCGGGCCAATCCTGAAAGGCAAGCTGTTTTTCTTTGGATCGTATCAGGGCACACGCCAAAACACGTCCAACAACGGCCTGAGTTCCCAGGTGCCGACGCAGGCTGAGCGTAACGGAGATTTCTCGGCTCTTCTTCCGGGTACAGTATTGACGAACCCCGACCCGACCTCGCCCTACCAATTCGACAGCAACAATATGATTAATCCGGCAGCCTTTGACCAAACGGCTCTCTATTTGCTGAATCACATTCCTCTTCCGAATGACCCGGCGGACGGGCCCAATTATTTGAAGTACAGCGGAGCTCCGTCTGTCCAGAATACTGACGAATACCTGGTCAAGATTGACTACAATCGCGGCAAACATCATATTAGCGGGCACTATTTTCAACTCAAATACAACGTCCCAATCATCATCCCGCCGACGAGCAACATCCTTGAGGGCAATGGGGAAGATCCACAAATTCAGAGTCTGAAGAACATCAGCGTCGTCGACATCTACACGATCTCGCCCAAGATTCTTCTTAATAGCTATTTCGGATTGACAAGGAAGGTCGGACTGACGGAATCGCCAGCCCCCTTCAATATCGTCACGGCGGGCGCGAACATTTCTCAACCCACCAATTTTCCGGCGACGCTGAACGTCAATGTATCCGGAGAGTTTACCGTAGGAGAACAGCCTTCCCCGGGAACTTGGAATCACAGCGACATATCCGATCGTGAAATCGCCACCTTCATCAAGGGACCGAATGAACTCCAGTTCGGGGGCGAATGGGAGCATATGAACCTTCCCATGGGAAACTCATATCAATCCGATGGCAACTACAGCTTTGGCGGCAACCTGAGCGGAAACAATCTCTCCGACTTTTTGCTGGGAGATGCATCGGACTTTGTGCAGGCAGGCGGTTTGTATTTGAACTTTAGCGGAAACGACTGGAGTGCCTTCGTTCAGGATAACTGGCACGCGACCTCGCGGCTCACCGTGAGCGCCGGTGTACGCTGGGATCCGTTCTTCCCCTACACGGACAGCGAGGGGCGAGTCGCATGTTTTGTGCCGGGAGCGCAATCGACGCGCTACCCGAATGCGCCTCAGGATCTGCTCTTCGGCGGCAAGAATAACGACGCTGGATGTCCTGCATCGTCAATCTATAACAACTTGAGCAATATCGGCCCACGCGTGGGCTTTGCATATCAACTGACGGCAGATGGCAAGACCAGCATCCGCGGTGGAGCAGGCTACTATTACCAGGCGCCCAATGGGGTAGCGTTTGAAGACGTCGTCGGCGTTCCTCCGTTCGCTCCGATCGTGAGCATTAGCAACACCAATTTCACCAACCCCTATACCGCCGCGGGCGTGACAAACCCCTTTCCCGGATCGTTTGGCCCTATCGATCCAGGCGCTACGGCCACGTTTCCTCAGGACATCGCTTTTACGCAGATCTTCGACAGGCACTTCCGGCTACCTCAGATCCTGACGTATAACCTGACCTTCGAGCATGACTTCGGCTCAAGTTTGTTTATGCGGTTGGAGTATGCGGGGAATCACGGTGCTCACCTGGGCGGTACCGGCGATCAAGAGGCCGGACTGCTGCAACTGAATCCCTCGGTTTATATTCCGGGGCAGTCGACGGAGAGCAATATTCAATCGCGTCTCCTCTATCCAAACTACGGGTTCATCGGTTCAATCAACTCCGGAGTGAACAGCAACTACAACTCCGGCCAGTTTGAGCTCGAAAAGCGTTTGGGCTACGGCCTCGCCTTCCAAACGAACTATACGTGGTCGCACGCACTGAATGACTTCGGTCCCAATGGACAGGAGTATATATTTGGAATCGGCGGCATCAATACCTGCGGCTGTGGCCGTGCTCTTGACCACGGGCCCGACGCCGGTGACGATAGCAACGTCTTCAGATTGTCTGGAAATTATGCTCTTCCCCGCGTTCCAATCAAAGGTGCCGCGGATAAGGCGATCAACGGATGGAACCTGAGCTATATCGCAAACTGGCAATCGGGCTTTCCGTATACGGCATTCGCAGAGGATGATAATTCCTTCAGTGCGATGGGAAATGACCGTCCTGACATCACAGTGGCAAACATTTCGGATACCAAGCTGAGCTCCAAGCGTTCCCATTCCGCTTTGATCAACGAATGGTTCAACACCGCCGATTTTGTGCCAAATGCCATCGGCACTTACGGTAACATCGGCAAGAATTCTCTTCGCGGGCCGAGGCTCTTCACTACGGATTTGGCTCTCTTGAAGAATGGTAAGGTCGGCGAACGCGTCAGCTATGAGTTCCGCGCGGAATTCTACAACGCATTCAACAATGTCAACTTTGGCGATCCCGATGCCGGACTTCAGGACAGCAATTTTGGACAGATCAGCTCTGCCGGTGACCCTCGTATTCTCCAGATGGCGTTGAAAATCAAGTTTTAAGAATCCGTTCACCGCAGCAGGGTGCCCGGGTGGCATGTAAGTCAGCAGCGACGCGACTTACATTCCACCGGCGCCCTGATTGTTTGCAGGCAGCCATGCGTTGCGCCTGCCGGGAGTAAGTGATAACAACGATGTTCAAGCGGGGGCGATGAATGGACAATAAAGCAGCAATGAGCAAACCTAGGCCGTATGGGAACAGCCGGCGCAGGCTTGGGGCTGGCGGAGTATTGCCCTGGATCCTGGGGATGGGCGCAATTTCCGGGTATGCCCAGATCAGCCAACCTTACGTGGCAGAGTCGCTGGCGCAGCCCACACTGGATGTTCCATGGAGGGAGTATCAGCTGCAGGAATTCTTATTGAAGCGCTTTCCTCCGCTGCCCACGCTCACAACGCCTGCATTGTGGAGTGCGGAAGAAGAACGGGTGCGCAAGCACGTTCTCGACGACATTGCCTATCACGGCTGGCCGCGTGAATGGGTGGATGCGGCCCCGAAATTCGAGGAGGTGGGGATCATTGAAACCAGTCACGGATACCGGATTCACAAATTGCGCTTTGAGGTTGTGCCGGGTTTCCATTCGACCGCGCTTCTCTATGAGTCGGCAAAGATTAGCGGCCGCGTACCCGCCATTTTGAACCTGCCCGGGCATGAGCCGGAGGGGATCGAGGTGGAATATGAGCAGAAGCGTTGCATCAACTTCGCCAAGCGCGGCATCGTCGCCCTGGACCTGGAGTTTATTGGTTACGGAGAGCTTGCGAATGCGGAAAACGCACACGATTTCGGTTCCCAGTTGAACCTCGTCGGTTCCAATGTGCTGGGGATCTTTTATCTTTCCATGCGGCGGGGGTTGGATTATCTGAGCGGATTGCCGGAGGTTGACACAACCCGGATCGGCGTGACCGGACTTTCCGGTGGGGGCTGGCAAACGGTCATGCTGAGCGCCCTGGATCCACGCGTCGCGGTCGAGGTGGAGGTGGCCGGTATTGGTTCGCGCGAGTCGAACCTTACCCATCCAGTGGATACAGATGAAACTGAAGCGGACGCGCCCGACTTGATGCAGGGTGAAGACTATCCGGAGTTGCTCGCGTTACGCGCGCCTCGCCCCACGCTGGAGATCCATAATGGCACGGATAGCTGCTGTTTTCGGGCTCCCTTGGTGAAGCCGTACTTATATGATCAGGTAAAGCCGTTTTTCCAGCTATACGGAGCCTCCGACGAGCTGGCTTGGAGCGAGAACCTCTATCCAGGGTCGCATAACTATCAGTTGGATAACCGGCAACAGGCTTACCGCTTCTTCAGTGCACATTTCAATCTGCCGGTGTTGGATGGCGAGATCTACAGTGACGATGAAATCAGGACCCCGCAGGAGCTTGCCATCGGTGTGCCGGCCGATAACTTGACCTTCGTTACCCTGGCGAGAAAACTGGCGCGGCAGATCCATCACGAACCGGCGCCGGCAGACAGCGCAGCGCGCCAAGAGTGGGCAAAGGCAGAGCGGGAGAAGTTGGAATCCGTGGTCCGCTACGCGCCGGTATCCACTATACGCGCCTTGCGGGTGGATAACAGCAGGAACTTCGATTTTCGCACCTTGTCTTATCGTTTCGATTTCTCCAATGAGCTCAGCGCCAATGGCATCTTGTTCCGGGAAGAAGCTGCCCCCGAGAACGCGCCGGCAACCATCGTGCTCAATGACAAAGGCTACAAAGCTTCCGGCGATATGGTGGTCCCGCATGTGGACCGCGGGGAGCAGGTGTTGGCGCTGGATCTGTTCTTTAATGGAGACCAGTTACCGAATCGCGGGGCTTGGGAGTTGCTGACAGACAGCAGCGGCGCTCGTCCTTTAGGGCTGGAGGCCGCTCAATTGGTGGCCGTGGCTAACTGGTTCCGATCCACCACGGGGCGTCCGGTGCAGGTGGAGACAGATGGGATTCGCAACCAGGTTATTTCCTTAACGGCTGCCGCCATAGCGCCAGAGGACTTCTCCGCTGTGGTGAACCGGAACGCCATGAAAAGCCTGGCCTACCTGATCGATACGCCAGTGCCGTTTCGCACCGCTCCAGAGCTCTTTTGCCTCGACCTCTATCGATACTTCGACATCGATACCCTCGCGGCGCTTGCTGCTCCAGGCAAGATAGTCACTTTCAGCAGTCCGCGGTGAACCTGGTGCTTGCTGGCGAGTGAAGTTAGCGGGATTCAGAGGCATGCTTGCTGTCAATCTCCAAACGCCGGTTATCGAAAGATACAAATTCTTTTGAATCGGTCCCTGAAGAGATAAAACAAACTGCGTGGAGGATTTGCGAATGAGCGAAACGGTCGCGAGTGTAGAACAAAAGCTGCAACGAAATATTGCAGTCGACGCTTACCGGGGCTTGGTCATGCTCCTGATGATGGGGGAAGTCCTTCAGCTTGCACACGTAGCTCTTTCTTTCCCAAACAATTTCCTTTGGAGGTTTCTGGCCTACAACCAGTCCCACGTTGAGTGGGCGGGGATGAGCCTCCACGACATGATCCAGCCGTCCTTCACCTTCCTGGTCGGGGTTGCGCTTCCATACTCCCTGAGAAGCCGTCAGAAGAAAGGCGCCAGCTTCCAGCGCATGCTGGGCCATACCATCTGGCGCAGTTTCCTGCTGGTGGCGCTGGGAATCTTTCTTCGCTCCACCCAAGGCCCCATCACCAACTTCACCTTCGAGGACACGCTGACCCAGATTGGCCTTGGTTACACCTTTGCCTTTTTGCTTACATTCGTTCGTCCGCGCTGGCAGTGGACCGCGTTGGGAGGGATTCTCTTCGCCTACTGGCTGGCATGGGCACTGTACCCGGCGCCTGACGCCAATTTCAACTACGCTGCCGTGGGAGTGGCGAACGACTGGCACCGGCACCTCTTCACCGGCTTTGCAGCGCACTGGAATATGAACAGCAATCTCGGCCAGGCGTTCGATGTCTGGTTCCTGAACCTGTTCCCGCGCACCAGTCCTTTCCTGTTCAACGACGGCGGCTATCTGACGCTGAGCTTTATTCCGACGCTTGGCACCATGCTGCTGGGAATCGCCGCGGGCCGTTGGTCTCTGGCTGCTGCTCCGAGCATTCCGATGCGCAGATTCCTGCTGGCAGGAGCCGCCTTGGTTGCCGTCGGTCTTTTGCTTCACTTCACCGGAATCTGCCCCATCGTGAAGCGCATCTGGACACCCTCGTGGACACTGTTCAGCGGCGGCGTGTGCTTTTTCTTTCTCGCCGCTTTTTCGTGGGTCGTCGATATCAAAAAGCAGCGCGGCCTCGCGTTTCCGCTGGTCGTCGTCGGCATGAATTCCATCGCTGCATACCTCATCGCCAATCTGTGTGAAGAATTCGTCGAGAGCAGCTTCCGCATCAATCTAGGGGCATCTGCTCTGAATATCCTGGGACCCGCGCTGGAGCCCATAGTTCTTGGCGCTCTCACCTTGGGAGTCTACTGGCTCATGCTCTTCTGGATGTACCGCAAGAAGCTTTTCATTCGGATCTAGGCCGCTGGCCGGGGCGATCCGGTTACTGGCCGGTCCCGCGCTTCGGCGCGGGGAGGTGCGCCGCGCCCTTGATGGTAAGGGGGTAATCTTGCTCGAAGGAGAGACCGTCCACGCCCTCAACGCGAAGATGGGCCTTGTAGCTGCCTTCACGCGTATAGGTATGCGATAGGGCTGCGCCATCCGCGACCACGCCGTCTCCAAAGTCCCAGCGATAGGCCAGAGCCGGAACATGGCCTGCGGACGCGGCGGCCGCAAAGCCAAGATTCTCGCCGATCTTGCCCGTTGCCGGGACTTTGGCGGCGATCGAAGGGGCCTGCGCGGCGACGGACTCATCCAGGATTTTCAGCAGCGTTACAAAGTGCGCCGGCTGGTTTTCCATGCGCAGTCCAGTGGAATCGAAGGCGAGTGGTCGCTCTGGCTGGAAGACATCGACCACGCGATAGCGATGGTCCGGCGGGAGCCCGAGGTCGGAGAATGTGAAGGCATACGAGTTGGGATGCTCCGTCCAGTTGAATACCGCCAGCATGGTCTGCCGCGCATCTTCCCGAAGCAGAAAGATTCCAGGCTGCTCATCCGCCGGGCGATAAGTCAGCAGGTCGAGAGGTAACGCGGCATTGCCGAGTTGAATCATCTGCAAGAGATCGGGATTGGTGACCAGCGCGAGGCGGTCCGGATCCTGGCCCAAAGTAGGCAGGTCGTCGCCCAGTTCCAACATGCCGCCGGAAACCGCGGCCAGCGTGACCGAGACCCGAGCCTCATTCAAAGTAAGAGGCGCCTGAATGTGGCGCTCCTCGATCATCTGGCGCGAGATGGTCAAGGCATCGGGATCGCTGAGGAAGAAATTATGCTGCATGTAGTAGCGCGCCGCGATGCCGGGAGCCGCTTCTTTGCTGCGCAGAAAGGCGTGGCCGGTATCCTGCGAGAGACGTCCTTCGTCCACGAGCCCAACGGGATTCAGCATGGGGCTTCCATCCTTGTCCAGGAGGACGTGTTCGCCCACTGCTTCGCGAATGATCTGCAAACCAATCCGCTGGGCTTCGAGCGCAGTGGTCTGGGGGCGATAGTAGTAGCCTTCGATGGCGGTGTTATCCATAAAGTCCAGCTTGATGTAAGCCGCTCCCCATTCCTTGACAAGCGTGTGATAGGTGGCGCGGAGATACTGTTGTGCCTGCGGATTGGTCGTGTCCAAGACAAACAGGGTTTCTCTTCCGGCTTCGTCCCCCACCCCGATTTGAATCGGTTCGCCCTGTGCGTTGCGCACCAGCCAGTCCTTGTGGTGCTCAAAAACCCAGGAACGGCCGCTGACCTCAAACGGGGCTGTCCAGAATCCCATTTTCAATCCCAGGCTAGTTACATTGCGGGTCAGCGGGACCAGTCCGTTGGGAAACTGGGCAGCGTTGGGAGTGGTGTATTCTCCGCGCGCATAAGCGTATCCAAGATCGAGGTGGAAATAATCGAATCCCAGAGGTTTCAGGTGCTCCGCAAGCCATTGCGCGTTGGTCCAACTGTTGCCTTCGGTGATGCCGGAATAGAAAGCGGTCCAACTCCACCAGCCAAGCATGGGGCCCGTGCCGGAGCGGCTGTGGTGCAGCACGCGAATGGCGGCGCCATACGTGTCGAGTATCGAGTAGTAGTTATTCCCCAGGGCAAACATCAGGCGCTCAGAGCCGAGCGCAGCCTCCGGGGCCACGGGCAGGCTGAGTTCCACCAGGTTCTTTGCGGGACCATGCGATAAGCCGGATTCCGGGTCGGTCGCCTGTATCTCAGTCGTTCCGGTGGAATCGACGGTGTAAGATGCAACTCCCGTAGCGCGCTGCGCGTCTAAGTTGGTCTTCAGGTGCAGGATAGTTAGAAAGCGGTCGGAAGTAAGGGCGCCAAAGAAGATCGAGTCTTTGCTCTCCCGGTTATAGATGAGCTGACTGCCGACCGCACGGTGCATCCCGCCAGGGGCCTTGCCCAGGTCGTATATTGTCAGCGGGGGCCAGTCTTCACTGAAGCTGTCAGAAAGAACCCGATCGCTGCTTGCGGACGCGTTCAAGTCGAGGGGCCGATCGCCGATCGCTTCCATGGAACGCAACGATTGCACGGTGACGGACTTTCCGGTATGGTTCTGAATCTCGACCCGAATATCGCCGGCATCGATATTGTCATAGAGCCGAATCGCATAGGACAGGTCCGGCCGGGAGGGGAGCCCGGTGCACTGGACAGTCGCTTCACGGCCATGTCCAAGAGCATCGTCGAATGAGGACTCGCTGATCCGATGCTGCGGAAAGTCGCTTGAGGCGACCCAGTTATGATCCACCCTCACAGCGACTCGGGCGTGGACCACGGAACGGTTCTGCTGCCCAATCTCATAAGAACCATCGCCGGAATGCACGACGACGAATTCCTGCTTGTTGCGCAGGGTGGTGTCAGTTGCATGAGCCAACAGCGCCAGGCTCAGGATTGTGGCCACAGCCCCAATTCTGGGCATAGCCCGGTACGCGAGCGAGCCGATTTGTGTTTGTCTGAGTTTTCTCAATTGCGTCCCCCCTCACCATGGATAGGTATTGCAGGCCCTTTTGCATTCTGGCACGCAGGTGAACGAATTTGATCGATAGCAATACAAGTCCCCCACCGGGTCGCGTCTGGTTGGCGTCCCTTTCGGAAACAGGGCAGTTTCCGAGCTGATTGTCTACATGGATCTTCGCAACGGCGCGCGATTTGCCTGGGATTGCGCCGGCCAAGGATATCGCGTCCAGCGATACAAAGCAAACAAGAAAGAAAAAAAGACAACAAATTCCATCTCGACCGATTCGATCGCCGAAGGATCGGAGGGAACGGATTTGAGGAGGGATTCCGGCAGGGCTTGATGCGAGGTTGCAAGAGGTGGTTGTCCAGCGGGTGGAGCACGGGAAGGCTTGCCGAAACGACCGCGATCAAGGTGAGCAAATGGACGGCATTTTCCAGAGCGGCTTGGCTGCGCCTGTCTGGGGTTCTCTGCCATGCGGCTTCATTTAGATCCGGCTCAGCCGCCCGGTTCTGCCGCTGGGCGCTTTATGGAGAGCTGCCGGCATAGCTTACGGAGCGATTGGCGCGCGCCATTTCCGCGCGGAACTGGTCATCTTCGAGATCCCCGCGGACGAGTGCGAACATCGACCGCAGGAAGGCCCCAATTCGCATAGATAGAACGCCGGGGAACTGCGCGGAATGCTGCTCAGCCCGGCAGCTGCTGCTATACCAGAATCAGATTGCAGCCCAGAGCGCGCAGCTTTGCCTGGATATCTTCGTCGAGACCGGCGTCGCTGATGACGGTGTCGATCTCTGCAAGGGGAGCAATGCGCAACATGCTGCGTTTGGAAAACTTGCTGGCGTCGGCGACCAGTATGATTTCGCGCGCGATCCGAATCATGGCCCTGTTCACCATCGTTTCTTCCAGGTTCGCCCCGCTGACGCCGAAGTCCAGATCGCATCCGGCTCCGCTGAGGAACAACTTATCGGCGGAGAATTGATCGAACATTTCTTCAGCGAAATGCCCGCTGATCGACGCCGATTCTCCACGCACGGTGCCTCCGACGATGAAAACCTGCGAGTCTCGCGCATCCAGCAGTTCGGCGGCGATGTTGATCCCGTTTGTGATGATCTGCAGTCCCTGCTTTTTCTTGATCTGGCGGGCGATTTCAAGCGTGGTTGTGCCTGAATCCAGGATGATTGTCTCGCCATTGTGGATGAGCGTGGCCGCCATGGCGCCGATGCGCCGCTTTTCGTCGGATTGCGCCTTCAGACGCTCGTGGACAGGCGATTCGCGCAGGATGGTGTCCGGGAGAACCGCACCCCCATGCGAACGCAGCACCAGGCCGCGCTGATGCAATTCATTCAGATCGTTGCGGATGGTGACTGCCGACGTGCTAAACCGGCCGGCGAGTTCGTTGACTCTCACACGACCTGCGCTGCGCACGATCTTCAGAATTTGCGTCCGCCTCTCCTCGGCCATCATTCCGTCTAGCGGCGGCTCTGCCGCGGAAGCGGCCATAACAGGTTCGTGGAGAATTGTCCCTTCGGATACGTGCAATTTCGAGCTACCTTTCGCCATTCTCAACCTCGTTATCCTCACTTACTATGCAATGATGCGCGGCGGAGCCATAACAGGCCATAGTACGCCGGGCTATGGCAATATACAACATGCGTCAGAATAGCGCGATCGCTCCGTGCGTTTCGGTTCGAGATCGCCGCTTTAGCACTGGCCCGGAACAGAAGTGCGCCAGGCAGAAGACAAGCAAAGATGAAGCATGGCGCGAACATGCGCTGGGAGACACGGCCCGGGATGCAGGGGCCGTCCAATGCTGTAAGTCAAAGTCGCAAAAGCACAGAGGCATTCGTGGCCACCTTTCCTCAAGATCGGGTACTGGCAACTTCGATTTGGCGAAAATATCCGGTGCCTCCCGGTCGCGCTCGGATCCTCGGACTAATACATGGTTTTCTCAACCTCGATGGATCCCAGGTCGTACCATCCGTCAGTCTGTCGCCCCTGGATCGGTAGCCGTATGACCGGTTCTCCAGTTCCCGGGTCGAGCAGGCCGATGCGCACGCGATACTTTCCTGCTGTGAGATTTCCGGGGATATACAGCGATTCATCTACGACGGAATCGCCAGGAAGCCACTTGGTCACATCTGCTGGCACCCGGATAACAGTTTGATCTTCCTGAGACCGCAGTTGCACCGCCAGGCCAAATTCCTTGTAAATTGGCGCAACTCCGGCATTAAACCACCACATGTGTACAGACATCATGGAGCCCGCAGAGACATGCGTGGGATACTCGAGGCGGCGCAGGATGAAACGATAGCCCATTCGCTTCTCAAAATCCGCAAACTGCGCAAGCCATTGTGGGGGGATCGGTGAAGACTTCACGTTGACGGAAGTGACGTGCCAGCGCAGAGCCTGGCCGAGAATGTAATTTACGTCGTAGCCATCGCGCAGCCAGGTTGCAGGCGTGCCACAGGTCTCCAGCGATACGGGACGCTGCTTCCAAACATCCTGAATTCCGGTACGCGCGACTTCTTCCGGGTACTGGTCCAGCATCTCCGAATCGGGCGTCTTCATATCGCCCAGGCAGTCCAGCCGCCATCCGGCTCCGTGCTGTGTGCCGTACGCCAGTGCCTCCGGCTCGTCGAAGTTCATCAGCAGCGTTGTATGCGGAAACGCCTGCAGCCATAGATCGATGAGCGGCTTTTGAAACTGGAATGCCGGCATATAGTCGCTCCACCCCTCGCCCCAATAACCGACGGAGGAGATGTCGACGCTGGCGAGGATGGGATTGCCGTCATAACGCTCACCCACTGCCGCAACCAGCTCACCCCAGTACTTCAGATACAGTGGATCGCTGAAATCAGGCTGCCAGATTGCTCCGTCCTTGTCCGTAGACGCGTTCGCCCGCCGTGCTCCCGAACTGCGGTACCAGTCAGGCAGCGGATCGCGGTCGGAGTAGGGCATGAGCCGAATTGCCAGTTTCTGCCTGTGCTTCTGAGCCTCGGATATGGCCATGTCGATGATGTCCCACCGGAACTTCCCGTGCTCCGGCTCAAGGGTGCTCCAGTACCACCGCAAATAGGCAATCGAAGTGTCCGGGAAACCCGGCTTTGGGTTTGCATCGTGCAGTTTCTCTACCGGTCCGCGTTCCGACCACGTATACGGAGGGTTCAGTTCCTGTCCATTGAAGCGCTGAAATGTGGTAATTCCCATGCCAGGATTGACGAGAACATCCTGTGTTTCAACCGGCCGAATGACGACCGTCTCTTTCTGGGCATAGCCGCTCAGAGCAGCCGCGCTCATAACTAGAGCGCATGCGAGAGGTTTGTATCTCATGGCAGTCCATCTGCTTGTTGTACCCCTGAATTTGGTCAAGATTCTCTCCTATTCGAAGCGTCCCGCCGCACGCGCGATCGCCAACATTGTGATGTTCATAAGCCGGGCTGCGTTCCGGTTGTAAACCTTGTGAAGAATGCTGTCGGGCAGTTCGATACCTGAGATACGCCACCGCCCCTGCGGAGGTGTTGCTTCATAGGTCATAGCATTCCTGGCATTTCACCCTCAGAATAAACGCTAATAAGAGAAACCTCAAAGAACAAAAGTGAAAGACTTGACGGTTTTGTAATGCGCATATATTCTTACATACGGCGTCGGAATCTGGCACATTTGTGGAAGAATACATTTCGTCGATGTTCTCTTGAAGCCCATGCTCTCTTGAAATTGCCCCCACCGATGAACGGAGTCTTACATGTCGCAACTTCCGTGCGTGTCTGCGGGTTTATTCGACAGCGCCATTCCCGCCGTGGCTCCTCAGGCAAACGATGCTCTACGCACACCCTACGAGATCATGGGGCCGCAGTTGCCCGGTTATCACTTGAGTTTGCGCATCGGATTGAATCCCGATAACCCCGGCCGGGACGGTGTCACAAATCGGGTGGTTCCGGGCGTCACTATCCATCGGGACAGTTCCTTTGTAGAGGCGCTTCACAGCGGTAGAAGCGTGCCGGCATCCGGATGATCAGCTGACAATCGTTTCTTAGGGTCTCCAGCCTTCGACTGGGTGTGTGAATGGGTGAGCCGAACAACAAGGAGTCAAAATTGACTGACACAAGTGCGCAAGCGAAGTACTACCACGTCGGAACCATGAAGGTTGAAGTTCATCCTAGCAGTCAAGCAGCCGGTGCGGCCGCTGCGCGAGCCGCGGGCAAAGCACTGATCGAGTTAGCGCAGGCTCATGATTCAGTAGGAGTGATTTTTGCCACGGGGGCCTCGCAGTTTGAGACTCTCAACGAGCTTACGCGCATTCCACAGCTGCCCTGGGGCCAAGTGCGCGGCTTTCATATGGATGAATACGTCGGTATAGCTGCGGACCATCCGGCCTCTTTCCGCCGCTATCTGCGCGAGAGACTGTCGGGCAAGGTGAGCATGAAAGAGTTTTTTGAGATCGACGGAAGTGCGACGGATCCTGAGAAGACGAGCAGAGATTATGCAAGCAAACTTCGCTCCGCCAGCCCACAACTTTGCTTCCTGGGTATAGGAGAAAATGGCCACCTGGCTTTCAACGATCCTCCTGTAGCAGACTTCACAGATCCTCTGGATGCGAAGATAGTGCAACTGGACGCCGTATGCCGCCAGCAGCAAATGGCTGAGGGCTGGTTCGATAGCGTTGATCAGGTCCCTGAACGTGCTATTACGCTTACTATCCCCGCCCTGTTTCGCGTTCCAATGCTGATCGTTTCCGTACCGGGCAAACGTAAAGCGAGAATTGTGCGACGCGCTTTCGAGGAGCCTATTTCAACAAGATGTCCCGCCACCATCCTCCGCACTCATCCAAATACAACTATCTATTTGGACTCGGAGTCGGCAAAGGAATTAGATGGAGTACTGCTGTCCCGGTGAGAATATATTCGGCGAGCTCTCATTGGCAGAGACCGAGGATTCTCATACTCAGAGAGAGCAGCGATTTTGGGTTCTGGCTATTGGCGGCTGGGGCTGACAGCCCGTTCGGCCGGGGAGCGAAAGGGATTCCGGCGCTATTCGAAATTTGTTCTTGCTTTCGAATATTTTCATGTGCTCATGTCTTTTCGTCCTTCGGTCTGAACCGCGACGCGATGTTCTCGCGTCGGACGCTGTCGCTTTTTCCTGTTCTATAGCCATGCAGGTGCTGTTCCCCGGATCAAGTCGAACCGATTCGGCTAACTTGGATGAGGTGGATTGGAATACATTCCGGCAAGTCCGCCGTGACGATCATCCTTTAGCTCTCCTCCGCACTCATGCGGGCGTAGCGATTTGTCCGTGTGCATGAAACTCAGTGATCGAATTGAGCGGTCTTCCTTGCCCGTTGAACTTCGAGCCAAAAACAAGAAGCCGCATCCCAGGAGCTGATTGCAATGCTTGAAAATGCAAAGAATGAAATCGACCGCCGGACATTTGTGAAGCAGGCGGGAGGGGCAATGCTCGCAGCAGGAATGAGCGCCAAATCCTATGCGCGCATCCTGAGAGCAAATGATCGCATTCGTCTGGGCCAACTCGGCTGCGGCGACCGTAGCGAAGGACATGTGCACATGGTGGCACTTGCCTCCAAGCAGATGCCTGTAGAGACGGTTGCGGTTTGCGATCTATGGAGCCTGGCGCGGGAGCACCGGGCTGCCCAGGTAAAGCGGGCATTCAACCTGGAGCCCCAGAGCTTCAAGTACTCTGAAGAGATGTTGGCGCTGAAGGATATAGACGGCGTGATGATCGCTACGGGCGATTTCCAACACGCCAAGCTGTGTGCGGAAGTGGTCAAGGCCGGAAAGGATTGCTATGTAGAGAAGCCATTTGCCAACGTGCTTTCCGAGGCCATTGAGACGCGCGACCTCGTCAAACAATCCAAGCAGATTGTGCAGATGGGCACGCAGCACCGCAGCCAACCATATCCTCTGGCGGTGAGAGATCTGATCCGTTCGGGTCGAATCGGCGACATCGTCCATATTGAGCAGGAATGGAATGTGAATGAAGAGCGATGGAGATTCACACCCATGGACACGGGCTATTCCAAAGAGATGCTGATGGATATCGACATGGAGTGGAAACAATGGCTCTATGGACGGGCATCGCAACTTCGAGAGGAAGACACGGACTGGAAGCGTTGGCTGTTGGGGAAACCCGATCGTCCGTTCGATCCTCATGTGTATCTGGAATTCAGGCTCTATAAGGACTATTCGGCGGGAATTTTCGATCAGTGGCTCAGCCACGGCTGCGATCTGGTGCATCTCTGGACTGGGGAGACTTATCCAGAAAGCGTAGTTGCCAACGGCGGAATCTTCACCTGGAAAGATGGGCGGGAGAATCCCGATACATGTGTCACTGCCATCGTGTATCCGAAGGGTTTTCTCTACACCTATAAGACGATATTTGGAAACAGCTACCGGAGCTTTTCACGGATCCATGGACGTACAGGCACCATCGAGAATTATGGTGGCGAGGGTGCGTCGCTGTTTTCAGTGACGCGCGAAGGCGGCAGGCAGGAATTCGATCCGTTCGACGGCGGACCGGTCTACACTCATCTCCCCATCATTGGTCCCAAGAGCGACGGCGAGGAGATTGTCCATGTGCCAGGAGCCCCGGCGCCCAACTCTCTTGGCCCGGACGATGACGACGTGGTCCATCTGGTGAACTGGCTGAAGTCAATGCAAACCCGTACGCAGCCAAACGCCACCGTCGACCACGGATTCTCGCATTCGCTTGTCTGCATCATGGCAGCACAATCGTATTGGAGTGGCAGGAAGCTGTACTGGGATCCGCGAAACGAAGAGATCGTCGATCATCCAGTCGGGGATCACGCTGTCTAATCGAAGCGATAGCCCTCCGGGTGCTCTCGATGTCTCCTGGTGGCGGCGGTTCGCCGCCAGGTTGCGCTCCGTCGTCCATTAGACTAACCAACAGCACAAACTCCGAACGCACATAACATCGGTTCAATCGCGGCTCCTGCAACCATCAATGGTGCAGCTTCATCCCAACAGCTTACGCCACCCCACAACTTTGCATGTTCTCCATTTCCATCGGGATCAAAATAGACATAACCGAAGAGCCGAAGCGCGGGATGATTCCAGTAAAATGGATGTGTTATGTTCCGGTCATCGTTGGGAATTAGCGCTGGGCTTTTCGTCGTACTGATATTTACAGTCGACCGGATCCATGGCCAAGGAATGGGACATCCCACACCTCCGCCGCCTCCACCGGGGGCCAGGTCACCAAAATGCACAAACCGACTCGTGCCACAGCTGGAAGATATTACTGCGAAGTCGGGAATCGGTTTTTCCCACACCTCTTCTGAAGACAAGAGGTACATCTTTGAGTCAATGAGCGGCGGCGTAATCATAATTGACTATGATCGAGATGGCTGGCCAGACATATATTTCACTAATGCGCCGACCATCAAAATGGCGTTGGAAGGGAAAACAAGCCTCGGAGCCCTCTACCACAATAACCATGATGGAACGTTCACCGATGTGACGCAGAAGTCGGGACTGACAAAAGCCTGCCTGGCAATGGGCGGAGCAGTTGGGGATTACGATAACGACGGGTGGCCCGATCTTTACATTACCTGTCTGGGCGGCAACATACTTTATCGCAACAACGGCGACGGCACGTTCACGGATGTAACGGCCAAAGCGGGCGTGGCCGATGGCCGGTGGTCTGCGGGGGCGTCGTTCGGGGACTATGACGGGGATGGATTTGTTGACCTGATGGTGGCGAACTACGTTGATTTCCACCTCGATGACCTGCCGCAATTCGGCAGCACACCCTATTGCAAATACCGCGGAGTCGACGTGCAATGCGGTCCACGCGGACTGAAGGGCGCAGGTGATGCTCTTTTCCATAACAATGGGGATGGAACATTTACAGACGTTTCGAAGAACGCCGGTGTGAGCGATCCGCACGGCTATTACGGCCTTGGTGTTATCTGGGCCGACTTCAACAACTCGGGCCGCCCTGATATCTACATCACTAACGACTCGACTCCCAAATTCCTGTACAAGAATCTTGGGAACGGTAAATTCGACGAGATCGGATTTGAGTCTGGGACCGCTCTCAGCAACAACGGCTCCGAGCAGGCGTCGATGGGAATCGCCGTAGGCGACTATAACCACACTGGACGGCCTTCCCTCTCCGTCACGAATTTTGAAAATGAAAACGATGACCTATATCGCAACGACGGCGATTGGAACTTCTCAGAAGAATCGTTTTCGTCGGGTTTGGCAAGCGCGGCCTTGCCGTGGGTCAAATGGGGAACTGCATTTGTGGACCTGGACAATGATGGATGGCTGGATCTGATTACTGTGACCGGGCACGTTTATCCGCAGATGGATAAGTTGCCATCGGATCCAGGTTATCGCCAGCCTAAGCTCCTCAGTCTGAACCAGGGGGATGGCACTTTCTGCGATGCGAGCGATCAAGCCGGCGCTGCGCTCAAAGAAAAGCGTGTTTCACGCGGGCTTGCTGTAGCAGACCTGTTCAATGATGGCAATATGGATGTCGTGATCAACGACCTCGACGGCAGCCCAATGATCCTGAGGAACCAGGGAATTCCGGGGCGCCATTGGGTAAGTTTCGAGCTGGCAGGAACGAAGAGCAATCGCCTCGCCTTGAATGCCCGCATCAAGATCGTCGCTAAAGGTATGACACAGACTGACGAGATTCACAGCGGAGGAAGCTACCTGTCACAGAATGATCTGCGCGTGCATTTCGGGCTCGGCTCGGCTACAAAGATTGACAGCGTGGAAATCCGCTGGCCGTCGGGGGCCGTCGAAGGCATAAGTAATCTTGCCGCGGATCGATTCTACTCACTGCTGGAAGGTCACGGGATCGTTCCCGCGGAGAGCATTCGGCCAGTGTCTCCGGCGCACACCAAGGCAACCGCACGGTAAATGATCCTCTCGTTCCCTGTATTGTGCACGGCCTGACTTGCCCGTTTGCTCACCGGTCGGGAGCCGTTGCTTCATGCGAGTCGGCGCCAGTTTTCGAGGGCTGCGCCTGAGAGGCCCTGAGGGTATCGTAGATGCGGAGTTCTTTCTCCGCGTCCGCCGTCCGCAAAGCCGCCTTGTATGCGCCGGCAAGCTCCCGATGAAACTTCGGATCGCTTGGCAGGAGCCGGATTGCAGATTCCAGTTCCTGAATTGCCGCGGCTGCGTCCCCGATTTCGAGTTCGATCTTGCCAAGGTCGTAGTGCGACTCCGGATCGTTTGCGTTGAGGAGAATTGCGCTTCGCAGTTCCTGGGCCGCTTTCTGCCTATCTCCCTGGAGTTCAAGCAATTCTCCAAGGCCACGGTGCACTTCGGCGATCTCCGGATGCGCAGATTCCAGTCCCTCGAGACGCTCTTTTCCCGACGAAACCTCGCCGATCTTCACGAGCGATTCCGCGTAAATATATTGCATCTGCGGGATGGATGTGACTCCTTCTCCTGCCCCTTTGAGTGCGCCGATGCAACCTCTGTAGTCGTTTGTCATGAACTGGCTCATGGCCAGCGCGCCGCGAATGCCTGAATCCCCGGGGTGCGACCGGAGATAGCGCGAAAGTGGCGGGACCGCCTCTGAAAACTTCGCAGCCATGAACGCGGCTCGGCCCATGTTGTAGTCCAGCCCCTCAAAGGAAGGGCTCCACTCTGCCGCGCGCTGAAAGTACTTCAACGCGTCCGTGTAAGTCTCTTCCGTTGCCATGATCGCGCCCAGGTTGTTGTAGCTGTCCGCGATGGCCGGGGCGAGCTGTTTCTCGAATGTCCTCTGCTTGCCGACGGCCAAAGGATCCGCGGCGTGAGGAGTCGTTGAAGGGTTCGGCGCGTAGTCTGTCCCAGCGTCGGAAGGGCCTGTGGAGGTCGCACTGTCGGACAGCATTCCTGCAAGCTTGCTCTTATCCTTCGATAGCGCCTTATCTGTGAGGGCGTGTGCGATCTGCATCTCCCCGTGCGCTTCCTCCTCCTGATGCTTCTGCATCAGAATCCTGCCCAACAGAAAATGCGCCTTCTGGATTTGATAGTGGTTCCGCGAAATGTCTGTCGTGAGTTCGATGGCGCGGCGAAGATTGGCTTCCGCCTCCGTCAGCCGGTTCGTATCGAAGTACATCTGTCCCAGGTAGAGAAAAGCGTCAGGATTCTCGCGATTCAGCGCAATGGCGCGTTTCAGGTACCGTTCGGCTTCAGGATACCTGTGATAACTTGCTTCAATCTTGCCCAGCGCAGCATAGGTCAGGAAGTCGTTCGGAGAAACAGCCAGTTCTTCCTTGAGTTCCGTTTCCGCCTCCTGCGCTGTCTTCTCGTCTTCGCCTGCCGCCAGCAGCGCCGCAGCCACGCAATAGTGCGCACCCCGGTAGTGCGGGTCTTCCGCGATTACTTTCTTGAACTCCGTCACGGCCCGCGGCGTAAAGTCGGAATTTCCGTAAGCTCGGCCGAACTGCATATGAAGTGCGGGGGTGTCTTCGACTGACGCTTCGATCCTATCGAAGATCTGCACGGCACATTTCTCGTCGTCAAGGTCCAGACAGACAACAGCGAGGTCGTATTCATTTTGGAAGCTGGGATCGAGGGCGGCGGCCGCTTCCAGCTCTTTCCTCGCATCCTGATCCCGGTTCATCCTGTGCAGTGTGCGTCCCAGAATCTGGTGAGCCCCGGCCAGGCTCTTTGGATCGTTCGCGTAGTCATTCAGGAGGGCTCTTGCCAGGGCCTCGGCGCGCTTCAGATCCCCCGCCTGCAACGCCGCCGCTGCGTAGTTCCGGCGCACTGACAGCGAGTCCGGAGTCAACGCCAATGCTTCGTCGAAGAACGCTGAAGCCTTGGCATAATCTCCAAGTTGGGCCCGGCTGTTCGCCAGTTCGTCAAGCGCTTCTGCCAGGAATGCGCGGTACTGCTCCGCAGCCTGATCGAGACTGCCCGCCCTCTGGAGCCGCAGGGCGTCGTCGTGAAGACCCTGGAGCGGCGAGCGATCCGCTTGCGTGCCCACCGTCCTCGCCTGCGCGGCGGCAGAAGAACAAAACACGGCAAGAATGCTGGAAAAGACAAGTCTGATCATGACGAGCCTGGCACCCTGGCGAGGCATCCCGATTCGCCCTCCAGCATGGCGCGGACGTCTATATTTTCTCACAGCAGGCCAGCGGGGATTCGAAGGAGGAAGCAATTGGAACGTCGCAGGCGCGTGTGCCCGCTCCTGCGCTGCTCGCTCTCCGGACTTGCCAGGACTGGATGGGCACAAAGAGAAAGCGGGAGGGGGCTGATAAGCCCCCTCACGCTGTGATTGGAAGGTGTGGTGGTTAGAAGAAGTACTTCAGGTCCAGTTCGATCACCCGGGCGTAAGGTAATGCCGACCTGACAGTCATGACACCGAACGGGTTCGTACCAGCGGCGGTTTGGTTGAAGCGCGGCGTGATGGCCTTGCTGGCGTAGTCCACGTTGTAGTTTATCGTGTAGTAATTGCTGTTGGCGAAGGTCAGCAATGAATGGTTCAGCCAATCGAAGGCGCTGACCTTGAGCTGAACCTGTTGTTTTTCGTGAAGGTGGAAGTTCCTATAGAGCGCCAAGTCGTTGTCGAAATACGGCGTCATGCTCATATAGGGAAACGCCTTGCCACCCTGCGTTCCTACAGCCGGAGCGTTGAAGCAGGTCCCATTCAGGACCTGATGGCTGGCCAGGCCTTTGGTTGGGTTGCAGGTTAGCGTCGGCAGAATTGGAATGTTCTCGTCCGTCCCGAAGTACGTCGGGTCCCCGATTCCGGTGGTGACCCCGTTAGCCGTCGCAGCTGCCGGCACACCGGTGTACTGGAGCCCCATACCAAAGTTCGGTACGCCGTTCCCAAGGAAGGAAGGAATGTAGCCGCCCTTCTGCCAGGTAGAGATGCCGCTGATCGTCCAGTCGCTACCCAGCTGATTCAGCACGGTGGTCCCGGTATGGAGCGTGCCGCTCTGGTAGGTGTAGGAAGTGTTGAAGACAAGCGGCCGGTCAATGGCCGTCGGGCCGTAGTTTCCGCCGACGCTGTACGGGTTCTCCTGCAGGCCCGTCGCCAGCCCCTTTGACCACGTCCCGTTCAAATTGAACGTCAACCGTCCTGTGCTCTTGACCCAGGACGCTTGGAGGCCGTTGTAATTGGCAAAGCCGGTGTTTTGAATCATGTAGGTTGAGTTGGTGCCGTACGCAACGCCGAGCGGGCGGTAATCGGCGGCCACGTTTTTGGTCGTAGTGCCGTTGGTATTCTCTCCAAGGTTCTCCGGGTTGGTGGAAAGGACGCCGGTCACCGGATCCGGCGAGAAGAAGGCCCCGATCGGGGTCTTGTTCTGGTTGGCCAGTTCGCTAAACGTGCTGCCTTCGATGTCCTCGCCGGCATCGACCAACTGGCTGGTGCTGCTTCCCACGTAGGCAACCTCGAGCTGCGTTCTCCAAGGCAGCCTCTGGTCGATGGTCAGGTTGTACGCCTGGGTCATCGGCTGGCCGTAGTCGGTCGGATCCAACCCCCACTGTCCGCCCTGAACGCCGCAAGGTGGAGGCTTAGTTGCGGACGGGCAGGCCGTATATGCCACGTTGTGGATATTCTGCAGTTGGAGCTCAGTTGAGCCGGGCTGGCCATAGCCCAACACTTGAGCTGCGGTTCCCTGCGCCTGCCCGTTGGCGACCGTGTTGACCTGGGTTACGAAGCGATACACGCCCCATCCGCCGCGCACCACGGTGTTGCCCGTGCCGAACACATCGTAGGACATGCCAAAGCGTCCATCGGGATACACAAAGCGGTTGGGTTGCCCGCTCAACGGTACGCCGGCGTCGATCGCGTGCCAGTAGTATCCGGGAGCGTACTTGCCGGTATAGAAATCCGACAGTACGCGGCCCGGGTAGAACACCGCGAGTCCAATGTGGTCGCGGTCATACCAGTGGCCCACGTGCTCCATGCGGATGCCAAGATCCAGTGTCAAGCGCTTGGTCGCTTTCCAGGTGTCGTCCACAAAGGCCGCCGTGGTCATCTCGGCCACATCGCCGATGGGCGCCGCGTTGTTCTCGCCGTAGCCATTCACCAAGCCGTCGACGAACTGTGCGACCGAGTTTTGCGGCGAGCCGATAATTCCGTTCCCCGGGTTGACGAGGTCCGGGTGCTGGCCGGCATTGAAGCTCAGGATTCCATCCTCGTCGTAGCTGAACGAGCTCTGGTAGTTATCCGTGGTCTGCGTGAATCCGCCTAACTTGATCGTGTGTCTTCCCCAGACCTTGGTGAGCGTATCGCTGAACTGCGGCGCTTCCTTCTTCACCGCATATTTCCCCGGAGGGTTCTCGAAGATCGAGGCCTGCGAGAAATCCGGGAAGGTTTCGCCTCCGGCGCTGTTGTACGCGGGAATGTTCACAGATGGAGTCGAAAACACCTTGCCGTAGGTGTAGTCAAGCGTGGTCCTTTCCGCCGCCGCGGGGTCCGGCGTTGTGAACGGATAGCTGCCGAAAGCCCACGCCGCCATGAAGTCCATGGTGGTTGTCGAGTTGAAGCTATGCACGATGTGGCCGGCCAAGGTCTTGCCATAGTTATCCTCCACCTCGCCGCCTCCCGGAAATGGGATGGCATTGCCCGGCGTCCAATAGAGGTGCGCGCCATTGCCTTGCGCGAATCCCGAGCTGTATGCCTGCTGGTAGCTGCCATAGATCTTGGTGTTGTCGCCCAACTGGTAATCGAAGCGCACACGCCAGATCCATCCATTGTCGACATTCACGATCGGCTGGTAGTAGTTGTAGCCGCCAGGGATCTTGGACGGATCGGCGTTCGCCGCGGGCCAGATCTTGGCCAGGGCCGCCGCGCCCGGATCGAGGAATCCAGCGGGAAACTTCTGGCCCGCATCCGTGGTGTATGTCGTACTTCCGGAAGTGTATGACCCGGTCGCAGCCGGGGTTGGCAGCGTCGCCGTTGTGGTTCCATTGGCAAGCACCGTTCCGCCCAGGTCGCTGCACCAGGACCCTCCGGGATAGCCGCCGGGGGGTTTGCCCTGGAAAAACCCTTGCGGGCAGAGGGTTGTGTTATCGGTGTTGTCCATGCTGAAGTCGCCCGCCATCATCTCCGGGGTAGGGATGTAGGACGTCAAAACGTTTTGGTTCCCCTGATTTTGCAGCCACTTCTCATAGCCGCCCCAGAACAAAAGATGCTTGTGCGTGAAGGGAACCGGCCCGCCAAAACTGCCGCCCGGATAGTAGTAATGCTGCGGTCCAAGCGGAGTGTTCGTATTGTTTTGTTGCCAGCCGTTCGCGTTGAGGACGCTGTTGCGGGCGTTGAAGTAGGCATCGCCGTGATAGTTCGCGCTGCCCGACCGGCTGATGGCGCTCACCACTACCGGTCCGAACGCTTGGTCGGCGCCCTGGTTGGAGGCTTGCACGCTGACTTGCGCCGTCATTTCCGGGTCGATGATCGTGAGCGAGGACGCCATGTCTCCGATGTCGATCATCTGCGCCCCGTCTTCCAAGACCCCGGTACCGCCGCGGTTCACCGCGCCGTTGATGCTCATGCCGCTGCCGACCGAACTTTCGTCGACGGTGATGTTGAGGTCGCTGAAAGCCGCAGAGGTCTGGGTGAGACCTCCTGATTGCGTCGTCGCGCCCGGCAGCACCTTCAACAGTTCGCTGGTGTCGCGGCCTGCCAATGCAAGATTGTCAATATCCGCGGAACTCAGAACGTCGACCTTCGAACCGTTTTCGACGGGAATCATCTCCTCGTCCGCGGTTACCGTTACCGTCGTTGATTCGGAGCCCACGGTGAGGTGCAATATGGGTGCGAGCGAGTCGCCGGCGTTCAATACGAGGCCGGTTATCTGGCCGGATTTAAAGCCTTTTTCAGTCGCCTTCAGCGAGTAGGTGCCGGGCACCAGGGATGGGAAAGCGTAAAGTCCGGCTCCGTTGGCTTGGACCTTGCGGCTTTCGTTCGTTGCCTCGTTGGTTAGGGTAACCTGCGCGCCCGGGATTACGGCTCCCGAAGGATCCTGTACCGTACCCGAGATGGTCGCGGTGGTCTGGGACCGCGCGGCCGACGGAAAGAGGGAAACCACGAGCGCGAGGAGTAGAAGCGGAAAGATCTCTCGCGGGTTGAACGATCGCCGGCGCTGCCCAGCGAACACACTTTTGCAGAAGACGCCCGTCGGCGTGACGTACGCCGGGGTCTGCCCGTAAAGGTTCCTTTCAATCATAGTGCCTCCTATTTGGAACTCAGCCGCGGGAACTTCTTCCGGGCTGCGGGTCATCATTGCGAAGGATCTGATTGCCATCATTACGGTTGAACTGCACGTCATCATTCCAGGGGACCTGACGACAGCCTGCTCTTCGGCGTGGCACGAAATATATGTTGGAGCGAGAAAAACTGTCAAGGGGATTCTCGCCTAGAAAAGCGATTTATTTCATGACTTCCCTCGACGTGACCGGGCTCGTGACCTGCCTTCAGGAAAACTCAAGCGAGTCAATGCGGTTATCGTCAACGAATCGTTAGCGATCCGTTGCATTCAGGCTGCCGTGAGAAGACGAACGAATTGGGCGAGATATGACCGTCCGGAATGTCCGTCACGGACCGTCATGTACCGGCATGGACAGGCACGAACCCGCGTGAATTGCGATGCGGACCGCACCGTTCCCACCGGTGCAGATGAGCCGTCAAGAAGACTCCACGCTTATCCCGCAGCGCAGAGACTACATGCGCAACATCTTCCTCACAAGGCACATATGCAGAGTCATATGACGCGCATCTCGTGGTATACTCCTCTCCGATGCGAGGGAGCGGGCCGTGGTCACTCAGAATGAGCGAGTCGATGGACCAACTCTGCGTACGTCAGATGGGTTCTTCCATCCCAGCACAAACCTCGAACGGGAAGAGGTGCGGAAGCAGTTGCGGAAGATTCTCGCAAGCCAGGTTTTCCACAACAGCAAGCGTTACGCCACCGTACTGAAGTACATCGTCGATCAAACGTTGGAGGGATGCGGCGACCGGCTCAAGGAACGGACGATCGGCATTGAAGTCTTCCATCGCGCTCCCGACTATGACACCGCGGCTGACCACGCCGTGCGGAGTGCCGTAGCCGAGGTTCGGAAGAGGTTGGCGCAGTATTACCTGCAGGACGTGCGCGGCCAATTGAGAATCGAAGTCTTACCCGGTTCCTATGTACCTCAATTTCGGTGGGCCGAGGAGCACCTCTCTTCGGCTCCTGCCGCCTCGGATGCCGGCCCGAATCAGACCGGGAACGCGGCTGCTCCCCCATCCGTCGAACGGGTGAATCGCCGACTGTGGCTGCGCCACTGGTGGCTAACTGCAGCTTGCCTGATTCTGCTCGCGTCCCTTGCTGCCCTGCTGGTAGTGTTCACCCGGCAGCAGGACACCTTTGATAGCTTCTGGAAGCCGATTCTGTCTTCGCGTGCCCCGGTCCTGCTCTGCATCGGCAATGTGCAAGGCGGGCTGGGACCGCAGGGAGAGAGGCAGAATCCGAGTCCCACGCTCACGCTCAGCGATTTTCAGAACTCGGCGATTGAAACCGTCAATGAGCACGACGCCATCACCGCTGCTAAATTCGCGGGACTGATGGAAGCAGATGGACAGCGGTATGAGTTCAAGTCGCAATCGGATGCGACCTTCACAGATTTGCAGAGAGGCCCCACCATTCTGGTTGGATTGTTGAATAACAGTTGGACTGAACGCCTGGTGCCCAAGCTTCGATTTACCGTGGAACAATCCTCCACCAAATGGATGATCCGCGATAGCAATAACCCTTCAAGACAGGACTGGTCGGTAGACTACTCAACGCCATACCTGGATGTAACCAGAGATTACGCGTTGGTCCTGAGGGTGCTGGATCCCAAAACAGAACAGATGGTCGTTGTGGCAGCCGGCATCACGGTGTTTGGCACCTCTGCGGCTGGGGATTTCCTGACTAACAAGAACGACATGAGAAAGCTAGCCGCTATCGCTCCTCCAGGATGGGAAAAGAAGAACATGGAGATCGTTCTATCGACCGATGTGATTCGCGGCCGATCAGGTCCTGCCACCGTCGTCGCCGCGCAGTTCTGGTAACCGATGTCAGAGCTGAAGGCAGGCGCGCACCAGAACAGTTCCGCTCTCGGCTGCAGGCTGCGGGTGCTCTTCTTTACGAGCCGAAAGAGCGATGATGCTTCCATATAGAAGCTTGCTCTTTGCGTTGCTAGGGCGTGTTAACACTAATTGAGACTTTCGTGATATTGCCAGCACGATCAAGGATTGCCGGGGTTTCATGCGTTGTGCCCCTGTCCTTGTGTAGGCGCATGCAGACGAAACAATGACTGCAAATGATGAAGGCTCGGAGAGATTGTGCATCTTCGACGCCGGAACGACAGAAAGGCATCGCATCCATCGTTGATAAACTCTCTCATCCTGGATATGAGCGAAAGGGGGAACTGAGAGCACAAATAATGGTGAATTCCTGCATGCCCGAGTTACCGCCTGCTCGGCAGGCGCCTGCCAAGCAGGCGACAATCCTCCCGAAACACTCCTCCCAGAACACGCCATTATGCGCCGGTTAGATCCCTCGTTTTCTCTTCTGGCGGATCTTCGCTCTGCGGGCTGTGCTGCCCGAGCGTCCCTTGCTCGAGCGTCCGGGGTGGGATGCGAGTTGATGCGAAGCAACGGACTGTCCTGTGCGCCGGTGCACAACAGCAGGGCGAAGCATTGTACCCACGCGCCGTTCCGCGATTCCAGGCTCATTGAAATACTGTGGATCGAGCATGGCGATCACCGAGACGGCGCGGACGCGATAAAGCCTCGCCCATTGGCTCTGAAGCAGGGATTGCTGCACAGTCTTCCAGTACTCTGCATCGGCTGCGATGGCGGCGCGCAAAAGGGGCGCTGCACCGGTGTCACTCCTGTCGGAGTAGTTGTTAACCAGATTGAGAAACTGACTGAACTCCTGAAGGTTGACACCCATCTGGTAAACCAGCTGGCTCAAAGCCATCTGCTGCGAAGGCGTCAGTTGATCGAAATTGCGAAAGTAGCCCTTGGCATTGTAGATGGCCTGTATAGCGGAGACGCGGAGCAGGAGCGTCGCTTCCTCGTCGGTGATTTGTGGAGTCAGTGTTTTGATCTTTTTGCGAAATCCCTTCCTGGTCCACGCTGCCAGCCGATCGTCAAATTGATCAAGGATTATCTGCAGCCGTTCCGAATCCAATCCAGCAGCTTGCCAAAGCTCGGCTGAGGACGGCTCGAGGAACGGATGGGGATTGAGCTGATCGCGCTGCGGGTGCTCTCTTGCGGGCAGATCGAGACTGAATCCGGCGCCAATCAGAGGACGGCCGGTCTTCGGGTCCGGATAAGCCGCCAATACCCAACCCTCGTGTCTGCGATCCCTCAGAATCTCCATCAGGTCGCGCAGATCGAACTTCACGTCTGAATCCGTGAATCCAAAAAGTTGCCCGGTCGCGTGCGTAACCGGTGTAGCCGGGGGATCGAACTGCGCCGCCGAGGGAGCAGCAGGTGCGGACGGCTGCAACTGTTCCTGGACGTTCCTGGCTGTAGCCGGAGAGGTTTGCCCGGCCGCCGACAGGGCCATCGCGGATACAAGAATCGCGCTGCTCAAATGTTGGGTCGTGACTTTCATGTCTTGAACAACCCTCGCTTCAGAGGTTTTCTACACAATGACCGAAAAACCGGCCATTAGCAATGCCAGAATAGTTGCACGCATACAAAAAGTAATTGGTAGCTTCTCATTTGCAGTCCGCTCATCAGCCGACAAATTGCAGCTCGCGATTGGCAACGACGAATTCGCTATTGTCTCAAAAGCCAGCGCCGGGAGCACCTGCCATCCGTCTGCTTTGAAAGCCAATCGCCATGCTGGCGAGGCACAGCCTGTATATGGCCTGGCAGTGAATTGCCGGGACAAGCGACAGCAAGGGCAGCGGTGAAGGCTTGCGCCTGCGGCGACACGGCTCGGCGCATTTTTTCATTCAGGAAAATCGCTTTTCCTATTGCTCTTTCCGTTTTGAGCAACTAGATTGTTTGAGGCGGCAGAGCGGGCAACGCCGAGGAGCCGGGCGGTTCCGTTCCGGCGCAGAACATGTATCCGGTCCGCTCTTCTCCAGGAGTTGTGCAAGTGGATTCTTCACATCGACGGTTTGCAATTTCCCCCGGCCGGTCGTTGGGCACATGCCTGTGTCGTTCGAACGGGGTCGTCGATTCAATTCGGACCCAAAACAACTCCTTCACCGCTCATTCGCTGCTGCTCCCGCCAGAGGCGAAAATCTCCACGTTCCGCAGGCCGCCGGGTGACGCTTGTCACAATTGGGAAGTCGCGCCCCGGACCAAGCCATCTCTTCCCATTCAATCGCCGTGCATTGTCGCGAGCAGGAGCTCCGAGGAGTGGACCAAATGAAAAAGCAGAAGTCCGCGGTCACCGTGACCGCCCGCAAAGCTGCTCCCGTTTATAAAGACGCCACACAGCCCTCCGCCAGGCGCGTGAAGGACCTGCTCGCGCGGATGACGCTCACTGAGAAGGCCGCGCAGATGCTGTGTATCTGGCAGAAGAAGGCCGAGACGCTGGTGGATGCGGACGGCAACTTCGATCTTCAGAAGGCGAAGAAGGCGTTTCGCGATGGCCGCGGACTGGGACAGGTCGGCCGGCCGAGCGATGCCGGCGGCGGCAAGAACGCTCGCGATATGGCCGAACTGACGAATGCCATCCAGAAGTTTTTCCTCGAGAACAGCCGTCTGGGCATTCCGGTGATGTTCCACGAGGAGTGCCTGCACGGCCACGCGGCCCCTGGAGGAACCAGTTTTCCGCAGCCCATTGCCCTGGGCGCAACGTTCAATCCCGCGCTGGTGGAGTCGCTGTTCACGATGACGGCTCTCGAAGCGCGCCTGCGCGGCGCGCACCATGCGCTCACCCCGGTGGTGGATGTGGCGCGCGAGCCACGGTGGGGCCGGGTGGAGGAAACCTACGGCGAAGATCCTTACCAGGTTTCGCGATTGGGGATTGCGGCGGTGCGCGGCTTCCAGGGAGACAAAAGCTTTCGCGATAAGCGGCATCTGCTGGCTACGCTGAAGCACTTTGTGGGACACGGACAGCCGGAATCGGGCATGAACTGCGCTCCGGCAAATATCTCGATGCGGGTGCTGCGGGAGACGTTCCTTTACACCTTCAGAGAAGCTCTGCGCGAAGCGGGAGCCGTGACGCTGATGGCGTCGTACAACGAGATCGATGGAGTGCCCTCGCACGCGAACAAGTGGCTGCTGCGGGACCTGCTGCGCAAGGAGTGGGGCTTCAAGGGATTTGTAGTGTCGGATTACTTCGCCATCTGGGAGCTGGGTTACCGGCCGGACACGCACGGCCACTTCGTCGCCAAGGACAAGAAGGAATCGTGCGCGCTGGCAGTGAAGGCGGGCATCAACATCGAGCTGCCCGATCCGGACTGCTATCTCCATCTGGTGGAACTGGTGAAGAAGGGCGTCCTGAAGGAATCCGAACTCGACGATCTGGTTGCGCCGATGCTCTTCTGGAAATTCGAGATGGGATTGTTCGACGACCCGTACGTCGATCCCGAAGAGGCGGACCGCGTGGTAGGCTGCGACGAGCATCGCGGCCTGGCGCTGGAGGCGGCGCATGAAGCGATCGCGCTGCTCAAGAACGAGAACGGCCTTGCGCCTCTCGACCTGAACGCGATCAAGACCATCGCGGTGATCGGACCCAATGCCGACCGCGGCCTGCTGGGCGGATACAGCGGCGTGCCGAAGCACAATGTGACGGTACTGGACGGCATCAGGGAGAAGGTTGGGAAGAAGGTGAAGGTCCTCTATAGCGAGGGCTGCAAGATCACCATTGGCGGCTCGTGGAACCAGGATGCGGTGGTGCCGAGCGATCCGGAAGAGGACCGGAAGGAGATTGCCGAAGCGGTGCGCGTGGCGCGGAAGGCCGATGTCATCGTGCTGGCGATCGGGGGAAACGAGCAGACCTCGCGCGAGGCATGGTCGCTGCAACATATGGGCGATCGCACCAGCCTGGACCTGATTGGACGCCAGGAAGAGCTGGTGAAAGCGATGGTCGCGCTGGGTAAGCCGGTCATCGTCTTCCTGTTCAACGGCAGGCCGCTCTCGATCAACTACATCGCCAAGAATGTGCCGGTGATTTACGAATGCTGGTATCTCGGCCAGGAGACCGGACGCGCGGTTGCCGACGTGCTGTTCGGCGATTACAACCCTGACGGCAAGCTTCCGATTTCGGTGCCTCGCTCGGTGGGCCACCTGCCGGTGTTCTACAACTACAAGCCGTCGGCGCGGCGCGGATACCTGTTCGACGATGTCTCGCCGCTGTATGCCTTCGGCTATGGGCTGAGTTACACGAGCTTCGCCATCGGGAACCCGAGGCTGACAAAGAAGAAGATTCGGACGGATGGGTCGACGCAGGTTCTGGTGGATGTGACCAACACGGGCAAGCGCGCGGGAGCGGAAGTGGTGCAGCTTTACATTCGCGACCTGGTAAGTTCGGCGACGCGGCCGGTGAAGGAACTCAAAGGCTTCCGAAAGGTCTGGCTCAAGCCCGGCGAGCGCGCCACGGTGACGCTCGACATTACTCCGGCGCTGCTGTCCTTCTACGACGTGAATATGAAGTATGTCGTGGAACCTGGAGATTTTGAGATTATGGTCGGCAATTCTTCGCGGGATGCCGATCTTCAGAAGTTGGTTCTGCAGGTGACCAGGTAGATGCACGGGGATTCCCCGCTGGGAACTGCGGGGAGCGTGCCGGCAGCGCCGCTCGATCGACTTGTGTGGCGGCGTTGAACCGATTTGAAACAGTGGTTCGCGATCCTCGAATCTGAAGCGAAAGCGGGTAGAAGCCGATGAACGGTACGAACGGAAGACTCCCATTTGCGGAAAAATTCGGATACGGCCTGGGCGATATGGCCGCCAACTTCGTCTTCCAGGCGATGATGGCCCTGCAATTGAACTTCTACACCGATACCTTTGGATTGACGCCGGCACAGGCGGGAACGATGTTTCTCGTCGTCGGCTTGGGAGCAGCCGTTTTCAATCCCGTCATGGGTGTTATCGCCGACCGCACAAAGACCCGTTGGGGAAGATTTCGCCCCTGGCTGTTGTGGACTGCCGTGCCGTTTGGCGTGATCGGCATTCTGACCTTCACGACCCCGGATCTGAGCGCCCCCGCAAAGCTCATGTATGCCTGGGTCACTTACCTGCTGCTGCGCCTCGTCTACACGATGAATAATGTGCCCTACGCAGCGCTGACCGGCGTGATGACCGCGGACCCGAACGAGCGGACCAGCATTGCATCCTACCGCCAGCTTTTCGCCAACAGCGCGGGCTTTATTGTGCAGAGCCTGGCCATCCCCATGGTTGTTTTCCTTGGCCGTGGCAGCAATGCGCGCGGCTATCAGTTGACGATGGGGCTCTTCTCGGTGATCGGCGTGGCGATGTTCCTGATCGCCTTTTCCGTGACCAGGGAACGAATTCAGCCCGACCCGCAGCAGAAAACCTCCGTTGGGCAGGACCTGGCCGATCTGATGAAGAACGGCCCGTGGATCGCGCTCTTCCTGGTGACGACCTTCTACTTTATTGCCCTTATGATCCGCGGCAGCATGATGCTGCCCTACTTCATATACTGCGCGGGCAACAAGTTGCTCTTCAGTTGGTTCAACGGCTTCGGATTGACGGCGCTTCTGATCGGCGTAGCCTGCTCGACTGCCTTGACCAAGCGCATCGGCAAGCGAACGCTTTTCTTCTGGAGCATGTTGCTGACGGGCATTTTCTGTATCTTGCTGTTCTTTCTCCCGGCGACTGCCACCGTGCCGATCATTACTCTGGAAGTCCTGCGCCAATTCGTCTACGGTTGCTCAGGCCCGGTGCTGTGGGCCATGATGGGCGACGTGGCTGACTTCGGCGAATGGAAGACAGGACGCCGCGCCACTGCCACGGTCACGGCGGCGGTGGTCTTTGCGCTGTGGATCGGATTGGCTCTGGGCGGCGCCATCGCCGGCTGGCTCCTCTCGTTCTATGGCTATCAGCCCAATGCCGAACAGACCGCGCATGCGCTGCTGGGCATTCGCTTGATCGCCTCCGTTTACGCCGGTGCGGCGTTTCTTGCCGCCGCTGTCTGTCTGCTCTTCTACGGCATCAGCATGAAGCTGAACCTGACCATCTCGCACGATCTTACTGAGCGGCGCAAGGGCTATTCGTCCCCGGCCTCGTAACGCGAGAAGCGGGTTCACCTTCGGGCGCATCGGCTAACTGGTTGCGGCCGGCTTGTTTCATCGGGACCCTGGCGTCCCTTTACCGTTGTGATGAAAGGCAATTCTTTTAGGAGTATCCATCCATGCTGAATCGGCGATTCATCGCAGTTACCGCTCTACTTGCTGCGAGTATGGCTGCGGGCGCACAAACTCGCACGTCTCTGAAAGAGGCCTACCGGGGCAACTTTCTGATTGGCGCGGCAATCGGCACCCCCCAAATCACGGGCCAGGATAGCCGCGGGGATGCGATCGTCGAGGCGCAATTCGACGCCATCTCGCCGGAAAATGCTCTCAAGTGGGAACGCATCCATCCCAAGCCGGATACCTACGATTTCACTTTGGCCGATCGGTACGTGGCCTTCGGGGAGAAGCACCACATGTTCACCGTAGCCCATTGCCTGGTGTGGCATAACCAGGTTCCGGATTGGGTCTTCCGCGATGACAAAGGAAACTTTGTCGACCGCGTAACCTTGTTGAAGCGCATGCACGACCACATTTCTACGATCGTCGGCCGCTACAAAGGCCGCATTCAGAGCTGGGATGTGGTCAACGAAGCACTGAACGAGGACGGGACCCTGCGCCAGTCTCCCTGGCTGAAGATCATCGGTGAGGATTATATTGCGAAAGCCTTTCAGTATGCGCACCAAGCCGATCCTCAGGCGCAGCTGACGTACAATGACTACTCGCTGGAGATTGAGGCCAAGCGCAAAGGCGCCCTCGCGCTCATCGCGAAACTGAAGGCCCAGGGAGTCCCGGTCACGTCCGTCGGCCTGCAGGGGCATAACAGTCTCACATGGCCCTCGGTTGAGGATCAGGACGCCACCATCTCCGCCTTCGCAAAGCTCGGGGTCAAGGTGGTGATCTCGGAGCTGGACATCGACGTGCTGCCCCGCGCTGCGCAGCATCCATCCGCCGAGGTCTCCTTGAAGGTTCTAGAGGACCCAAAACTGAACCCGTACGCTGACGGATTGCCGCCATCCGTGCAGCAGGAACTTGCGCAGCGATATGCCGACTTATTCGGGGTCTATCTGAAGCACCGCGATGTTGTCACCCGGGTGACGTTCTGGGGCGTGACGGACGGGGATTCCTGGCTGAACGACTGGCCGGTGAAGGGGCGCACCAGCTATCCGCTGCTTTTCGATCGCAGCGGTCAGCCGAAGCCAGCCTTCCAGGCAGTCACTCGAGCGGCAGCAGACGTCAAAACAATGAATTAGGTACGGCGGACCTGCGCCTCTCCAAAATGACCCTGACTCCTGAGCTCGGCGGTCGTTTTTTGGCAGTTGCGCCTCGTCAAAATTCCATCCGAGGCGGGAACCGGCGTCATTCTCGCTTGAAATGGTCCCGATGCAAGTGACTTCCCACTTCAACAGTGCGAGTGCGCGGCGGAAAGGGCGCCCACTGCGCATGCAACAGCTGGAAGCCGAACCAGAGGACGAAAGCCAAGGACACTCTGTTGCGCAAACGAGAATATATCAGCTTTGCACCTCGATAACTGGAATGCCGTCCAACCATAATTCCTTCGCCACGGGTATGCGAATTCCCTGGGGCGCCAGAGTGAACGGGAGCGGTTTGCCGGTCGCCGCCAGACGCACATGGCCAACGGTCTTGTTCAGGCCGCGCAGGCGAATCTCATCGGCAGACGGATCCATCACGAACACATATGTGCTACTTCTCCGCGTCGTGGTGCGGAATTGCGCTTCACCCTGGATCGGCCCATATGTGCTGCCGTAGATCGCCGCGGCATTCTTGCGAGTCCATCGCCCTACGGCTTCGAGGCGCTCAACAAATTCCTCCTGAATCCGCCCATCGGGCTGCGGGCCGACGTCGAGGAGGAAGTTGCCGCCACGGCTGATTATCTCAACCAGAGAATAAATCAGTGTATCGGAGCTTTTGAAGTTGCGGTCCTTGGGGCGATAGGCCCAGGTATCGTTGATCGTCATACAGGCTTCCCAAGGCTGGAAATCTTCCGGTCGGGGTACCATGATGCCCTGTTTGTCAGCCGCTGTGTGATCGGGACTATCGAGCCGAATGCCCTTCACAGGAATCGTCCTTGGGATGAATTGTTCTGGCGTGGCAAAGTCGCCCGGCACGCCAAGTCGGTTATTGACAAGGGTCGCAGATTGCAGCTTTCGCACTTCATCCACAAAACGTTGTCCGTCATAGCGTGCCTGGGTGTTCGGATCATCTGAGTCGAACCAAAGCTCAGCGACCGGGCCGTACTTCGTGAGTAATTCGTGCAACTGCAGCCCCATGTACTCGAGATAGAGCGGCCACTCCGGACGCTCCGGTTCCCCACGATAGTTGGTGCTGGAAAGCCTGCTCGTGTCGCGAAATCCGGGATGGTTCAAGTCAGGTGGGGAGTAGTAGAAGCCGAGAGCCATCTGTTTTGCATGGCAGGCATCTGCCAGCTCGCGGACGATGTCCTTGCCATAAGGCGTGTGGGTGATCTTGTAGCTGGTGTAGTCCGAATCGAACATACAGAAGCCGTCATGGTGCTTGGTGGTGAAGACCATGTAGCGCTGTCCGGCGTTGCGAGCCAGATCGACCCAGGTGTTGGGATCAAAAAGAGTGGGGTTGAATCGCGAAGGCAACGCGCGATACTCGGCTTCCGAGATCTCTCCACTTGGCGTCATGATGGGCCAGGAGGCTTCCACGCCTGCTACGGAGTAAGGCCCCCAGTGAATGAACATGCCAAACTTTGCCTCGCGGTGCCATGCGAGACGGTCTGCTGCCCCCGCAAGCAAGCGCAATGGACGCATCTGTGCCCCTAGCGCTGCCGCCCCAAGGCCGGCAACGAAGGCTCTTCGACTGCATACCATTTGAGATCTCCTGTTTTGGTGCTGAACCCCGAATTGTAACTTTCGCGGAAAGGGAGCGCGATGTGCCCGGCATCACTGGCCGATAGATCGTCCATTCACAATACGAGCATGCATACGCGGCGCTTGCACGTGGCTTTCGGAGAATCAAAAGCGTATGGCAGAACAGTGCTTCAAGAAGAAAGGCTCAAATCCGCACGTCTGCGGCGTGCATAATGTGCCGCTCGTACAGAATCGGATTTCTAATGATCCGCTTGCACCAAGGCTTGGACACATCACCCTCCTTAGATGTCCTGCAAGCCACGCCGTCGTTCCAGATGTGGAAGAACTTTAGAAACCAAATTCAAACTGACGCGCTGCGATTGATGGATCCGCTATTGGGGCATACCCCGATCTCCAATTCGTTTCCGGGAGATTCGGAGTGGTATCCCCGCGGCTTTCATCGCCTGCTCGATGTTCTAATGTTTCGCATCGATCGTCACGTTGTGGCTTTGTGCGATTTGCTCAATTGCCTGGAGCTGTTGCGCGAGAATACTCGCATCCTGCTTCGCTGTCTGCTGCAGGTTTGGATTTTGAGCCGACTGGGCCTCGGACTTGAATTGCTTCACATCCTGCAGGAGATCTTTCGCAACCGCCTTGATGTATTCTTCATCGAACTGCGGGCCCGACAGCCCCTCCAGCTTGGCGATCAGTTGCTTGTCTTTCTTGGGTGGCTCTTTGGGCGCACTAACCTGAAGCTGTTGTGCGATAGGCTTGAACTGATCGTCGAGTTTCGTGCGATTCTCCGCGATTTGCTGTCCAAACTGTTTGACATCCTCGCTTTGCGATTTTTGCTGCGCCAACTGCCCCAGTTGAACTTCGGCAACGTCGCTTTCCAGAACGAATCTCACAAAGTATTGATCTGAGGGCGAAGGTTGGTTGTCCGTGGCCGCTCCCGCCGGGCCTGCGCCTGGTAGGTGGCCGGCCGAGGGCTGCTGTTGCTGCTGTTGCTGCTGCGACGGCTGCTGCGACATACCTCCGGGCGTCGAATTCTGCGCGAGAGCTGTCACGCTCGCCAACAGGACGGTCGCTGAAAAAAGCAGAGTCATGCTACTGTTTCGCTTTGCAATCATTCGAGTATTCTCCTTTTTCGTAAGAACGAGAGTTGTAACTGGTTCCGCACCCAGGCCCGCCGTGGCATCGGCTTCCTCCCGAATCGGCATCGGGCCGTCAGGCTTGATTCGATGCAACCGGCTGGATACGGAGTTGCCTGGGGGGATGTAGAGCTGGGCGATCCGCCAGGGGGCCTCGGTGTCGGGAGGCGCGGAGGTAGCCGGGTTCGGTGATGATGGCGGCCTCGCGTTTGCCTGGCGGCAACGAAAAGCCGCCACCCGGTGCAATCCGATGGGTCTTGAGTGAATTTGCTGAAAACAGCTGGGAGGAGCACATAAACCCACGTTCGCCGCTGCTTCTGTTTCAGGACTGCGAGCTGCTGCCGAACAGCCAGGTTCTCCAACAGAAGGACGCGGCGAGAGCGAAAGAATCGAGTAGCCCAAAGAGACAAAAGCCGTAGCAGACGCAGCATGAGACCAGTTTTACATGGAGGCAGGCCAAATCGGATAAGCCCTTCATCTGCTTGATTCGACAGCGGATCGCTATTTTGGCGAGCCACAGGCTAAAGCCGCGCCCTTTTAGAACGGCCTGGGTGACGGCGGCTAAAGCCGCGCCCTTTCAAAGCAGACGAATCCACCACATGAGCGAGTTTTCACACAGGTTCGTAGCCTGATCCGTTTCAAGCAAA
>PLGM01000334.1:8777-9966 GCA_003139795.1 Acidobacteriaceae bacterium | reverse complement strand
GAGAACCTGGCACTGTCCAGATGATAGAAGACGCCTCGCAACAGGGGCATGGGTGTCGTTCCCCTCCATCCTGTTTATCGCGGCGCTCCTGGCGTCTCTATCGCTACAAGTGCGCGCAAGGTCACAGCAAGCCGGTGCTTCCACTGCGCTTGGGAACGCCCCGCTCAGCGGAGAACAAGTCGTGGACAACCTTTTAGCGATGAACCTTGAGCGCGCTCATGCGCTGCATGCCTACCAGGGAACACGACATTACCTGTTGCAATACCGCGGTTTTGCGGGCACTGGCAAGGCGCAGATGGTCGTGGACCTAAAGTACCAATCACCCGAAACGAAAGAATTCACGATTCGATCTTCCACTGGGTCCAAGCTGATTATCGGCAGCGTATTCAAAAAGCTCTTACAGGCCGAACAGGAAGCGCTCGGCGCGGAGGCCCAAAAGCGCACCGCTCTGAACAGGGACAATTATGATTTCACGCTGGTTGGATACGACCGCCCGCCATCCGGTTCATTGTACGTGCTTAGCGTGAAGCCCAGAACGACTGACAGATTCCTCTACCGTGGCCGAATCTGGGTGGATGCAAAGGACTTTGCTGTAACCCGGTTAGACGCAGAGCCCGCGAAGAACCCTTCGTTCTGGACGAAGAACAGCAAGATCGAAGTGGCGTACACGAAAGTGAGCGACTTCTGGCTGCCCGAGCGCAACCATAGCGTCACCGCAATTCGGTTTGGGGGACGTGCCGAATTGACGATTCAATACGAGAACTACCAAATTACGAGCGCGGATCCGGTCTGCAACCCTCCGACTCTAAAGTCAAATCTGTAAGAAGTCAAGTTCCTGTAGAGTCGCTTTCCGTTTTCATCTCCCAACCTCACAATTCTGGACTCAGGCGGCTTTGAGTTTCTCGCTCTTGGACGCGATGCAAGCCAGCAAATCGTTCCAGGACTTGGCGAAGGATGCGACCCCTTCTCCGAGCAACTGCGCGGCTACGGCATCCGTATCGAAACCAGCCTTGGCAAATTCAGCAAGAACCTCGTCGGCATTTGCGGGCAGGGCTTCGCCGAATTCTTCATGAGCGGCCAGTGCATTCAGGGTGGCCTCGGGCATCGTGTTCACGGTGAAGGGTAAGGCGAGGGCCTGTACGTATAGGATGTCGGAGGCTTTGGGGTCCTTGGTTCCGGTGCTGGCCCA
>PLGM01000334.1:0-8730 GCA_003139795.1 Acidobacteriaceae bacterium | reverse complement strand
CCGGCGGCGATGCGGCGCTCGATGCCGCGCAGGTATGCCTCGGCGGCAGCGACATATTGCGCGCCAGAAAACAGGAGGGTTACGTTGATCGGCACACCTGCGAAGATTGCCTCTTCAATGGCTGGAAGTCCCTCGCTGGTACCAGGGATCTTGATGAAAAGATTGGGCCTTCCAGCGCGCGCGTGGAGAGCCTTGGCTGCTGCAAGGGTGTCAGCCGTATCGCGGGCCAGCAGGGGCGAAACCTCCAGGGACACCCAGCCATCCACACCATTGGTCCGGTCGTGGATCGGCCGGAAGAGATCGGCGGCCTGCCGGAGGTCCTCGATCGCCAGCTCGAAGAATAGCGCCTCGCCCGATTTGCCCTCTTTCATCTTCTGGCTGATAGCTTCGTCATAGTCGTGACTGTTCTTGATGGCATGATCGAAGATCGTGGGATTCGAGGTGAGCCCCGTAACCGAGAACTCCAGAATATAGCGGCGAAGTGTGCCGTTGCTCAGCAAGCCGCGGGTGATGTTATCGAGCCAGAGGCTCTGGCCGATCTCGTGAAGTTTTTGCGTTGCTTTCATCGTCTTCCTCCTGCATAGAACGTGCTGCGTGGGTGTGGCCGGCTGCGATCGGGCTGGACAAGAGCACGGCTGCGTCCCAGGCTCCTCATCCGGATGAAGCTGTGCGGCTGGGGTTATGCCAACCGCCGTCCGCAGCGATGATCGCTTCGGCCTCTTTCGGCCCCCAACTGCCGCGCTTGTAAGGACGAACCCGATGATGAGTCTTGAGGACTCGACGACCACCGCCCAAGCGGCCTCAACGGCGTCTTCACGCGTGAAGAGCGCTCCGTCGCCGTTCATGGCGTTGCCCAAGAGCCGTTCGTAGGGCGTTTCCTCTCCGGGCCGCTCTTCCAGCATGAAAAGCTCTCGCTGCTCCCCGACGAAATCCTCGCCCGCGAGTTTGACGCGAGCGGCGAGGGCGACGGCCGAGTTGGGAGAGAGCCGGAAGCGCAGGTAATTCGCCCGGCCGGTGGTCGGGGCTGCGTCGGCGAAAAGCCTTTGCGGAGGCGGTTTCAGCTCCACCAGGATCTCGGTCGCGGTGTCTGGCAGATATTTACCCGAGCGCAGATACCAGGGCACGCCCTCCCAGCGCCATGATTCGATGAAGAGCCGCAAAGCGCAGAAGGTCTCGACGTCGGAGCGCTTCGCCACGTCCGACTCCTTCCGATAGCCAGCGTACTGGCCGCGCACCAAGTCTTCAGGCTTCAAGGGGCGGTATGGCCTTAAAGACCTTGGCCTTCTCATTGTGTACGGCCCCGAAGTCCCGGGCCGCGGGTGGCTCCATGGCGAGAAGTGCAACGATCTGGAAGAGGTGATTCTGGATCACGTCGCGCAGGCAGCCGGCGGTTTCGTAAAACGCGCCGCGCCGTCCCACGCCGAAATTCTCTGAGAGAGTGATCTGAACGCTGGCCACGTAGTTGCGGTTCCAGATCGGCTCCAGAAACGAATTCGCAAAGCGGAAGTAGAGGATATTCATGATCGCTTCCTTTCCGAGGAAGTGATCGATACGAAAGATTGAGTCTTCAGGGAACACTGTATGCGCGACCCGGTTGAGTTCCCGTGCGGAGGCCAGGTCGCGTCCAAATGGCTTTTCGACAATGACGCGCGCATTGTCGGCCAGCTTCGCGGCGCCGAGTCCTTTGATCACGGTTTCGAAGAGCGAGGGCGGAATAGCCAGATAGTGCGCAGGTCGCCGCGCATTACCCAGGGCTTCTTTGATCGCTGTGAACGTGCCTGGGTCTTTATAGTCTCCGCTCACATACTTCAGCAGGGAGAGAAGATGTTGAAGCGCGCGTTTGTTATCGACTCCGCCCGCTCGCTCGATGCTGTCCGTCGCACGCTTGTGCAGGCGCGCCAGACTCCACTTCGGGAAAGCGACGCCGATGACCGGAACGTTGAGCGCGCCTCGCTTCACCATCGCATAGAGTGCCGGAAAGATCATCTTGTGGGCCAGATCGCCCGTCACGCCAAAGATCACCAGCGCGTCTGACTGAGAGCGGGCCATCAGACGCCTTCTTTCTGGGCGGCGGCCTTCTCCTTATGGCCGCCAAACTGGAAGCGGAGTGCGGACAATAGTTTGTCGGCAAAGTCATCCTCGCCGCGCGAACTGAAACGCGCGTACAGCGCGGCACTGAGTACAGGGGCTGGGACCGACTCGTCGGTGGCGGCGGCGATCGTCCAGCGTCCCTCCCCCGAATCCGACACACGGCCGGCGAATTTTGCCAGATCCGGGCTGTCGAAGAGCGATATGGCGGCCAGATCCAGGAGCCACGAGGCGATGACGCTGCCGCGGCGCCAGACCTCGGCGATGTCGGCAAGGTTCAGCTCGTATGGGTAGTACTCGGGGTGGCGCAGGGGCGTAGTCTCGGCATCCTCGGTCTGCTTCTGTTTGCCCACGTTCGCATGGCGGAGAATGTTGAACCCTTCCGCATAAGAAGCCATCATGCCATACTCGATGCCGTTGTGGACCATCTTGACGAAGTGGCCCGCGCCGCTTGGACCGCAGTGCAGGTAGCCGTGTTCGGCAGTGCCGCCTGCCTTCTCACGGCCGGGCGTGCGCGGTGCCGAATCGATGCTTGGGGCCAAAGCGGAAAAGATGGGGTCGATGCGCCGGACGACGTTATCCTCCCCGCCGATCATCAGGCAGTAGCCACGCTCCGAACCCCACACGCCACCACTGGTTCCGGCGTCCATGTAGTGAATGCCCTTCGGCTCCAGCTCGGCAGCGCGGCGGATATCATCCTGATAGTAGGAGTTACCGCCATCAATGACCACGTCATCCTTTTCTAGGAGCGGGATGAGGGCCTTCAGCGTCGGATCGACCACGGCGGCCGGCACCATCATCCAGACGGTGCGGGGCAATTTCAGCTTCTTCGCGAAGTCTTCGAGCGAAGTCGTGCCAACCGCGCCCTCTTTGACGAGTGCCTCGACGGCTTCCAAATGAATGTCGTAAACGACACATTGGTGGCTGGCCCGCAGAAGGCGCTGCACCATGTTGGATCCCATCCTACCTAATCCGATCATGCCCAATTCCATGCGTTTTCCTCTCTTGAAAAGAGCCGAAACGATTGACAATCTAGCTCACACAATTTCTGCACTCATAACCCTATGACGGCGCATGAACCACATAGCCGGGCCGCGGCGCGGGACACTGTCTGCTATACGACGCACTGGTGATCAGCGGGAAGAAGGCGACTCATCATCTTGGTGTGCGTCCTTCCGAGCTCAACTGGCGGCGACGATCCACGCATGCGCCTGCGCGACCTCCGAAGGCGGGAACAACTTTGTCGGGCAAGGCATAAGGAAACTGAATATGCGCATCGTCTGCACAATCCAGTCAACATCGGTGACCACCGCGACCCGCTCCCAGCGCGTGGGGTGTTCCACACCAATCTTGAGGTCTTCCCAGAGAGCACCTGCATCGTAACCGGTGAAATTCGCTGAGATCTGATAGAAAAGCCGAATCTTGTCGTGCCGCTTGAGCGCTTCGAGAATGGCCGGCACAAGAATCCCGTCATAATCCTCTTTTGTGACCTGTCCCTCGCAGGAGAGCGCTATAACATTGTCGGGAAAGTTCTTCAGAATCTCGATCATGGAACATCCTCCATCGCGCGCTTTGTAAGTACCAATTCCTGGCCTATATCGGACACATACAGCTCGCGACTTCTGGACCTGGGGAAACTCGATCCCAACAAACCGCAACTGCCGGCCGCTCCTCATTCGTGCCAGAATGCGGTCAGCTCAATGAATACACTCAATGCGCAACCTCATGCATTTCGAGCGTTTTCACTTTATCGACTCTGCGTTTGTGGCGAACTGCGCTGCTGAAGTGAGCGTTGAGAAAGGTCTCAATCAGTTCCCATGCCAGCGCTGGCCCGATCACCTGCCCACCAAGACAAAAGACATTCATGTCGTCGTCTTCAACGCCCTGGTGGGCCGAGAACACATCGTGGATGAGCCCGGCGCGCACACCGGCAACTTTGTTTGCGGCGATGGATGCTCCCACGCCGCTGCCGCAGAGCGCCACTCCGCGCTCAACCTTACCAGCGGCCACTGCCCTGGCCAGGGGGATAATGTAATCGGGGTAATCATCTCCAGGGCTCAGTTGATGTGCACCGAAGTCTTCGACCTCATAGCCCGCGTTACGCAGCAACAGCACCACCTGCTCTTTCAGAGAGAAGCCGCCATGGTCCGACGCAATTCCTACGCGCATGATGTTCTCTCCCCGAGCCTGTTGAGCACACAATGTGCTTGTTTGCAGACGTTCTCCACGGTGAAGCCGTAGTGCTGCATCACGACTGGCCCAGGAGCCGATGCCCCAAAAGTATCGATGCCAATCACAGCGATCTGGGGACCGACATAGGATCTCCAGCCGAGGGGCGAGCCCGCCTCAATGACTAAGAGCGGCACACCTTGAGGTATGATCTTTTCTCGATAATCATCCGACTGCGATGCGAAGAGGTTCGTGCTCGGCATGCTCACAACTCTTGCCTTGACACCTTCGGCTACGAGCCGGTCGCGACCTTCTAACGCTAAATGGACTTCGGAGCCGGTGGCGATGAGGATGATTTCCGGTCGATCACCCGCCGGAGAATCCGCAAGGATATAACCGCCCAACGGAACTCCCGCAGGAATGCCGGGATAGGAACCCAAGTCGAGTACCGGAAGCCCCTGGCGTGTCAGAACAAGAGCAACAGGACCCTGCCTTCTTGCAATTGCCACCCTCCATGCGGCCACTGTCTCATTCGNNAAGACATAGATCACTGGCAAGGCATCCATAGCCGCCAGGCGCATCGGTGGACGCATATAGTCGGTGAAAACAAAGAACGTTCCCCCATAAGGGATGAGGCCACAGTGCAACGCCATTCCATTCAGGATGGCGCCCATGGCATTCTCTCGAATGCCAAAGTGCATGTTGCGTCCCGCCCAGTTCTCCGGCTCGAAGTTTCCGGCTCCATCAATGTTCGTGTGGGTGCTAGGACCGAGATCTGCCGAGCCTCCCATCATCTCCGGCAGGCGAGGACCGAGAGCCGCGATCGCCTTCCCTGAAGCAACGCGGGTTGCCATCGGACCGTCCGCCGCACGAAATGCCGGCAGATCAGCGTCCCAATCCTTGGGCAGTCGTCTGTCGATAACTCTCTGAAACTCTGCTGCTAGGTCGGGGTATTGTTGCGCGTACGCTTTGAAGCGTGACTCCCATTCTGTCTGCGCAGAATTCCCGCGCGCAACCGCTCTCCGAAAATGTTCCAGGGCCTCCTCGGGGACTTGAAAGGCAGGTTCAACCGGCCAGCCCATTCCTTCCTTGGTAAGGCGGACCTCTTCCACACCGAGTGCCTCTCCGTGGGACGCCGCAGTGTCCTGTTTGTGTGGGCTGCCGAAGCCAATGTGGGTACGCACTGCAATCAACGATGGCCGCCCGCTCTCCTCGCGGGCATTCTGTAGCGCAAGGGCCACCGCGTCAACGTCGTTGCTCTGTTCTACTTTCTGAACGTGCCAGCCGAAGGCAGCGAACCGGGCCATTCGATCTTCGGTGAACGAAAGCTCCGTGCTGCCTTCAATCGTGATGTGGTTGTCGGCATAGAGAACGATCAGTTTGCCCAGATGCTGATGACCCGCATCTGATCCGGCCTCTGAGGATATTCCCTCCTCAAGGTCGCCATCGCTAACTAGAACATAGGTATAGTGGTCCACGATCCGGTGGCCCGGCCGGTTAAAGCGCGCCGCGAGCGCCACCTCCGCAATGGCCATGCCGACGCCGTTGGCCAGTCCTTGCCCCAAGGGCCCTGTGGTAGCCTCGACGCCCGGAGTTTTGCCATATTCGGGATGCCCCGGAGTACGGCTGCCCCATTGGCGAAACCTTTTGAGTTCTTCAAGAGGCAAGTCGAAACCCGTGACATGGAGCAGGGCATACAACAGCGCACACCCATGTCCGGCCGACAAAACAAAACGGTCCCGGTCGGGCCATCTGGGATCGCGCGGATTGAACTTGAGCGATCGATCCCAGAGCGCGTACGCCATGGACGCCGAACCCATCGGCAAGCCGGGATGACCCGAGTTGGCCTTCTGCACCATGTCCACGGCCAGAAAGCGCAGCGTGTTGATGCACAACTCATCCAATGCGGGTGGAGCGATGGGCGCTGAGAGTGTCGCAGAAGATGACATGAGGTGCTCTTTGCCTTTCACTGTTGAAATGGGACAAAACTCCGCACGGAAGAAACGAAATCCGTGCGTATGGCCGGGGCGTAAAGCCTAGACTTTAAACGCTTTCCCATGGCATTCTGGATGCTGGCATTGGCAGGTCAGTTCGGGTGTCTTCTTCTTATCGGCACATGCCTCGCTGCAGTATTTCTTCCCATTCGGTACCACACAGTTGCAAGCCGGATGTTCGCATTTTTGCGTAGTGGTCATGAAAGCTCCTTTTCTCGAACATGCCTTCGCTCCTCTGAAGGCTCTGTTGTGTGGAAAACATGCTCATCGTACTGAACTCTTTGAGCATTCCGCTCAGGAGCACACTTGTACTCCCAGATGACAAAAGCGTCCCATGCGCAGAAGCGGCAATCTGTTCTCTTTTGGCCATCAATGGAAGATGTTTAACAGTTGTGTCGACAAGCCTGATGCAGTGCCGTCGTGCCTGCGTGTCAAAGGATGACTCCCATCCTCATACCCAGCAGGGCGTTTGCGTAACGTTTGCTTGCATAAGTGGGGATGCATCGATGCTTCTAGATTAGAACCAAGATCCACATCCGTTGTCAGACATTTACAAGTCGGCCTGCAGCGTTCTTCTCGGCGGCTCGGGCGGGAAACCCCAGGTACACAGGTTGCATGCGATGGTAACGAGCCCGTTCGAAGGAATGCATATAAGACTGCGCTACCCGGTTCCAGACCATCTTGCGTGCGTAGAGGTAAGCGCGTTTGCGCATTACGTGGCGTTCCCCATCGTTGTCAAGGAGCTCAATCGCGGCAGTTGCGATAGCAGCCAAGCTCTCAAAGGGAACTAGCGCTCCGCGTCCACCATCCAAGAGTTCGGCGGCGTGCCAGTAAGGAGTGGAAATGATCGCCTTGCCGGCGCCCAGGGCATAGGCCAGGGTTCCCGATACTGCCCGGGCATCGTGGCAGTACGGCGTGATGTAGATGTCGGCCGACCCGACCAGCGAAGCCATTTCCTGGGGACTGAAGAACCGGTTCAGGAATATTACCTCTCGCTCGACCCCAACTTCCCTGGCTAGAGCCTGCAACTGATCCCGGTACCGGTCGCCTTCTCGAACCCTAACATGCGGGTGGGTGGCGCCTGCGATCACGTAGACGACGTCTCTGTGCCGGGACAGGATCCGCGGCAGAGCTTGAATCACGCTCTCGAATCCCTTGTTGGGAGACAACAGGCCGAACGTGAGCAATACAGACTTTCCCGCGATTGCGAGCGATTCTTTGTAAACATTCGGTTCCACGAAGGGCAAGTCGGGGATGCCGTGAGGAATCAGGTCGATCTTTTCGCTTGGCACTCAAAATACATCCTGGAGAACGCGAGAAGAGTACTCGCTCATCACAATAAGACGGTCGGGGAGTGCGGCGATCTGTTGCATGACGATTCGTTGGTTGAGGTCGGGCTCGCGAAGGACCGTATGGAGCGTTGTGACCACTGGCATTGCGAGGTGCCGCAGCAACTTTAGGACATAGCTGCCGGCTTTCCCTCCATAAATCCCATACCCGTGCTGCAAGCACACTAAATCGACATTGCCGGAATTGAGAAAGCCGGCGGCTGCCTAATAGGACAAGAGTTCATCCTGGGTTATCTGAAAGCGTACACGCGCGGGGTAGGCGTACCCCGCTTGCAAGTCGTTGACGGCTGCTACAAGCACTCCAACGGCCCAGTACTCAGAGGCAATCGCATCGCACAAATCGGTCGTGAAGGTGGCAATTCCACATTGCCGGGGAAGGTGGTTCCCAATGACAGCGATACGCACTGGAAGTGAAGGGCGGGGGATCAATTACAAGGACGATGCCGACTTTGTTTTGAAATCCGGAGGCCGCACTGCGCGCCTTGTCAGTATACGTCTGAGCGACACACCTGTTTTGCTTTTCAGTTCTGTGATGGACTGCTGGTATGAGCGAGACAGCAGAGAAGCATTCGGTACGGCGTCGCCGGAACCGCGCAGAAGTGGAACAACTGGTTGCCGAGTATGAGTCAAGCGGACTGACGCGGAAGTTGTTTTGTGCCGAGCGTGGGTTGTCGTTGGGGACGCTGGACAAGTACCGCAAGCGTCAACGTCGGGCGATGGGATGTGGGGAAGGCCGGATTGTTCCGGTGAAAGTGTTGTCGAGCATTTCCGCAACAGCCGAGAATCGGACAGAGACCCGCAGTGCGCTATGGTTGGAGTTGAGCAACGGCTGGCGGATTGAAGTGGGCTGCGGATTTGACGCGCCGACTTTGGAGCGTCTGGTAGCGGTTCTGGACAAGGCGTAGAGCGATGTTTGGCTTCGGACCGGCAACGCGGATCTACGTGGCGACCGGCGCGACCGACATGCGCAAGAATTTCAACGGTCTATACGGGCTGGTGCGGGATCATTTGCAGTGCGATCCACTGAGCGGGCATGTTTACTTATTCGCGAACGCACGGCGCAATCGTCTGAAGCTGCTCGTTTGGGACCACAGCGGGCTATGGGTATGCGCCAAGTAGCTGGCTTCACA